>JBFGCM010000046.1:0-28943 GCA_041581135.1 Acidimicrobiia bacterium
ACGATGAGAGCCACCCGGGCCGTTATGTAGCCGGCGGCGAACGCCAGGCTGGAGTCGGCGACGTCACCCGAGATGCTGACCGCCATGAGGCTGACGGCGATCATCTGCACCATGGCCAGGAGGCGCTGGACCACGTCATCGGTATCGAACCGGTCGGCATAGAAGGTGAACTGCGCCCAGGACCACCAGATGAACACAAACAGGCCGATGAAGGCGAGGACACCCGACCAGGTGACGTTCAATAGCAGTCGGTGCCCGAGATTGGCGACGGCGACGACGAACGCGAGGTCGTAGAACAGCTCGGTCCACGTGGCGTGCCGCTCGCCCTCCGGCTCTTCGGTACGAAGCCGGGGCGGTTGCGTCACCCTAAGCCTCACCAGTTCCCCTTCTCGGTTCTCGCCACCGGGACCCCTCTCCGGTCGTTCTCAAGAGGCGCCAGGCACGCTACCGCCGATCTCTGAGCTGCGGATACAGGAACCATAGATGAGCGGGTGTACAGCGTGTAGCGTCGTTCCCGAGTCGAGCGGGGGCACCAGTCGTGGCCATTCTGACCTTCAGAGGCGTGAGAGGTTCCATGCCGGTCGCCGACGACGTCCATCGCAGGTACGGAGGCCACACCACCTGCATCGACATCGAGGTGAGCGAGCTCGCTCGAATCATCATCGACTGCGGAACGGGCCTGCGAGCGGTCGAGTCCACCCTCCCGCCGACGCCGCCGGAGGGTTTCGACTTCCACGTATTGCTCACGCACTATCACTGGGACCATCTCCAGGGCCTGCCCTTCTTCCGTCCCCTGTACGACCGGCGCAACCGGTTCATCTTCTACGGCCACACATGGGAGGGCAACGGGGTCGAGGAGCTGGTTGCAGGTGGGTTCGGCCCTCCCTGGTTCCCAGTGTCATTGAGCGAGACCGCGTCCGCCAAGCGATACGTCGACGTCGATCGCAGCAGCATCGACATCGATGGGTTCACGGTCACCACCGACCGCCTGGACCACCCCCAGGGCGTGACGGCGTACCGCATCCAGCACGGCGACCGCTCAGTGGTCGTGGCCACCGACGTCGAGCTCGGTTCCGACAACTCCGGTCTTGTGGAATTGGCGCGGGACGCCGAGGTGCTCATCCACGACGCCCAGTATCTGCCTCGCGAATACGACGCCCTCTACCGCGGCTGGGGACACAGCACCTGGGAGCAGGTGGTCGAAGCCGCGGTCGAAGCCGGCGCCAAGCGGGTCGTGCTGGTGAGCCACGACCCGGACCGCACCGACGCCCAGATCGAAGAGGTCGTGCGGCTGGCCCGGGCCCGATTCCCGCTCGTGGACGCCGGATACGAGGGCATGACCCTCGAACTGTGAACGAAGGCCTGCCCGGCTAGCCCGGAATCGGCTCGGTCAACGATGGGAAATCGATCGTCGCCACCACCTCGAGCCGGTCGAACGTGCGCTGGGCCAGCGGCCCCCATTCGTCCTCTTCACCGGCGAGGCGTGCCCAGGTGCTGAGCGCGTGATGGGTGAGTGCCGCCTCATACTCGGCGCCGGCGGCGGCGGCGGCTGTGGCAGATTCATCAAACGCCGCCTTCGCCTCATCGAGGCGTCCGTGCTGCAAGGCGGCATGACCACGGATGCGGGAGACCGCAGCCAGGACCTGGTCGGCTCCATCCTGCCCCTTCAGCCGATCTGCCACCACGTTGGCCAGCGCCACCGCCTCGTCCGGTTGGCCGGCCATGAGGTGGTTCTCGGCGATCTGCAATTCGGCCTCCACCACGTGACCGCCCGAGCCCAGGTCCTCCAGAGCCTCCAGCGCGTCGTGGAGGAGCTGCGATGCCTCGTCGGTGCGTCCCAGGCGGGATGCCAGCCGTCCCAGGTTCTTGGTGGCGACCCATTCTGCGATCGAGAACTTGGCGGCGCGGCTCACGCGGATCACCTCGCGGAAGAGCAGCTCCGCATCTTCGTACCGGCCCTGATCGGAGAGGATCTCCGCCACATTGTTCTCCTGAATCGCGGCGCCGACCACGTCACCGGCCGTCTCCCGCGCCCTGCGGGCCCGGGTCCAGGCCTCCATCGCCTCCGTCCAGCGGCCGGCGAAGTAGCGCTCCACGCCGATGTTGTTCCACACGTCCGCCTGCCCTACGTAGTCACCGAGCTCTGTGAAGATCTCGAGGGCTCGTGCCGAGTAGTCCTCGTCCGGCGCCTGCCCCAGGAATCGATAGGCGTGGCTGAGCAAGTGGTACCCGTGGGCCAGCTCGCGTTTGTGTGCTGCTTGCTGCGCGTGGCGCACACCGCGCCGGCACCACGTCACACACTCGGTGTACTTGCCTTGTCGAAAGCGGGTTCCGGCGTAGGCCAGCTCCAACTCCGCCCGGATCGCTTGTACCCGGCGACCGGTGCCGGTGAGCAGACCCAGACCGCGGCTGAACCAGCGGAGTGCCACCGGATACTTCCCCAGCCGCATGCGCAGCATGCCCTCCTTGCGCATCAACCGAGCCCGGACCAGCGGGTCATCGGGGGCCGTCCGCAAGGCGAACGTGAAGGCATCGTCGGCGTCGTCGTACCGACCGGCGAGCTCGAGGACATCGCCCCGCGCCTCGGCGATGCGAACGACCTCCTCGGCGGGCACGTCCAGCCTCCGCGCCGCTCCCAGCGCGAAGCCGAAGAAGTCGGCGGCGTCCTGGTTGGCGTACTTGGCGGCGGCGCGATCGCCGGCCACCACGGCGTAGTGCCATGCCTTCTCGTACTCACCGGCTCGGAAGAAGTGGAGCGACAGCAGCTCGGCCTGTTGATCGGGCTCGGGTGCCTGTTGTTCGAGCACGGCGGCGATGTCGCCGTGCAGCTCGGCTCGAGTCCGGTACGGGAGCCCTTCGTACGCCACGTCGCGGTACATCGTCTGACGGAATCGATAGCGCCCGTCGCCGGACCGCTCCACGAAGTCGTGCAAGCGCCTCCAGAGGCCCGGCCGATCGAGCCGGGGCAGTGCGGCGCCGAACGCCGCGGCCATGGTGGCACGGTCGAACTCGGCGCCGATCACCGATGCATACCGCAACACGCGCCGCAGCTCCGGATCGAGCCGATCGAGCTGTGCGGTGACCAACGCCTCGATCGAATCCGGGACCTCATCGTCGGTGGACACCTGATCCAAGAGCACCAAGAGGAACATCGGGTTTCCCCCGGCCTGGTCGATGAGCGGTTCCACTTCGTGGTCGAGCAGAGGACTCCCGGAGGTGACCTCGGCAGCCAATGCCTGTGCGGCGCGTTCCGAGATCGGCTGCAACTCGATGGTGGTGGTGCCCTCGACGCGCAGGCCACCGTCGCCCTCCTGGCGCACGCCCACGACGAGCCACGGACCGTTCTCCAATGCCTTGGCGAGGTAGGCGACCATGGCCGCCGAGGCGTCGTCCATCCACTGCGCCTCTTCGAACACCACAACGGTCGGGGAAGGGAAGACCGCCGGCAGGAGCTCTGCGATCGCCCGGTGAGTCTGCGACGGTCGGAACTGAGGATCGAGGGCATCGACTTCCGGCGTCGATGGCGCTTCACCATCGATGACCGAGGCGATCAAAGGCAACCACGGGGCCACCGACGGCACCGCTGCCGCGGCGAACTCGGTCAGGGCGGCGCCGGCGCGTGCAGCAGTCGCTTCCGGCGGGATGCCGAGGGCGTCACGCAACAGGCCGCGCACGGCAAAATACGGTGTGTTCTGCTCATACCGCTGGCACGTCGCCTGGCGCCACTCCACATCGCCGGCGCGTTCGCGGAGCTCGGCAACGAGCCGGGTCTTGCCAAGACCCGTCGGGCCCTCGACCGAGACGAACGATCCGGACCCCTCCATGGCCGTGGACAGCGCCGCGGTGAGCTTCTCCAGCTCGGCCTCGCGTCCGATCAGCGGATAGGTGGTGCTCGCGGTTCTCGGGGCGACGCCGGTGATGGCGCCCAACGCGCCCGCCTCGATCGGCTCCTGTTTGCCCTTCACGGCAAACGATGGCACCGGGGTGACCGCAAAAGTGGTCCGACTCCGCTCCAGCACCTCCGGAGAGACGAGCACCTGGCCGGGTTCGGCCTTCGCCATGATGCGGGCCGCCAGGTTGACCGCATCGCCGATCAGGGTGAAGGTGCGACGGTGCGGTGATCCGACATCCCCGGCGAACACCGGCCCCCGATTGACTCCGATCTTCAGCGGCAGCGGCGACCCATCCTGGATGGCGCGCACCGCACGCAACATGCGCTCCTCGTCGTTGTACGAGGCACTGGGCGCCCCTGCGGCAAGGACCAGCTTGCCGGAGTTCATGTCCACGTCCGAGCCGAGGAACGTCACACCGAACTCGTCGACAGTGCGCTGCACCAGAGCGACGGTCTCGTCGAGCTGCTCCCCGACCACCGCGGCGCCATGTGTGTCGATCATCTCATCGGTGTCGACGAACTCGACGAAGGCGATGGTCACGCGACGATGTTCGCCCTCTCCTCGATTCGCGGTGATCGCCGAGCGCAGCGCCACGGGCACGTACTGTTCCAGTCCGCCATCGCCGGTGACCGTCCGGGCCGCCGCTTCCGTGCTCAGGTGCGGCGCGGCGCGAAGCCGGATGCCGCCTTCACGCACTGGACCGAGGCAGCTCGCCGGGAGGTGGCGGGCCGTGTCTCGACTCACCAGCACCTGGCCCGCACCGGCGGTCGACTCCATCAGCACGGTCTCGGTAGCGGCACGGCCGACCACCAGCAGCTCGAGGTGTGACTCGCCGACCAGGAAGAAGTCGAACGTGCCCGTGTGCACCCCGGTAGACATGCCGAGCCGGACGGCTCCCGCCGTCGTCTTGAACCGTCCGATACTGCGAAGAGCCGCCCGCATGCGGGCTGCGGCGACGACGGCGCGGCGCGGGTGGTCGGGACCAGAGAAGAAGAGCAGCAAGGCATCGCCACCGAACTTGAGGAGGTCGCCGCCGAGGGAGAGGGCGAGGTCGAGCAGCTGAGTGAACGTCCGGTTGAGGACAGTCACCACCTCTTCGGCACCAACCCTGCCCTTGCGGGCCAGGCGCTCCGACATGGCCGTGAACCCGGAGAGATCGACGTGGATCATCGAGCCGTCGATCGCTCGGTATCGCTCCCCAGAGATGTCACTCAGTAGCTGCGGGACGTAAGGGCCAAAGACGTCCGGCTGCGTCACGTTCCTCCTCCCCGACGAGGCTAGTGGTGGCTGGCTGACACGTTGCCACAGCAGGAAACCGCCCTTACCCCGTCAGATGGTCATGTGTAGGGTTCCCATGCAGAGGGGTCCGGGGAGTGCACACCTCGCTGCTGCGAGGCCGGAGAAGGGGGATCGGTGAGTCCAGGTCGATGGCTGATCACAGTGGTACGACCGGCCGCCGTGCTCGTGGTTGCCGGCTTGACCGCCGTCGGCCTTCTCGCCCCTGCGATCAGCCAGGCGTCGCACGGCGGCGGTGATCTGGTCGTGGCGATCAACGATCCGGCATGTGACGACGCCGTAGGGGACCCCTTCTGCACCATTCGTGCCGCCGTCGACACCGCCGAAGGCGGTGAACACATCACGGTGGCCCCGGGCGTCTACGGCCCGTTCACGGTGACCGCCGACGTCACGATCATCGGGCAGCATCCCAACCGCACCATCGTCTCCGGGTTCGGCGAGGGCCGCGTAGTGACCGTCGAGGCCGGCCTCACCGAGGTGGTCATCTCTCGCATGACCCTTTCCCACGGACTGTCCGACGAATCGAACGGTGGCGGCTTGCTGATAGCCAGCCCCACCACCCTTCAGCGCGTGATCGTGTCCGCCAACGAGTCCGCGAGCAACGGCGGCGGGATCGCCGTTCAGGCGGAGCTCACCATCCTCGACTCGACCATCTCCGGCAACGCCGCCGGCGGGGACGGTGGGGGCATCTGGGCCGCAGAGGGGGCAGGCGAGATCACCATCGTGTCGTCCACCATCGCCGGCAACGCCGCCTCGCGTGGCGGCGGTGTGGCCGCCGCAGGCAACAGCATGGCCATCATCGACTCCACGGTCTCCGGCAACACGTCGGAGCTGTCGGGTGGCGGCATCCATGTGAGTGGTGGCACCACGATGACCATCGACGGCTCGACGATCGACTCCAACGAGAGCACAGACAGCGACGGCGGCGGGATCGCCATGGAGACGGCAGACCTGACGGCCGCCAACAGCACCATCAGCGGCAACCGCGCCCCGTCCGATGGCGGCGGCATCTTCACCGGCCAGTCGGCCCCGGTTCTCCGGAACGTCACCATCACTGCCAATTCGGCCGGCTTAGGAGGCGGCATCGCCACCGACTCGTTGCTGGCGACGAGCGCCAAGAACACGATCATCGCCGGCAACACGGCGAGCTTCGGCGGGCCGGACTGCACCGGTTCGGGCACCGATGTGGAGTCGATCGGATACACCCTCATCGGAGATACCACCGAGTGCGACGTGAGTCCCGGCCCCGGTGACATCTCCGATGTCGACGCCGGTCTCGGGCCGCTGGCCGGCAATGGCGGCCCGACGGCGACCCATGCCCTGCTGGCCGGCAGTCCGGCTATCGAGGCTGGGAGTCCGGCGACGCCGGGCGGAGATGACCCGACGGCGTGCGAAGACGTCGACCAGCGTGACGTGCCCCGCCCCCAGCAAGAGCTCTGCGATATCGGTGCACTGGAGACGTCGGGGGCGACGTTGCTGGTGGAGCTGGCGAGCGACACGGTCGAGACCCCTCCCGGTGCCACCCGGGTGCCGGTGGCGGACATCGCCCTCGACGCGCTCGGCTCGCAGGCGTCCGCACCCATCAGCTCCGTCCCGATCTCATCGGTGCCCATCAGCTCCGTCCCCATCAGCTCCGTCCCGATCTCATCGGTGCCCATCAGCTCGGTGCCGATCTCCTCGGTGCCCATCAGCTCGGTGCCCATCAGCTCCGTACCCATCAGCTCTGTCAACGTGCCATGCGGCGACGCCACCGGCTGGGAGCAGGTGCTGGCCGGCACGCCCCTCGAAGGCGTTCCCATCCAGACCGTGACCCTGCAGGATGTGCTGGCACTCGATGCGGCGTCCACCAATGACTGCGTCGCAGAGCTCGTGGTCGGCAACGCCGACTTCAGCCAGAGTGTCTTGGGCAAGCTCAGCCTGGCCGCGCTGTCATTCGGAGATCGCCCCCTCGACGAGATCCCGCTGAACGGTGGGGCGGGCGCCGCCGGCGATGAATGGTGTGCCTTCCTCGCCGCCGCCGGCTTCGACTGCGCGACGAACGACATCACCGGCAGCTCCACGATCGCCGCGCTCGACATCGCCGACGCGCCGATCAGCTCGGTGCCCATCAGCTCCGTTCCGATCTCGTCGGTGCCCATCAGCTCCGTCCCGATCAGCTCGGTGCCCATCAGCTCGGTGCCCATCAGCTCGGTCAACGCGATCTTCGATTGCGAGACCTTCGACTGCGCGACGTTCGCCACTTTCGGCGATGCCTTCGCTGCCGGCGCGCTCCGGCCCGAGGCCACGTTTGGCGACTACTTCTTCGGACTGCTCGAAGGTTCCGACTTCCCATGGGAGGAGCTACCCCTCGAGGACATCGGAGTGCAACGGTTCGACCCGAACGCCCCCGTCGTGGACTACCGCGTGGAGTTCTCCGTCTTCGGAACCGAGCTGGTGCTGCCCGGCACCGTGGACATGACCCTTCCCGAGGGCTTCCTCTACGTGGAGGGGTCGGGCTCGCTCACCGTCGACGGCGGCGGGGCGAGCGCCACCTTTGCCGTCGACGATCCGGCGGTGATGGGCACGACTCACTCGTTCGACCTGCCGCAGGCCATCGAACCGCTCGCCGATCACACGCTGTCGTTCCTGGCCTACCCGGGGCTGCGCCTCGGTGTGTTCAGCGCCGCCGCCACCGTCACCGTCGGCGCCGCGATGGCAGCGGCCTCTGGAACCGCACCGGTGACGGTGATCGAAGCTTTCGAACCGGAAGGCAACTCCGTGGATACGGCCCCGGTCGTGGAATCGGACGTGCTGCTCATCTCCCACGTCGCCACCGAGGGCGACACCGACTTCTACAGCGTGCCCATCCCCGATCTCGCCGGCGCTCGGATTCAACTGAGCCTGAGCCAGCTCGACGCCGACAACGACCTCATCATCTATCGCCCGGTGGCCGACCAGCTGAGCGCCTATCCGGAGAGCGACACCGGCACCCAGATCGCTCCCGTGGAAGACCCCGGCATCAACAGCATCAACCAGCAGAACGCGCTGGCGCCTGAGACCATCCAGGACATCGGAATCCAGTCGCTTCCCATCTCCAGTGTCTCCGCCAATCGCGACACCACCGACGAGCAGGTCGACACCAAGATCACGTCCGACGAGGCGGCCTCGGAGGGGGTCTACACCATCCAGGTGAGCGGCTACAACGGCGCCACGAGCGCGGACCCGTACGTGCTGCGGGCTCGGGTGACCGACCCGGTCGGCTATCCGGTGTGCGATCCCCACGTGCTGCCCTTCGACCCGGGACCTCCGATCGCCACATTCGACCCGGCGGCCACACCCGACGCCCTCAACACTGTCTTCCTGCTCAACATGCGCCGATTGGAGGGCCGCTACGGCACCGCTGAGGCGCAGCAGGTGCTCGCCGACCTACAAGGGCTGGTCGATCTGCTCAATGACGACTCGTCCACGCCGGCCGATCCCGAGCTCGCAGCCCTGGGCCTCACCGCCACCATCGTGCCCGTAGAGGCGGTCATCGGCACCGACATGAGCACGCACTACGAGGCGTGGGACCAGAATCCGTGCAATCCCGACACCGCCAACGACGTGGTGGGCGGCATCACCGAGATCCTGGAGGCGATCGACGACAACGGCACATCGGACCTCCAGTTCATCACCGTGGTGGGGAGCGACGAGATGATCCCGTACGCTCGCGTTCCCGATCTGACCACCCTCTCCAACCAGGCCGACTATGCCGGCGTCTTCCCCACGCAGACGGCGTTGTACGGAGCATCGGTGAGCGAGCACGTGCTGTCGGACGACGCCTACGGCGACGTGGACCCGATCCCATGGCTGGGCCGGCAGCTCTTCGTGCCCGACCGGGCGGTCGGCCGCCTGGTCGAGAACCCGGCCGAGATCCGCACTGCGATCGAGCTGTTCATCGTCAACGACGGCGCCCTCGATCCGGCCACGTCACTCGTCACCGGTTACGACTTCCTGACCGACGGTGCGCTCGAGGTCGACGGGGCCTTGGACACCAACCTTCCGCAGCCCCCGGTGACGCTCATCAACGACACGTGGACCGCTGCCGACGTCGGAAGCCTGTTGCTGCCGAGCTCGGCACCCGCTCCCGAGGTGGGGGCGCTCAACGCCCACTTCGACCACTACCGGCTCCAACCGGCCGCCGGGGGCGACGAGCTCTACACGGTCGAGGACATTCTGCTCAACGGCACCGACGACAACGGAGACTCCCGCCTGGAGAGTCGCATCTTCTTCTCGATGGGGTGCAACGCCGCAATCAACGTACCGGACGACTACTTCGACGCGTCCGATCTCAGAATCTCCGACTGGGCCCAGGTCTTCTCGAGGCACGGAGCCATCATGGTGGGCAACACCGGATTCGGCTACGGCGACACGGCCGCGGTCGCCCTGTCGGAGAGACTCATGGGGCTGTTCGCCGAGCGTCTCGACGGATCGATGACGGCGGCACAGGCACTCACGTTCGCCAAACAGGAGTACGTCGCCGGTCTCGGTCTCTACGGCGTCTTCGACGAAAAGGCCCTCGTCGAGGCCACCTTCTACGGCATGCCGTTCTACGGCCTCAGCGGGTCCGGGGCCGTCCCCCCTGCCCCGGACCCGCTGACCACGGTGCCCGACCCCGCGACCGGCCTCACCACAGCCACCGTGGCGGTGTCCATCGACCCCGAGAACGGATTCGGCGAGGTCCCCACCGAGACGGGCTCCTTCCTCGAGGTGTCCGGCTTCGACCTCACCGATGTCGCCGGTGGCGGCCAGCCTCAGTCACAACCGGGCAACGACGCGCAGGTGACCCACTACCGACCCATCCAGCCACGCGTCGAGCTGGATGTGACCGGTGATGGAACGACCGGCCGCGCCCACGGTGCCTTGCTGACGGAGCTGGCATCGGTCGACATCGAGGACTTCGACGCCGCCGTCGCCCGACCGGTCATCGATCTGAGCGAGAACGAACCCGAGCTGCTGTTCGCAGGCACGATCTTCCCTTCGGCGTTGCAGAACATCAACAGCTTCAAGACCCCGGTCGGCGATCGCCAGCGACTCGTCCTCATGGCAGGTCAGTTCTTCCTCGCCGATCCGGAAACGGGGCTCGGCGTGCAACGCACCTACACGGACTTCGAAACGCAAATCTTCTACTCAGAGAGCGACGATTTCGATCCCCCCTTCATTGCCATGTCCAGCGCACAACTCATCGGGGGATTCATCGACTTCGACATCCTGGTCGAAGAGAACCCCGACGACCTGCCGGCCGGGAACGACACGGTCACCCGCGTGGTGGCGCTGTGGAAAGACAACCCCACCACCTGGCAGCGCGTCGAACTCGTCGATCAGGGCGACGGCCACTGGACGGGTAGCGGCGGACCCGTCGTGGGCCTCGATACCGAGTACCTCATCCAAGCCGTCGACGCCAGCGGCAACGTGGGGGTCAGCACCAACAAGGGTCGCTTCCACGAGGCCGACCTCGTCGCCGCCACCCTGGAAGCTCCCGAAGTGGACGAGGGCAGCGAAGCTGCCATCACCGTGCAATTCAGCGCTCCCGATGCCGCGCTCACCGCGACCATCGACTGGGGTGACGGCACCCAGGACATCGTGACCAACCCCAGTTCGCCCTTCGAAGCCTCTCACACGTACGCCAACGACGGCGTGTTCACCATCGAGATCTGCATCAGTGACGGCGCCGGATTCGAGATGTGCGACCAGCTGGAGATCACTGTGCGCAACGTCCCGCCGCTCGTCGACGCCGGACCCGACCAGAGCCTGCCCGACACCTCGGTGGCCGTCATCGTGTCGGCCACCTTCAGCGACCCGGGCAACGACGATCACGTGGCACTGATCGACTGGGGGGATAGCACCACGAGCGAGGGGCTCATCACGGGCGACCTGGTGAGCGGCAGCCACTTCTACGCCGCAGAGGGCACCTACACGGTGACGGTGGAGGTGTTCGACGACGACGGGTCAGGCACCGACTCGTTCGAGGTGCGCATCGGCAACGAGGGGCCGGAGGTGGCCGAACCCGCCCCTGACGTGATCGCACCAGAGGGAACATCCGTCGAGAATGGCGGCAGCTTCTTGGATCCCGATGGCGATGCCATCGTCTCCATCGCCGCCGACATCGGTGACACGGTGGATCTGGGCGAGGGGGCGTGGTCGTGGAGCTACACCCCGCCCGATGGCCCGGCCGAGGTGATCGTCACGGTGACCGCCACCGACGACCAGGGCAACACGGGCACCGACCAGTTCGTCGTCACCGTCACCGACGTGGCACCCGTGGCCGTGCTGGAGGGCGCCGCAGTCACTCCCGAGGGCAGCGTGTACAGCCTCGGCGTCGACGTGGCCGACCCCGGCGACGACACCGTGACCGCGGTGCTCGTCGATTGGGGCGACGGGTCGGTGGACGTGGGACCGCCGGGCACGTTCGAACATGTCTATCTCGATGGCCCTGACGAGGTCACCATCGGCGTGGACGCGACCAACGAAGACGGCACCTTCGAAGAAGCGGGAACACTCGAGGTGAGTGTCTCCAACGTGGCTCCCACGGCGGAGATCACCGTCGACCCGCCCAGCCCCATCGACCTCGGCACTGCGGTGTCGCTGACTTCGGCGGTGACCGACCCGGGCGACGATACGTTCAGCTACGCGTGGGAGGTCACCGACTCCGAGGGCGGCATCGTGGCCGGCGGCACCACCGACTCGTTGCTCTTCACCCCCTTGGCCACGGGGACTTTCACGGCGACGCTGATCGTCACCGACAGTGACGGCGACTCGGGAGAGCCGGCCGAGGCCGTCTTCGAGGTGGTTGGTGACGACGAGCCGATCATCGACGGCCTTGACGTGACGCCGGCCGGACCCATACCCGTGGGCACCGAGGTGACCGCGACGGCGAGCTTCACCGGCACGGTGGCCACGGCCACGGTGGACTGGGGCGACGGCACCGTGGACCCGGTGACCCCGACGTCGGGCATCCTGCAGGCCGCACACACGTACACCGAAGCCGGCCTGTACGAGGTAGCGGTGACGGTGACCGGGCCCGGAGGGACCAGCGACACCGAGACCTTCT
This sequence comes from Acidimicrobiia bacterium, assembly GCA_041581135.1. Classification (GTDB taxonomy): domain Bacteria; phylum Actinomycetota; class Acidimicrobiia; order Spongiisociales; family UBA5794; genus JBFGCM01. The sequence goes on from JBFGCM010000046.1 coordinate 12,259, forward strand.
CGTTCGTGGTCGTGTTCGACGAGCTCGTCCCCACGCGAGGCGGTGGCACCATCATCAACCCGACGGACTCGACTGATCCGCCCAATGACAGCGCCACAGCCCAGTTCTCGTTCTCGACGCGCTACCGGCGGAGCGGTGAGCTGGGCGGGACCCTTCGGTTTGCCCTCCGTGGTGAGGAGCTCACCTTCCAGTCAACCGACCTGACGTATGCGGTCGTCGCCGGCAACCGGGCCGACATCGCCGGCACGGGCACGCTCAACGACGTCCCCGGCTACACGATGCAGATCATCGCCATCGACGGTGACCGCTCCGGCGGTGACGATGTTGACCGCTTCCGGGCTCGCATCCTCCTCGGCGAGGAGGTCGTCTACGACAGCGCTCCCGGCACCGACCCGCTCGCCGCCCCCGACACCGGGCTACTCACCGGAGGCATCCGCATCGGCGGCAGGGCGATGCTGTAGATCCGGCGGGGAGCGCGGTGAACCGCGTGCTGGATCGTGGTGTGCGGCCGCTCGACGAGTGCCTGCCGACCCTCTGGGCCTTTTCGCCGGTGGTTCTGTGTGGCGAGCGCCGAGGATCACCACACGGTGTGAGAGGATCCTCCCCTGATGGCATGGAATGGCGACGCCGCACGCACGTTCATGTACGAGAACGGGCGGCTGTTGGAGCAGCGGGTCTACGCCTCGCTGTTCGAGAGTGGGGGCACGGCCGGCGTCCTTTCCGCGTTGGCTGCCTATCAGAACGATGACGGCGGTTTCGGCCACGGGCTCGAGCCGGACAAGCGGGCACCCGCTAGCCAGCCGCTCGACGTCGAGATTGCATTCGAGCGACTCGTGATGGTCGGCGCTCGAGCCGAGCATCTGGTCACTCCGGCGTGCGACTGGCTGGCCACGGTCACTGCGCCATCCGGTGCGGTCCCGATCCTGTTGCCATCGGTCGCCGGTTACCCGCGTGCCCACCATTTCGAAGCGGCCGAGTACCCACCGGGCCTCAACCCGACCGCGGCGATCGCCGCCCACGCTCATGCCCTGGCCGTGACGCACCCCTGGGTCGAGCAGGCGACCGAGTACTGCTTCGCCGAACTAGAGGCAGGCCGAGTACCACGTGAAGCCCACGAGCTGCTCGGGCTCAGCAAGCTCGTGGAGACTGCGCCGGATCGAGAGCGGGCAACGCTGGCGGCGGAGCGCATCGCATCGGCGTTGCCAACGGCGCGATTCGTGAAGCTGGATCCCGACGCCGACACCTACGGGGTCACGCCATTGGAGTTCGCACCCACTCCGGAGAGCGTCACGAGGGCGTGGTTCGACGACGCGCTCCTGCAAGCTCATGTCGACCAGCTCGAGCAGGCACAGCAGTCCGACGGTGGCTGGCCCATCTCGTGGCAAACTCCCAGCGCGGCATCACGGTTCGAGTGGCGTGCGATCCGAACCCTGGTCGCCGTGCTCGTGCTGACCGCCTACGGTCGCCTCCCAGACTGAGTGGTGCCCGAGGCTTGCGTCCGACCTGACCACGACCGCGCCGATACTCGAACGGGCACGTCACAGGGTCTCCCTACCATCGCACCGTGGAATCGATTCTGGAGGAATGGCGCGCCCACCCCGATCGTGACGAGCGCATCGTGCACGTACGGACCGAGCCGGCCCGCACTGCGATCTACGCCGAGCCGAAGGAGCCGCTGCCCGATGCGGTGCTCGACGCCCTCGCCGGCGCCGGCATCACCCGGCTCTACCGGCACCAGGCGCACTCCATCGATCGGGTCCGCGCCGGCATCCACACCGTGCTCGCCGCCGGCACCGCCTCCGGCAAGACGCTGGCGTACCAGGTGCCGATGGCCGCGGCCGCCGCCGAAGGCCTGCACCCGGCGGCCATCGCGTTGTACCCCACCAAGGCCTTGGCGAGGGACCAGCTGCGCAGCTTCGGCGTGTTCCGCGACCTGGTCACGGCCGTCTACGACGGCGACACGCCAAGGGAGGACCGTCGCTGGATCCGGGCCCACGCCGATGTGATCCTCACCAACCCGGACATGCTGCACATCGGCATCCTGCCCCACCACTCCCGCTGGGCAGCCCTCTTCTCCCGCCTGCAGTTCGTCGTCGTCGACGAGCTGCACGTGTTGCGGGGGATCTTCGGCAGCCACGTCGCCCACGTGCTGCGGCGCATTCGGCGCATCGCCAGGCACTACGGCGCCGACCCCACTTTCGTCTTCACCTCGGCCACCATCGGGAACCCGGGAGAGCTGGCCTCGTGGCTGGCCGGACTGGACGTCGAGGTCGTGTCCGAGGACGTGTCGCCGGTCGGCGAGAAGACCTTCGTGCTGTGGAATCCGGAACTCACCGATCCGGAGCTGGGCATTCGCGGTAGCTCATTGGCGGAGGCCACCGTCGTGTTCAGCGACCTGGTGTCCCGCGACGTCCACACCATCGCCTTCGCCCGCAGCCGCAAGGCGAGCGAGCTCATCTACCGCTGGGCGCGGGAGCGCCTCGACGACGACCGGGCCGATCGCATCGCGCCGTACCGAGGCGGCTACCTGGCGGTGGATCGCCGCGCCGTCGAGGAGCGCTTGGCGAGTGGCGACCTGCTGGGTGTGGCCGCTACCAACGCGCTGGAGCTGGGCATCGACATCGGGGGACTCGACGCCGCCATCGTCACGACGTTCCCGGGGACTATCGCCTCGTTCCGGCAGCAAGCGGGCCGCGCCGGGCGCACGCTGCGGGAGTCGATGGCGATCCTCATCGGCGGCCAAGATGCACTCGACCAGTACTACATGTCCCATCCCGACGAGCTGTTCGAGCGCGAGCCCGAAGCGGCAGTGGTGAACCCCGCCAACCCGCACGTGCTCACCGACCACATCGGCTGCGCCGCCTACGAGCTGCCGCTGGTGCCGGAGGATCGTGAGTTCCTGGGAGACGATCTGGAGGAAGCCGTCCCGACGATGGTCGGCGATGGCCGCCTCCGGCTGCGCGACGGCAAGCTGTACTGGGCCAAGCGACGCGCTCCGGCTCCCGACGTCAACATCCGCACCTCCGGGGGTGCCGTCTACACCATCGGCCAGCATGGGGGAGAACTGCTGGGCTCGATCGACGAGGAGCGGGCCTTCAGCCAGTGCCACCCCGGTGCGATCTACCTACATCAAGGCGACAGCTACGTCGTCGAAGAGCTCGACCTGCACCGCCGGGAAGTCGTGGTGCGCCGTGCGGACGTCGGCTACTACACCCAGCCCAAAGTGGACAAAGACATCCTGGTGCGGCACATGGGCACGACGAAGCGGCTCGGCCGCATCGACGTCCACTGGGGCAAGGTCGAGGTCGAGAGCCAGGTCGTGGCGTACCAGCGCAAAGAGATCAGCGGCGGCGCCATCCTCTCCACCGAGCCGCTGGACCTGCCGGCGCGCACGTTCGAAACCGAGTCCTTCTGGTTCACCTTCGGCCCGGACGTCATCGAAGACGCCGACCTCGGATGGACCGACCTCCCCGGTGCCCTCCACGCCGCCGAGCACACGGGCATCGCCATGCTGCCCCTGTTCGCCATCTGCGATCGCTGGGACGTGGGCGGGCTCTCCACCGCGATCCATCCGGACACCGGAGGAGCGGTGTACTTCATCTACGACGGGTATCCGGGAGGTGCCGGCATCGCCGGCATCGGATACGCCCGCGCCGGTGAGCTGCTCCGCGCCACCCGGCAGGCCCTCCTCGACTGTCCGTGCGCCACGGGGTGTCCTTCGTGCGTGCAGTCACCCAAGTGCGGCAACTTCAACGACCCGCTTGACAAGGACGGGGCCGAACGCCTGTTGCGAGTGGTCCTCCTCTGAGCGGCAGCCCAGAGTGCCGATCAGCCGCTTGGCGGGTGGTAGGAGGCAAGCGCCGTCTTCGCCTTCTCCAGCATGGCCGCCTGGTCGTCGTGCTCGAACAGCAGGGTGGTCTTGGCGCCGGCGAGGGCCCCGGTGCTGGACACGGCGATGCTCACCGCCGCTGCCGACACCGAGTCGGGCAGGTCGGCCACGGCGAATCCGTCCCAGTCGCCGAACATCCAGTAGAACGACTCCAGCGACCCGCCGAGCGACTCGGCGATCGCACGTGCCGCCGCCGAACGGTCGGAGGGGTTCTTGATCATGTTCGCCCACGATTCGTGGGTGTACGAGAACTGGATCAGGTACTTGGCCACAGCTTCCCCTTTCGTCACTCACTCGAACGCTACGCCCCGGATGCCGCCGGAAGAACGGAACTTCCTGAGGCGGCGGGCACCCGTGGAGGATCGATCGCCGCGTAGGGTGCACACATGCGCTTCGTACATCTCATGGAGGCCACGGTGAAGCCGGGCCAGATGCAGACATTCGTCAACGCCGTGCAGCAGTGGGAGCGGTCGGCGTTCGAGGACGAACACGCACCCGAGTACCACGCGGTATACGTGTCCGAGCGCGAGCCGGGCAAAGTCGTGATGATCACCCAGTTCAGGGACGAGCAACATGCCGCCGCCTTCGGCGAACACGGCCTGCTGGACGCGTTCCGCGCCTCGATCGGGGATTGCTGTGTCGACCCGCCCCGCCGGGAAGGCTACGACCTCTTCTACGGCGCGGGCCCGGGCGGCACTCGGGCGATCTTCGGTGAGGAACCCCGCGTCTGACACCTCCTACCCGACCGCGGGGTCGGCATGAGGGCGTCGTCATCGCCTCCGCGGCTCGGCAACCGGCCGGTGGGCCTCGTTGGCGATCGAGACCCCGGCCGCGTTCCGGCCGTGTCGTGACGACCCGAGCTCCTCCAGCACGCCTCTGGCGAACGCCACCGTCTCGAAGCGGTTCATCCGCCGGCCGCGCCGATCGGCGTGCTCGAACTCGTCGTCGCCCAGCATCCGGCGGATCTCGGCTGCGGCATCATCCAGCTCGTCTTGTGCCGTGTCCGGCAGCTGCGCTCCTTCGTATCCACCCTTCACTGCCCCGAGAAGCACCGCCGTATCGGCGAAACGCTCCAGCCGTGTGAGCAGCACCACCAGGCGCCGCAGGCTGCCGAGCTGGTGAGCCCAGTCACCGCGTACATGCCAATGGGTGATGATGCGGCTGAACGCACGCACTGCCGGCCCCCGATCGCCGTTGGCTGCATGGATGTCGGCCACGGTGCGCAGCGCCAACCCGACCAGCAGGTCGTTGCCCACCGAACCGGCGAGCTCCAACGCTTCGTCGGTCAGTTGGAGCGCCCGATCGGGATCGGTGTGCTGGAGGTATTCGGCACGTGCGTTCATCACCCACCCCATGGTCGACGGGTTCCGGGAGCGGTCTGCGATCTCGATCAACTGGTCCACTGCGTTCTTCGCGGCGCCGTCCTCGTCCATGTACAAGGCGGCGACGAACTCGGTGAGCAACGCAAACGCGACGTAATGCTGATCATCCGCCTCGGTCGCCATTCCGTGCAGGCGCCGTGCGTGAGAGCGAGCCTCCGCCAGGTCTCCCCGCTCGAGGGCGACGACCGCCAGTGCGTCCATCGGGTACAGCGCCGTTGACTCGTCCACAGCCGCCTCGATGCCCAGTAGGGCCACCGCTTCGGCTTCGTCGAGATCCCACCGCAAGGACAACCCACAGGCCACCGCACCGGCCGCCGCCGGGAACAGCCGGTGCCCCTCCGCGCCCGGCAAGCGGATGGAGGCCTCGGACCAGCTGGTGACCTCGTCGCGAAGCCGATAGAACGCATACGGGTGCAACCCGGCGGCGAGGCGGATGGCGCTGTCGACGTCTCCGGTGCGCAGCGCATGGGCGTGCGCCGCCCGCACGTTGGGCAGTTCCATGTCCAATCGGGCCACGGCCTCGGCCTCGTCCGGACCGAGGATGGCCCGGTGCAGGTCCTCCACGAGGTCAACCGCCCAAGATGTGTGGGCGGTTGCCACCTCATCGAGGCGACCCGACTCGAACAGGCGTTGCTGCCCGAAGCCACGAAGCGTCTCGAGCAAGAAGTACCGGGTGGACGGCCGGGAGCGATCCGCCGACACCAACGACCCCTCGACGAGACTCTGCAACAGCTCCGGCACTCGATCGCGCATGTCGTCGGTGACCACGGCGCCGGCCGAACGCAGATCGAAGCCTCCGGCGAACACGGACAGACGCTCGAACAGCACCTGCGCGTCGTCATCGAGTGCGGAGTACGACCAGCCGATGGCGGCGTCGAGGGTGCGGTGACGCTCGGTGCCGGCACGGGGACGGATCCCGATCATGTGCTGCTGGAGCCGGTCCTCGATCTCGGCGGGGCTGAAGGTGCGAAGCTCGGGCGCCACGAGCTCGATGGCCAGCGGTAGACCGTCCAACCGGCGGCAGATCGCCTCGACCACGGCCAGGTTGGTGTCGTCCAGCGCGAAGTCCGGGCGCACCGCCTGGGCTCGCTCGACGAACAGCTCCAGGGCGGGCGACACCCCTCCACCGTTGTGGCCCGCCACTTCGAGCGGCTCCACGGGGAAGATCCGTTCCCCGCCGATTCCCAGCGGCTCCCGGCTGGTGGCCAACACCCGCACCGAGGCACTCCGCCTGACCAGCGCGTCGACGAGATCGGCTGCCTCGGCGACCACGTGCTCGCAGTTGTCGAGGATCAACAAGAGGTCTCTGCCGACGAGGGCATCGCCGAGCTGGTCGCTGATGGGCCGCCCGGCACGGTGCCGCAGCCCGAGTTCGGCCATGACGGTCTCGCCCACCGAGCAACAGCCATCCGTCTCGGCGAGCTCCACCCAGCGCACTCCGTCGGCCGGCCGAGGCCCGGACACGCGGCCGACCTCCATGGCGAGGCGCGTCTTGCCGACTCCGGGTGGTCCGACGACCGTGACGATGCGCGACCCGTCGACCGCCTCTCGGAGGGCGGCCAGGTCTCGTTCCCGCCCCACGAGCCGATTCGGTGCCGCCGGCAGGGGTGCGACGTGGGGCGCCTCCAGCAGCTCCAGGTGGTCCCGACCGGGCCCCAGGGCCGGGTCCTGTCGCAGCATGCGAACCTCCAGCGCCTGCAGCTCAGGAGAAGGATCCAGCCCGAGCTCTTCGATGGCACGCATCCGGTAGGCGGCGTACACGGCCAGCGCTTCGGGCGCCCGACCGGCCCGGTACAAGGCGATCATGAGCTGGGCATGGGGGCGCTCGCGGTAGGGATGGTGCGACACGAATGCCTCGAGCGGTCCGATGACGGTCTCATGTCGCCCCGACGCGATGAGTGCCTCGAAACGCTCTTCCTCGGCCACCAACTTCAGCTCGTCGAGGCGGCGGGCCTCGACAGCGGCGAACTCCTCGTCGCGGAAGGCCACCAGTGCCGCGCCGCGCCACAGTGCGAGCGCCTCGTCGAACTTCGCCACGCTCTGCTCGGGCCGCTCCGTCATGAGCGCTCGCGCTTCGTCGACGAGCCGCTCGAAGCGGCTCACATCGGTCGCCGCCGCCATGCTGTACCCCTCCGGATGCGTGACGATTGCGTCGCTCCCGAGGACGCCGCGCAGCCGTGAGATGAGGGTGTGGAGGGTCTTGCGGGACGTCTTGGGCGGATCGTCCCCCCACAGCACGTGCTCGAGGCGGTCGGGAGTCACCACTCCGCCTTGGGCGATCAGGAGCGCGACGAGGATCTTCCGCTGCATACGGCTGGAGATCTCCAGCGTCTCTCCGGCCCGGGTGACTCGAAGCGGGCCCAGCACGTCGTAGTGAGTAGCGGATTGCGCCGCTTTCATCTCAGCCGCCGTTCCTGGCATGCGCAGCCCCCGAAGCTGCACACCAAGCCTACGCGCGCCAATCCGTGTCACGGGAGGGCTCCTGTAGACCGGCGCGCTACCGCCCGTTGACCGGTCCGCTGGGCACCAGGGAGAGGCTGCTCCCGACAGTGAAGGAGGAACCATGTTGGAGTCGAGAGCCGAGCGGTGGAGGATGGCACTGATACTCACCTTTGCGCTCGTGTTGTCCGGATGCGGTGGAGGCGGCTCCGTCCCCGGGGCCGTGCCGGAGCCGCCGGACACCGGTGCGCCGGGACCCACCGAGCTGGTGGGCACGCCGCTACCCACCGAACCGGTGAGAACACCTGCCCCCACTGCGCCGCCGCTTCAACCCGACCCCGGACAAGAACAGCCGGTGCCCGTTGGGCATGCTGCCGTCCTGGTCTACTTCGTGGAGGACGGCACCACCGCCCGGGCGGTCACCCGCCTCGTCAGCAAACCGCAGGTCGCCACGAACGCCATTGCGTCGCTGCTCCAAGGCCCGACGGCAGCAGAAGCCGCCTCTGGCCTGGGGTCCGCAATCCCCGGCGACACGACGCTGCGGGGGATCACCATCGAGGACAGAGTCGCCACCATCGATCTCACCGGCGCATTCGAGTCGGGGGGTGGCATCACCAACATCATGAGCCGACTCGGCCAGGTGGTGTACACGCTCACCCAGTTCCCCACCGTCGACGAGGTGTCCTTCGAGCTCGATGGGCGTCCCGTCCTGCACTTCTCCGGTGAGGGCGTGGTGCTCTCATCGCCGGTCGGTCGGTCGTTCTTCACCTCGGCGTTCCCGATCACCACGAGCCGGCCGACTTCCATTCCCCTCTGGGACTCCGCAGATCTGGCAGGTCTCGACGGCGGACCGGACAGCTCGCTCGGCACGGTGGCGCTCGTCTCGTCCGACGACGTGCTCAACGTGCGGCAAGGTCCAGGAGTGCCGTCCACGATCGTCGGGATGCTCGAGCCCGGCACTCGAGTGCTGCTGACCGGACGGCACGACCACGTCGGCAACTCAACGTGGGTGGAGATCGAGACTCCGATCGGAGCCCACTGGGTCAACCGGTTCTACCTGGCGGGCGACATCGATCCGAGTGAGTTCACCACCGATGATCGCGTCGATCCTCTCATCCGAGAGCTCGCCGACCTGTTCGAGTCGCGAGGGGATCTCACCTCCGTCACATCACGCCGAGGCCTGTTCATCGCGTACAACTCGGCACCCGTCCATGTGGCGAGATCCACGCTCGACACGGTGCTCACCGACCCGACCAAGACGGTGTGGCAGGCAAGTGACGGCGTCAACTCAGCGGGGCCTCAGACCTTCGCGGAGGCCGTCGCCGACAGCTTTCTGGCCGCCTACGCCGCCGCCGACGGAGAAGGGCGCCGCAACGAGTGGGGCGCCCTTGCCCCCGGAGTACCGGACACGGCCGGCCCGATCGCGTTCCAGCTGGCCGCCTTCAACCACGTCGGATACCACTTCGACATCTCCGACGTCACCCGCCAGTTCAGCTGGTACGTGTCCGTCGACTACGAGGGAGGCGAGCCTCGTGTCGTGGCGCTGACCCTCGATTCCTGGACTCCCTGACACCGCATGCCCGCAGCCACCTCGGTCCGCCGCCGGGGCCGAGGTGGCTGCCTCCCCATCGCTAGGTTGAGCTGCGGTCCCGGGCGAAAGGTGACACGTGGCCTCGCTGCTGGTGTCGAACGCGATGGTGTTGGTGACGATGGACGATGCTCGGCGGGAGATCGCCGACGGTGGCCTCTACGCCGAGGACGGCCTGATCACGGCGGTCGGCACCGCCGATCAGCTCCCCGCCACCGCCGACATCGTCTTGGACGCCACCGACCACGTCGTGCTCCCCGGTCTGGTCAACACCCACCACCACCTCTATCAGACCCTCACCCGCGCCGTGCCGGCCGCCCAAGACGCCGGGTTGTTCGGATGGCTGCAGGCGCTCTACCCGGTGTGGTCGCGACTGACCCCCGACGACATCCAGATCTCCACCAAGGTCGGCCTCGCCGAGCTCGTGCTCTCGGGATCCACCACCGTGTTCGACCACCTCTACCTGTATCCCAACGGGGCGCGTCTCGACGACCAGGTGGAAGCGGCGATGGGGATCGGGGTGCGGCTGCACGTCTCCCGCGGTTCCATGAGCCTCGGCGAGAGTCAGGGCGGGTTGCCTCCAGACTCGATCGTCGAGGACGAGGATGACATCATCAGCGACACTCAGCGTGTCATCGAGACCTACCACGACGCCGGCACCGGAGCCATGACGCGCGTCGTGGTGGCCCCGTGTTCCCCGTTCTCGGTGACCACCGACCTGATGCGGGAGTCCGCCCAACTCGCCCGAGACTTCGGCGTGGGGCTGCACACCCATCTGGCGGAGACGCTCGACGAAGAGCGCTTCTGTCTGGAGACCCACAACCGCCGGCCCGTGGAGCTGGCCGAGGATCTGGGGTGGGAGGGCCATGACGTCTGGTACGCGCACGGTGTCCACATCTCGCCCGAAGAGAGCCGGAGAATGGCTGCAGCCGGCACCGGCGTGGCGCACTGCCCGAGCTCGAACATGCGGTTGGCTTCCGGCATCGCCCCGATCCGCACGTACCTGGAGGATGGGGTGCGGGTGTCGCGCGGCGTCGACGGATCTGCGAGCAACGACTCCAGCCACATGCTGGCCGAAGCCCGGCAGGCCATGTTGCTGGCGCGGCTCGCCGCCGCCACCGGCGACGGGCCGCTCCTTCCGGCGCGCCGAGCGCTTGCACTGGCCACTCGTGGCGGCGCCGAGGTGCTGGGCCGCAACGACATCGGCGCGCTGGAAGCGGGCCGGTGCGCCGACTTCGTGGCCATCGACATGCATCGCCTGGAGTACGCAGGGGCGCTCCACGATCCTGTTGCCGCGATCCTGTTCTGCGCCCCGACGCGGATGGACCATGTGTACGTCCATGGTCGACCGGTGGTCTCCGGGGGCAGGCTGGCCACCGCCGACGAACAGGCGCTGGTGGCGGCCCACAACCGTGCCGCGGACCGCCTTCTGGCGGGAAACCCTTAAGAAACGAGGAAATCCACCGCCAATCGGTCCTCAAGAGCAAGGGGCTGCTTTACCCTCTGAGGGAGCACCCTGCCCGGTCCGATGGAGGCACTGGCGTGACGGACACCCTCGACACCGAAGACCTGAACGCGACCACCGCGACGCCGGCGACCGTGTCGCGCTGGTCGTTCGCCGCCGCCGGTGCGGTTGCGGCAGGTTCGGCGTTCGCCGCGACCGAGCTGTTCGCCGGTGTCATGGCAGCGGGCTCATCCCTCATCAAGTCGGTCGGCGACGTGATCATCGAGGTATCCCCTGAAGCGGTGACTCGTCTCGCCATCGAGATCTTCGGCCTCTACGACAAACTGGCGCTGATCATCGGCATCGTGGTGGTGGGCATCCTCGCCGGCGCCGGCCTCGGGATTGCGGCCGCCAGGCGTTTCTGGGTGGGAGTCGCAGGGTTCGTCGCTTTCGGCATCCTCGGCGTCGTTGCCGGAGCGAGGGACGTCTTCATGTCGCCCACGTTCGCCGTGCTGTCTGCGGCCGCCGGTGTGGGCGTCGGCATCGGTGTGTTGTCCGGCCTGTTGCGGATGGCTCGTACCTCTGCCCCCGTTGCCCCGCCTGCCCGGTCGCGGCGCGCATTCTTGGTGGCACTCGGCGGCATTGCCGCCCTCGCCGCTTCCGGCGCGGCGCTGGGACGCGTCCTGCTCGAACGCACACGTTTGATGGCGGCGAGCCGCGACGAGGTGGTGCTGCCGGCGGCTCGACAATTGGCGGCGGCACCGCCGGCGGAAGCTTCGATCGAACTCGCCGACCTCAGCCCGCTGATCACACCGAACGACCGGTTCTACAAGATCGACACGGCTCTCTCGGTGCCGATCGTGGATCTGGAGACCTGGGAGTTGCGTATCGACGGCATGGTGGACCGACCGTTCTCGATGACCTTCGACGATCTCTTGGAGATGCCGATGGTCGAGCGCTACGTCACCCTGGCTTGCGTGTCGAACGATGTGGGCGGCAGCCTGGTCGGCAATGCGCTGTGGCAAGGCGTCCCGCTGCGCGACGTGCTCGAGCGGGCCGGCGTGCAGGAGGGAGCCGACCAGGTCGTCGGCCGCTCGGTGGACAAGTTCACGGTCGGATTCCCCACGGCGGCCGTGTTCGACGGTCGGGATGCGCTCGTCGCCGTCGGCATGAACGGCGAACCGCTGCCCCACGACCATGGCTTTCCGGCGAGGCTCGTCGTCGCCGGCTTGTACGGATACGTATCCGCCACCAAGTGGCTGGAGGAGATCGAACTGACCACCTGGGACGGCTTCGACGCGTTCTGGATCCCCCGCGGGTGGGCGAAGGAGGGTCCTATCAAGACCCAGTGCCGGGTCGATGTTCCCAAGCGGGCGCAGAACGTGCCGGCCGGCATCGTGAAGGTGGCGGGGGTGGCATGGGCGCCGGGACGCGGCATCTCCCGGGTCGAGGTCCAGATCGACGACGGACCCTGGGAGGAGGCGACGCTTGCCGCGTCACTCGACGACAACTCGTGGCGGCAGTGGGTCTACGAATGGGACGCGACGCCCGGGCGGCACGAGGTGAGGGCACGAGCCACCGACGGCACCGGGGAGACCCAGACGGGCGAGCGCATGCCCTCCAAGCCCGACGGCGCCACGGGCTACCCGTTCCGATCGATCCTGGTCGAGGGCTGAGCCCTAGTCGGGTTCGAACACGGTGCCGATGGCGGCGGGTGGTTCCGACGCCAGCACCCCCCGTAGTGCGGGGAACCGATCGCCGACCCTGCGGAACCAGTCCCGGTAGACGATCACGAGGGCCAGGATCATGAGCGGGAAGGGCGCGATCGGCAGCACCTGGGACAAGCCGGGCAATACGTCCTGGAGCTGGAATGCGAGCACCTGGAGCCCGCCGAAGAGGTAGCAGCCGAGCGCCACCCGGAAGGGATGCCATCCCCCGAAGATGACGATGGCGAGAGCGATCCATCCCAGGTTGAGGGTGAGGGTCTCCCTCCAGCCGAGCTTGACGTCGAGCGAGTAGGCGGCGCCGGCGATTCCGGCCAGCGCCCCACCGAGGATCGTGTAGAGGTAGCGCAGCCGGTTGACGCGGACGCCGCGGGCATAGGCACCTTCCGGCCGCTCGCCGATGCCTTGCAAGATGAGTCCGTGCCGGGTCCGGTAGATGAAGAACCAAGAGGCGAAGATCAGCACGTAGGACCCGTACACCGAGAGGTTCTGGTCGAACAAGACCTGCCCGATGTACGGGATGTCCGACAGCACGGGTATCGCCAACGGCGGAACGCTGGCGCCGCGCTCGCCCACGAACGAATCGCCGAGGAACGAGGCCAGGTCCACCGCCAACAAGGCGAGCACGAATCCCACTGCGATCTGGTTGAGCTTCAGCTCGATGGATGCAAAGGCGATGAGGGCGGCGATGAGCGCCGCCACTGCCATGGCCACGAGGAACCCGAGGACGGCGTTCCCCGTCCAGAACCCGATGACGAACGCCACCATGGCGGACAATCGCAGGCTTCCCTCCAGTGAGAGGTTGATCACCCCCGCCTTCTCGGCGATGGTCTCGCCGATTGCGGCGTAGATGAGTGGAGCGGCCGAGCCCACCACCGAGGCGAGCGTGGCCGCAGACACCAGATCGCGCACCACTTCCATCAGGAGCCTCTCCGTCGAGCTCGCGCCGTTCGCCACACCGCCCATGCCCCGCCCACGAGTACGAACAACACGATGATGCCTTGGAGCACGCCGCCGAACGCCGAGTCGAGGTCCAGGCGAAGATCCAGCTGAGCACTGCCGGTGGAGATCATGATGAAGAAGAGCGCGATCGGCGCCACCCAACGGGCGCTCAAGGCCGCCAGCAGCACGACGAGGATGCCGAGGAAGCCGTAGCCGCCGGACACGGCGGGAACCAGCTTGTGGTGGAAGCCCGTTGCCTGGATGGTCCCGCCGAGCCCGGCCAATCCTCCGCCGACGGCAAAGGCACCCAGCAGGTAGGCCCGGGTGGGAATACCGAGCAGAAACGCGCTCTCCGGGTTGCGGCCGACCGCCTTCAGCTCGAGACCGAAACGGGTGCCACGTAGCAGGTAGTACACACCGATGGTCCCGATGAGGGCGAGCACGATGGCGAGGAGCGGGAACTCGGCACCGAACATGGTCGTGCTGGGCAAGAACGCCTCCTCGCGGAACAGGTCTGTGCCGCTGGTCGAGGCCACGCCGGCGCGTTTCCAGGGGCCGATCACCAGGTACGTGGCGAGGCCGGCGGCGAGGAAGTCGAGCCCGAGGCCACCGAAGATCTCGTTGACCTTGCCGTGGGTCTTGAGGACGCCGGCCAGCAACGCCCAGAAGGCTCCCCCGACGATGCCGGCGACGATGGTGGCCGGTACCACCGCTCCGGCCGGCCCGGGCATGACTCGGGCCACCCACGTGGCGGCAATGGCGCCGGCGATGATCTGGCCCTCCACCCCGATGTTCCACAAGCCGGAGGCGAAGGTGATCACCAATCCGGCGGCGGCCAGCACCAGCGGTGTCCACGCCAACAGTGTGTTGGCGGTCTTGTCGGCCGAGCCGAATGCGCCGTCCCACAACAGGCCGAGCGCCTCGAACGGCGGCGCATCGACCAGCACCAGAAGCACGATCGACACCACCCCGGCCGCCACCAGCGAAACCACAGTGGGGCCCATGCGGGTGCGAGTCTGCCTCGTGGTCACACGCGCTCCTTGCCGCCGATCAAGTAGCCGAGACCGTCGCCGTCGAGCTCGGCGGCGGGAACGACCCGAAAGACCTCCCCGGAGAAGAACACCACGATGCGGTCGCTGTACCGCAGCAGCTCGTCGAGATCCGCCGAGGCGAACACGATGGTCGTGCCGTCGCTGCGCCTGGCGAGGATGCGGTTCCACACATACTCGGCGGACTCGATGTCGAGCCCCCGAGTCGGATGCTCCATGAGAAGCAACTCGAGGGTTGGCGGCATCATCGCCAGGAGCAACCGCTGCTGGTTTCCCCCAGACAGTGACTCTGCGGTCGACTCGGGGCGTCCCTTGATCTGGTGACCGTCGATCTTGTCGGTCGCGTGGTCGGTGGCGGTGTCCCAGTCGAGGAAGAACGCATCCCGCTCACCGGCGAGGATCAGATGTTCGGTGATCGTCAGGCCCGACACGAGGCCTTCTTCGAGGCGACCGGCCGGCAGGTAGTGGATACCGCGCCGCAATCGATCCCGATACGACATGGTCGTGATGTCTGTCCCGGCGACGGAGATGCGGCCCGAGCCCACCTTCACGAGTCCTGCCAGCGCCCGCAGCAGAGTGCGTTGCCCACTGCCCTCCAAGCCGGCCAGACCGATGACCTCGCCGGCCGCGGTCTGCAGCGACCACTCGCGGATGGCCGTGGTCCCCTCCGTGATGGTCACGTCGGCGATGTCCAGAGCGGGTGATCCCATCTCGACGTGGGGACGGTCACCCTCGACGACCACCTCCCCGAACATCATCTCCACGAGCCGGTCGGTCGGAACCGGCATGTCGACCTCGCCCACCACCTTGCCGTGGCGGATCACGGTGACCGAGTCGCACAATTCCTCGATCTCTTCGAGCTTGTGCGACACGAAGATCACGATGAGGCCGTCCGCGGCCAACCGGCGCAGGGTGGCGAACAGCTCGACGCGCTGGCTCGTGGAGATGCCGGTGGTCGGCTCGTCGAAGATGAGCAACCGCGCACCAAGCCACAACAGCCTGGTGATCTCGAGTTGCTGGCGCTCTCCCACCGTGAGGGTCCGGACGATGGCGTTGGGGTCGAAGTGAAAGCCCAGGCGAGAGCTGATCTCGCCCAGCTCCTCGGCGCCCGCGGCACGATCGAGACCTCGGCCGGGACTGCCGAGGAGGAAGTTGTCCAAGACCGTGAGCGGCGGGAAGACCAGCGGGTCCTGGTGCAACATGCCGATACCGGCGTCGATGGCGGCCTGCGGCGACCCGAGCGCCAGGGTGGTGCCATCGAGGCGGATCGTCCCCGCATCCGCCTTGAGGAACCCCGAGAGGATCTTCATCAACGTCGACTTGCCGGCTCCGTTCTCTCCGAGGAGCCCGTGCAGGGTCCCCGCCTCGACGTGCAAGGTGATCCCATCGTTGGCACGCACGGCACCGAAGTGCTTCTTGATGTCGATGAGCTCCAGAGCCATTGCGTCGAGGCTAGACGGCACACCCCCGGTCCACCTGGTCCACGGCGACACCGTCGCACTGGGGTCGCGCAGGGCTTCGTGGCGTGGGGTGGCCGGCTCACCGACGAAATCCGACATGGTGTCAAAAACAACCCGACAACGTGTCGAACCATCGACGCGAATCACGCAATACGAATCTCCTGACCACAGGAAAACCCATACAACTGTTCGTCACACTTGAGAGAAAACAAGTGCGAAAGGAGGTTGACACAGTCGTATGATCGAGGGCTATGTTTGGTCGGGTAACGAAGGGAAGCCCACTGCGCGACCACCCGCACCTCGGAATCGCACAGGCCAGGACCCTCTCGATCGACATCCTCTTTGCCGTTTTGATCACTGCGCTGCTCGCCGCCAACGCCAGCGCCGTCACCAACACCGCGACGATCACGCCGTCGCCCAACCTCCGGAACACCCATCGACGGCAGCACCTTCGACGACATCGACCTCGTCACCTACTCCGAGACCACGTTGCTGCTTTCGATCGTGCCGGAGATGCCGGACCTCACGCTCACGGCCGCCACGATCGAGTCGGATGCGACGTTGCATGCGCTCACCTTCAACGGCACCGCATCCGTGCTGGGCCTCACGGCCGAACTGCTCGTGACGGCGGACTGGAACGACGCCGCCACCGACATCGCACCGACGCTGACGATTGGCGTCAAGTTCGCCGGGTTCTCCATCGACACCATCAACGACGCGTGGACCACGATCGGGGGCGAGCTCCCCAGCTTCACGATCGGCTGGGCG
>JBFGCM010000047.1:0-28119 GCA_041581135.1 Acidimicrobiia bacterium
CCCGAGTCCGCAGCCGTGCCTCAGCGGGCGGTTCGCCCAGCTGTTCGAGGAGCCGGGCGGTCCTCGCCGAGTCCACGGCGGCAGGCAGGCCGGGCAGAAACGGATCGTTGGGAAACCGGAACACCGCGATGGACTCATCACGCTGCTGAAGCACCGGAACCTCTTCGGGCACCTCGATCCCCGACATGGCGACGAACGTCTCGACCCTGTTGGAGCCATCGGCCCACGCCACATCGCACCGGTACTGGGCGGTGACCGAGCGGCCCGGCACGTAGCGAACCTGCGACGTGGCGAGCGAGCGAAGCGATCCGCCGGCTGCGCCCACCACCACCGCGATCACCTCTGCGGCCTCGCCACCGAGCAGGGTCGTCAGTGCCGGCACATCGGGGTCGGGGGGTGGGAGTGGAGGTGCGGCCATTCGCCCGAGATGATGCCATGCCGACGCCGGCCAACCGCGCGCACGTGGATTCGCGAAAACTCGGGCCACGACCTCGTTTGATCGGCGCTTGTGGGGGTACGTACCGGCGACTCGACATCATCGAACAGGAACGAATCATGAGCCAGCGGATGCCGGTCCCCACGAGGGACGAAGGGCAATCGCACCCCGACGATCAGACAACCGGGATCGCCATCGTCTGGCCGTCTCCGAAGTACTGGGTCAAGGTGGCGGCCGGGGTCATCGGCATCATCATCGCCGTTCAGCTGCTGCTGCGGCTGGAAGCCGTGCTCCTGGTTGTCGTCGCCTCGTTCGTGCTGGCCCTGGGTCTTCAGCCGGCTCTGGACTGGATGGAAACCCGTGGGGTGGCTCGCTGGCAGGCAATGGTGGTCGTCATCTTGGGCGGTGCACTGGCCACCGCCGCCGCCCTCGGGGCCATCGTGCCGGTGCTCATCGGCGAGCTCGACGAGATCATGGCCGCCATTCCGGAAGTCCTGGCCGATCTGCGCGAGAGCGGCGGGCCACTGGGCACGCTGGTCGACCGGTTCAACTGGACGGCCATGATGGACGGTGAAGGCTCCGGGCTCCTCCCCGCCATCAGCGGGTTGGCGGGCGCCATCTTCAACACAATCACGGTGCTCATCCTGACGCCCTACTTCGCCTACTCGTTCCCCGCCATTAAGCGGTTCGTGCTCCGGCTGCTCCATCGGGAGGATCGGCCCGAGTTCCTACGTATGGTGAACGAATCGGTCGACCGCATCTCCGGCTACATCGCCGGGAACCTCACCGTTTCGCTCATCGCAGTCGTTGCCTCGTTCCTGGCGCTCTGGTTGCTCGGGATCCCGTTTCCTCTGGCACTTGCCTTCTGGATCGGGATCACCGACCTCATTCCCGTAGTGGGAGTCTTCCTTGGTGCCGCCCCTGTGGTGCTCCTGGCGGCGCAGGAGGGAACCGGAGTGATGATCGGGGCGATCCTCTTCATCGTGATCTATCAGCAGATCGAGAACTACGTCATCGGCCCGCGGGTGATGAAGCGGGCGGTCGACCTGAGCCCGCCGTCGGTGATCCTGGCACTGATGATCGGCGGCAGCCTCGCCGGCGTGCTCGGGGCGCTGCTTGCGCTTCCGGTGGCGGCGCTCATCAAGGTGGTGGTCACCGACTACGTGGTGGCACGACGCATGGAGGAAGTCCGGGTGACCTCGCTCAACGGCGGCCGCCCCCAGACGCGTCGCCGGCCTGCGGACACCCGGCCCTTGCCGTAGCGACATCAGCGGCGGCAGACCGAGCCGCGGACAAGCCGTTTGACCGCGACCCACCCCGGGTACGATCCCTGCATGGATTGGCTCACCGACCCCACTGCTTGGAGCGCGCTCGCTGCACTCCTGACCCTCGAGATCGTCCTCGGCGTCGACAATGTCGTCTTCATCTCGATTCTTGCCGGCAAACTCCCGGTCGAACAGCAAGACAACGCCCGTCGCACCGGCATTCTGGCCGCGGCCGGGATGCGCGTGCTCCTGCTGCTGGCCATCGGGTGGATCATCACCCTGGAGAGCGAGCTCTTCGAAGTATTCAACGTCGGGTTCAGCGGCAAGGAGCTGGTCCTGCTCGCCGGTGGCCTGTTCCTCATCTACAAGGCCACCAGAGAGATTCACCACAAGCTCGAAGGAGAGGACGAACACGCCGAGGCCAAGGTGGCCCCGACGTTCGCAGCCGTCATCGCACAAGTCATGATCCTGGACCTGGTGTTCTCCATCGACTCGGTCATCACCGCAGTCGGCATCACCGAGTACATCGCAGTCATGGTCATCGCCGTCCTCGGCGCAGTTGTCGTGATGCTCGTAGCGTCGAAGGGGATCTACCGGTTCGTCAACCGCCACCCATCGGTGAAGATGCTGGCTCTGGCCTTCTTGCTGCTCATCGGCGTGACCCTGATCGCCGAGGGCTTCGGCGAGAAGATCCCCAAGGGCTACATCTACAGCGCCATGGCGTTCTCGGTCTTCGTCGAGACTCTCAATATCGGCGTTCGCCGCAAGACCAAGGATCCGGTCCACCTGCACGACAGGATGACGCCGGACCCGGACTCCCCTTATGGCCCCAAGCCGGCGGTTGCGGGCGGGACTGCGAGCTAGTCCGAAGCCATCTCATGCCCGAGGTAGAGGAGCTCTCCGAAGGTTCGGTTCGCTGTCGGTCTGCTTTCGACTTGTCGATGTACGGGGCACCGGGCCACCTACATGGCCCCCATCCCCGTAACTGCCTCGCTCGCTGATAGCAGCCCCCTTCAGCCACTGCCCCTCCATCCTGGGAGTTCCCAGCCATCAGCAATGAGTCTCCCGACCCATTCCCAGCGGCGCCCGCGCCGGGTTGAATGGCGGGAGGGGGTTGCGACGTAGGGGACAGTCGCAGGCACAACTGAGGGGACAGGGGGATGTTGCGCAGTCGACGCCGGGGACACGCGAGGCTATCAAGCCTCGCGTCCCTGGTCGGCTTTTTGATCTTGGTCTTGGCCACCCCGGCATCCGCACGGGAGCGGCCGGTCGACACCCGTGCCGACGAGATGTGCGCGACGGTGGTGCCGGGGACCACTTCGGCCGACGTCAACGGAGCCGTCGTCACCTTCACATGGTCGGAGGACGGCGGCAGCTGGATCGCCTCCGACGCCGATCCCCGCCACTTCCGTGTCACGGTCCGGCTGGTGGACGGGACCCGGAAGGCCGTGTGGGGCCTCACCGGATCCTGGTTCGGAGACATCGCCATCGACACGGTCCGCCCGTGCCACTGCCCACCGCCCGCCGACGACCCACCCGCCGACGACCCACCAGCTGACGACCCACCCGCCGACGAACCACCAGCCGACGAACCACCAGCCGACGAACCACCAGCCGACGAACCACCAGCCGACGAACCGCCTGCGGAAGAGCCGCCCGCCGACGACCCGCCTGCGGAAGAGCCGCCCGCCGACGAACCGCCTGCGGAAGAGCCGCCCGCCGACGACCCGCCTGCGGAGGAGCCACCAGCGGAGGAACCACCTGCGGAGGAACCGCCGTCCGAGGTGTCGTCCGGTGCCGTTGCCGGCCTGGTGTCCGTCGACCCGCTGCCGGAGCCAAAGGTGTTGGCAGTGAAGATCGTCGAGCCGGTCGCCTCTGCGACCGTCGTGACGGCTCAGGAGACGCTGCCGGTCACCGGCATCGACAACGCCGGCCTGGCGGCAATCGGGTTCTCCCTCCTCGTGGTCGACCTGCTGATGCTGCGCTACACCCGGCAAGCTCGTCCCCGGCGAGGCCTCTGACCCGCGCCGGCAACGGGCGCCTCGGCCTACTCGTTCCGGCGGTCCACCACGGACCCAGCGGCGCCCAGCACATAACCCGGCCATGGGACGGTGCGGCTTCCCACGATCTGGCCGAGGCCGAGATCGATCACCACATACGCGAGATTGTCGACAACAGGGTCATGCGTCCACAGATACGCCAGCGATCCATCTCCTGCGAACCCGTCCAGCACGAACGCGGAGCCGTCCCACAGGTGGTGGCGTCGCTCGAGCGTCGATGGATCCAACAGGTAGGCGCCGCTGCCGACGCTCTCGTCCGCTCCGCCGCTGAAGCGTTCGTGAACGCCGACGCCGACGAGCGCCTCGCCGTCCGGTGACAGGGCGACGCTACCGACCGGCAGCTGGGCGCGAGTCTCCTGGCTGGGACCACTGCGCATCATCACCGCCGCCGCCGGCGTGGTGGCCCTGGCGCTGGCGACGATCAACATCAAGGACTACTTCGTGGCCGGCGTGGGGCCGTCGCTGTCGATTCCGGAAGGCGCCAAGCCCGGCCTGTTCAAGAGAATGCGGGGCCTCACCACGACCAGCAGCTTCGGCGCCGTGGCCATCGGTGCCGCCGCGCTGGCCATCGCTGCGAACAGCTACGAGCTGCTGTGCACGACCGGGTTTCCCCTCGCCTTCACCAGGGTGTTGACGCTCAACGAACTGCCGACCGCCACCTACTACGGGTACCTGGTCCTCTACAACGCGGTCTACGTGTTGCCACTGCTCATCATCGTCGGAGTGTTCGTGTGGAAGCTGGGGTCGCGCAAGCTGGGCGAACGGGAGGGACGCATCCTCAAGCTGCTCTCCGGCACCATGATGGCCGAGCTCGGACTCGTGATGCTCTTGAACCCGGCCCTGCTCAGCAATGTGCTCACCGCCGTCCTGCTGCTGGCCGCTGCGGTGGCGATCACGACGGTGATCGTGACCCTGGATCGCAGGCGCCATGGAGCCACGATCGTCCGCCCGGCCAAGAAGACCGGCGCCGGATGAACCGACCCGGGGCCCTCAACCGGTCAGCGACCAGAACGGGCCGGTGAGTCCCACGTCCGTCAGCAGCTGCTGATACTCCTCGATCGCCTTCGGAACGTAGTCGAGCCGCATCCGGTCGCCGTACCACCCCTTGGACAGCTCCCACATCGCACCGATCGACGCGACGCCGCCCGGCGGAGCATGGTCCTCCGACCGGAGGAACCGGATGGTGCGTCACGTTTCCACGATGTCGTCCCACCACCGGTGCGCCGGGATGGCAAAGTGGATCAAGCCCGCAGTAGACGACAGTTCCCCACCCGACACGGCGAGCTCCACCGGCGCGCCGGTGTCCATCCACGTCGACCGGATCTCGGCGTCGACGTCGAGGGCGACGGGGATCGCCAGCGTGTCCCAGGCGCAGTTGGCCCACCACGCCATGGCGCCGCTCGTGACCCGATGCCCGGTCTCCACGGCCGAGAACGGCAGCGCCATCCGGATCTCGCCGTCGCCTCCGAGCACCAAGGTGTGGGCGTCGTGCAGCCTCTGTAACCCGGCGCCGGCCGCAGCCTCGCCCATGCTCGCCGCCAGATCCGCCACGCTCGGCGGAGAACCGGTTGCTGCGAACGTGGCATACACGTGGTGGCGAAGCTCCCTATCCATCGATCACCGCCGCCGGTTTCTCGCCCATCCCAGATTCACAGCGCCGACGCTACCCCGACCAGATCGCGCCAAGGGCACGGCCCACCAACCGTGCCCCAGACGGATCGGCCGACTAGTCGAGCGTTCCCGTCGCCGTGCCGAAGAACGCCGCGTGGGCGAGCCCACCTCCGGCGTCAGGCAACAGGCCGACCACGTTCAGATGCAGCGTGTAGGCGCCGGACGCGTTGGTGAACATGCCGGTGCCTCCGTTGATCGTTGCTTCGACGTGGATGGTGGCCTGACCGGTGCCGGGATTGAAGCAGGCATGGCCGCTGTCGAGCCGGGAGAACATCAGGCTCCCGTTGTTGTAGCGACGCACGATCGAGTAGGCGACGATGACGCCTTCGACCTCGCCTTCGTCGCACAGCCCCGTTGCCGCAAACTGGAGCTCGAAGACCCCGTCGTACGAGGCAGTACCTCCAGTGCCCTTGGTGCCGCCGGTGAACACATTGGCGGCCATGCCGTCATCGTTGGTGTCGATTGCCGTGTCCGTGAAGCTACCGCTCACGGCCTGGTTGAACCCGCCTGCCTGGGCGGACGGAACCAGCAGCAACGCAACCAAGCTCAGAATGGTCAGAGCGAGCACAAATCGCTTGTTCATATGACTCCCCTCCGGACTTGTTGGTGTCGAACGCGGACAAGAACAGTGGTGTCAGCACCCCCTTTCTCGTGGTCGGGACGCCGAAACGAGCCGACTGCTTGCGGTTTCGCCCAGGTCTACAGAGACGCGATTTGTCGCCGGTTTGCGCTTGACCTGTGTGCGCACTGCGCCGGTTCGATTCGCCGCCTCAAGGGCGGCCAGGCCGGTATCACCGCCACGTGACGAGCTACTACTGAAAGCGTACGCTCTTCGCCGTGGCTCGGCTCCGGCGAGGCACGGGTACGCTCTTCGCCGTGGCTACGTCCCCGTCTCCATCCCTGGCAACGCCCGCGCCGCTCACGGCGCAGGCGCTCGCACCGGCCGTCGTCGCCGGCTTGGCGCTCGGCCTGTTCGCGGCGTTCGCCGACCGCTCGATCGTCACCACATCACTCGGCCAGATGGTCACGCCGTGGGTGCTGGTCGCCGCATTCGCCGGCTGGCGCTCGCGGGCATCGCTTCCCGGTGCGGCCGTGGAGGGTGGCCTGGCGCTCGTCGTCGCCAACGGCGCCTACTACGTGGCCACTGTGCTCCTCACCTCCGTTCAGACCCCACGGTTCTTGGTGTTGTGGACCGCCATCGGCCTCGTCGTGGGGCCCGCCGCAGCGGTCACGGGCCGTCTCGCCGGCTCCGGCCCAGACCGACTCCGGCTGCTCGCCACGGTGGCGCTTGCAGCCGTCCCCATCGCCGAGGGTGTGGTGCTGTGGGGCCACATCGACCATCCGGAGGCCCACGCCACGTACGCCACCGGCCTCGGTTTCGGTCTGCTGCTCCCGCTGTGGCTGCTGCGCCGAGAGGGACCACGCACCGTCGCCGTCGCCGTCGCATTGGCGGCGCTGGTGGCCGTCCCGCTCGGCGTCATCTTCGAAGTGACGTTCGACGCCATCGGCATCGTCTGAGACCTCCCAGGGTGGAGCGCCGCCGTGGCGCCGCTGCGTCGAGTGTGCTTATTCCCCCCATAGTGGTCATTCCAAGCACAATCGACGCGCAGAGGAGCGCACGACTCGCGCCGTGCGCTCCCCTGCCGCCCACTCCCCCCTCAGGGCAGGTGCACGGCAAACAGCGTGTCACCGCACTCGCCGGGTGCATCCGGCGCCTCTGGCGGATTGAGATAGACCTCGCAACCGCCCGCATAGGAACCGGTCTGCTCGGCCACCACACCCGGGATCGCCGGGCCGTGGCTACGCGCCACCAGGTGGATCTCCGCCCCAGAAGCACTCTTCAACAACGGCGTGGCGCCGAACAGCACCTCGGAGACCTCGGCATTGACCTCCACCGCGGCCGCCATGGACGCTTTGCCGGACCGGCTCGCCACCGTGCCGGCGGCGTACCCGACGACGATGTCGGCCGCCTCGACGCCGTCGAAGTTGATGCCCTGGGTCGGGTCACCGTTCACGAAGATGTCGTCCTCGTTGCAAGGGTTGCTGCAACCGGTCGGGTCGTTGAACACGACCCACCAGAGCGTCAGAGCCTCCCGGGGCAACAGGCCGGCGACCTGGAACCTGGCAGTCACACCGTCCTCGCCGCGGATCAGCTGCGATGTGCCGACCGGTGTCTCCTGGTCGGCGAACGCAACCACGGCGCTCGAGCTCCCGGTGGCGGCAGTCGCCGGCGCCGCCGCGATCACCATCATCAGGGCTGCCAACAGCAGACCCCATCGTTTCGTCCTTTGCATGATGTCTCTCCTCCTCAACTCAAACCATTCGTTCGGTCGTTCGACCGAATCAGCGACCACACGTATCCTCTTCCTCTCCTCTCGTTCGGACCCTCAGACCAGCTCGGCGATGAGCGACGCGGCGCGGTGCGCCCCACTCGTCTCGACGTCGCGGTAGCTCACCGCCCGCCCCACCTCCCGCACCATCGCCTCGGCGAGGGCGTCCGGGTCGGTGGTGGCGTACTCCATGTGCGTTCCGGCGCCGTACTGGTCCAACCGGTGGCGCACGTGGAAGTTCTGCTCGAAGTGGCGGCTGAGGGGGAAGTACAGGAAGGGCCGCTTAGCCGCCGTCAGCTCCATGGTGGTGGTCAGCCCACCCTGCACCACAGCCAGATCACACACCGACAGATGCCGATACAGCCGGTCCACGTACCCGTGCACCTCGAGGCCGGGATGGGTCGGCAGCGTGGCCGGATCGATGCGGGGTCCGGCCACGGCGATCATCCGCAGCTCTGGCACCTCACGCTTCGCCAGCGGGAACGCCTCGATGGTCTTCTCCAGCAGGTCCCGGCCGACGCCCGACCCTCCGACCGTCACCACGCATACCTTTTCGTCGTCGCCGAAGCCCAGGGTCTCCCGCAGCTCAGCCGCCTCTTCAGCCGTAGGCGGCGTGAAGCCCGTGATGTACCCGGAGAACTCGAAATGGGCCTCCGTCCAGTCTCGGATCTTCGGCAGATCGGGCCCGAAGACCTCGGGGATCACGTCGTCGGGATTGCCCACGAAGATCGCCCGGTCCCGAATGCGTGGGAAACGGGCGATGTGCTCGATCATCTCGGCGTTGTAATCGGCGGTGAGGAAGGCCTCGTGGTCGCCGCCCTCGGGCGTGGGCAGGTACCCGACGAAATCGGTGAGCCATACGTGTGAGCCACGCTTGAGTTCCGGGTTCTCGTGCCAGTAGTAGTCGACGTCCCAGGCCTCGTCGCCGACGATGAGGTCGTAGCCGCCGTCCTCGACGACCTCCTGCAAGATCATGAAGTTCGCCACCAGGATCTCGTCCATCCGGCGCAGCGCCTGGAAGCAGTGCAGGTCGTGACCGGCCGCTTCGGATGCGATGTGGCCTGACTCGGACGCCAGCCACTCGCTGGCCGGGTGCACCCGCTCCCCTTCGGCTTCGAGCACCGTCGTGACCGGGTCTTGGGCCAGCCACTCGATCTCCACCTCGGGCCGCTGCTGACGCAACTCCTGCGCGATCGCCAGGTCACGGCGAGCGTGGCCCAGGCCGATCGGCGACGACAGGTAGAGGACTCTCTTGGCGCGGCTCATGCCGCGCGTCCACATGTGGCTCTGCATCGGTACCCCCGTGATGCGATCGACGAACTGCTTGATGATGTGGTTGACCTTCACCGGATCCCGGGCCAGCGTCAGATGACCTCCACCCTCGATGATGTGGAGCTCGCCTCCTGCAAGCTCTGCGAATTCGCGGCCCCGCTCGACGGTCTGGCAGATGTCCGCGTCGCCGTGGATGACGGCCACCGGATAGTCGATGGCGGCGCACAGCCGGTGGAACTCGTCGCGGTCGGGCAGGTCGATGGCGATCCCCTCGTCGCCGGCTACCAGCACCTCGCCCGTCGACTCCAGCGCCCACTCCACCGCATCCTCGAACTGCTTGGTCGAATGCGGCTCGACCAACTGCTGGCCAAAGAACCACTGCACCCAGCGGCGGTGCTCGGTCAGGTACACGTGGCGGTTGTTGAGCTGCCAGCCCTGGGGATCGTCGAGCACGGCCTCCCAGGTCTCGTGGGTGTCGATCCAGTGTTGGTGCACCGGCCCGATGAACGGAACGCCGGGCTCGATGGCCACGAACCCGGCGACGCGATCCCGATGCCGGGCGGCGAACTCGACGCACCACCAGTTGGCGCTGCAGTGACCCACCAGGACGGCCGTGTCGGTAGCCGTGGCGTCGAAGACCGCCAGCATGTCGGCGACGTTCTTCGCCCGGGTGTGGTCGTGCTTGTCGGTCGGCCTTCCCGACTTGCCATTGCCGCGGCCGTCCATCGTGATGACTCGGTAGTGCCTCGCCAGGTACGGCACCTGCGCCTTGAAGATCTGCGAATGGGTGATCGGCGCCGGGGGAACGAAGAGCAGCGTGGTGGCACCGGTGCCGTGCACCTCGTAGTACACGTCCACGCCTTCGCGATCGATGACGCTGGTGGTGTGGGGAGGGCTCGCCCTCATCCCGCCACCCTCTCGACGAACTCGCGCAGCACGAGGTTGAATCGGATCGGGTCTCGCACATTGGGCATGTGCCCGGACCCCTCGAAGGTGACGAGTTCGCCGCCGGCGAGGCGAGCGGCCTCGAAGCCGGCCTGGTGCGGCTGGATGCGATCGTGCGTGCCGTGGATCACGAGCACCGGGCAGTCGATGTCCCCCAGTACTTGCGACCACACCTCCGACGCGGTCTCCGGAGCGGCCACCGACGCCCTGGTGCCGTCGGCCCCGACCGGGGTCCGCATCGCTTCGGCCTCCAGCACGTCAGGGCCGGTCTCGGCAGCCCAACCCACGGCGTCCTCGATGGCCTTGGTGGAATGCGGCTCACAGAAGATCTGCGAGAAGAAGAACTCGGCGAAGTCCGAGTAGTGATCGTGCCAGTAGGCCAGGTTGTACTTGTCCCACCCCTCGGGATTCTCCGGATAGGGCCGCAGGAAGTTGTCGGCGATCGTCGCTCGGTCGGGGTCGGGCGCCAGTGGCAGGGCGGGGCCGACGAGCACGAGACCTGCCACCCGCTCCTGATGCAGCGTCGCCATCCGGGCCCCGTACTGCCCGCCCATGGAGAGCCCCACGACCACGGCGCGGTCGACGCCGCACGCATCGAGCACCGCCACGGCGTCGGCGGCGTAGGCGTCGGCGGCGTAGCGAGACGGGTCGACGGAGCGGTCGGAACGGCCGTTCCCGGGACCGTCGTAGGTGACGACTTGATAGTGGCGGGACAGGTACGGAACTTGCATCTTCCAGAAGCGCGAGTGGACGATCGTCCAGGTGGGCAGCAGCAAGACGGTCGTATCACCTTCGCCGAACACCTCGTAGCCGAGGGCGAGGCCGTCCCGTTCCACCGTGGCGGCGACGTCGGGGTACCGGGCTCTCATGAGCCCTCCTCCAGTGCACGGAGCAGCTCGCCCACTTTGCGCAGCGCCGATCGGTAGGGGAA
The DNA here is from genome assembly GCA_041581135.1 of Acidimicrobiia bacterium. Taxonomy (GTDB): domain Bacteria; phylum Actinomycetota; class Acidimicrobiia; order Spongiisociales; family UBA5794; genus JBFGCM01. The sequence goes on from JBFGCM010000047.1 coordinate 10,911, forward strand.
GTCGTTCTCGTCAAAACCGAGCAACACCATGGTCTCGATCCCCAGGAACGGGGTGCCGGCGAGCAATGCCACCTCGGCGGGTTCGAAAGGACCCAACCCTCCGATGCGCTCTGCTGCTTTGGTCGCGGTCTCGGCGAGCAGATCGAACCAGCCTCGCATCATCTTCCTCACGGCGACGGCGATCTCACCGTCCGCCCATCCGGCCGCCGTCATCTCCTGCAGCAACCTGACGTAGCCCGATCCGAGATCGTCATCGAGGAAGGCGCACGCCTGCTCCCACTGCTTCCACAGCGGGAGATCACTCTCGTACATGTGGGCCTGGCGTTCGAGGAGGCGGCGGTTCTCGTGCGCCAGCAGCTCCAGCACGAGGCCCTGGCGTGATCCGAAGTGGTAGTGGATCTGGCTGAGCGGGACACCGGCGACGTCGGCGATCCTGCGTGTGGAGAGGGCGGCATAACCGGTCTCCTCGAGCGCCTGCTTGGTGGCCTTCAGGATCAGGGCTTTGGTGTCGCTGGTCACGGGACCTTCTCTCATTCGGTCGATCGACCGAATATGCCTGATCGATGAGAGAATGTCAAGGGGTGGTTGGACGCGATATGGGCCCGACGGGCCGATGCTTCACGGCTGCGAGTCCACCACCACAGCGCCTCCAGGCATCACATACCCCGGCCAAGAAACCGAGCGATTGCCCACGATCTGCCCGGTGCCGGCGTCGACCGCCACGTGGGTCAGGACGTCGGCGACCGGGTGGTACGACCACGCGTACACCGTCGAGGCGTCAGACGAGAAGCCATCCAGCGTGAGGGCGGCGCCGTCCTCGACGTGGTGCCGAACTTCGAGCGTGGCGGCGTCCAACAGGTAGAGGCCGCTACCGACGGCTTCGTCGTCGCCGAAGGCGAAGCGCTGCTCGACCCCGACGCCGACGACCAACTCACCGTCGGGTGACACGGCCACGTCGTTGATCGGCAGCTGCGAGCGGCCCGTGACCCGGAGTGAATCGGTGTCGATCACCTCGACACCGAGCGGCACGTCTTGCCAGCGGCCCCCGTCGTACTCGGCTCGGGCCGTCGCCACGTACAGCCTCGACCCGTCCGGGCTCAGCGCAACGTTCCGCCGCACGCCTTCGCCCAGCTTGGCGTCGGCCGGTGGAATCCACCACTCGAGGACTCGCTGCAGCAGCGAGTCCGGGTCGTCGAAGCCGTCACGCCGGATGATCTGGGCCGTCGCCAGGTCCACCACCACTACCTCGTCTGCCGTGGCCGATACGACGTAGAGCAGCTCTCGGTCTCGGTCGAATGCCCAGCCGGGCGACTCTGCTCGCCAGATCTCGTCGCCGTCATCGTCGTCGACCTGACCGCCCCACACGCCTCGCAGCGGCACCTCGGCCACCTCGCCGTCAGTCAGATCGACGATCAGCACTCGCAGCTCGCCGCCGAAGGGATCGTTGTCCTCCTGGCCAACCACGGCCACGTAGTCGGCGGTCATCACACCCATCTCGTCGGGATCCACCAACGGCACCAGGCCCGCATCCACCACCGTCATCAACTCGGGCTCGTTCGATCCCGCCTCGAGCCGGTGCAGCCGCCAGCCGCTCTGCGCCCAAGACAGCCACAGCATCGTGCCCGAGTCTGTGACTGAGAGCGACTCCAACCCCGTCATTGCAGGCATCGGCCGCAGGTCGGAGGCCCCCCATTCGTCGAGCTGCACGAGCAGCGCCGCCGGCTCGTCGCCCTCGGTGGTGGCGAACCCGGTCGCCGCCAGCCAGCGCCGGTTGGGGCTGACGGCCGACCACATGGAGGCCCCGACGCCGAGGAGGGTGGAGCCGTCCAGATCTTCCAGCGTCGTCGGGTCGATGGGCCGCAGGTAGAGCGGCCCGTCGCCCACCGTGGCGACGGTCGAGGTGGTGGTCGAAGCCCTGGCGGGCGTGGTGGTCTCGACGGCCGGCGGCGCTGTGGAGTCGATCGTCGTCGCGGGAGCCAGCGTCGTGGGCGGTGGCGTCGTCGTCGCAGCCGAGTCGGCCGAGGCACAGGCGCTCAGCGCCATGACGGTGGCGAGGCAGGCGACGGCAACCCGGGTGCTCATGGTGGAATCTTGCCAAAGCCCGGGCGATACGGCGGTCACCTGGCCGACGAGTGTGCTTGGCCACCACGTAATGCGAATCCCAAGCACGCTCGACGAACTCGGCAGCACCGTCCTCCCCCGAGCGGCATCCCCGATCAGCCGTCGGTGCGGAGCGCGGCGATGACTCGGAGCTCGTCGTCATCGGCTCCCGCGTCTGCGTCGATGAGGATGCGGGTCGGGTAGCCGAGAACGGCGTCGTACTCCACCTCGATCGCGTCCGACTCCCGGTCGATGGCGGATCGTATGGTGTCGAAGAGGCGCTCCACCGTGAAGGCGAAGGGCAACTCCTCGGCGCCGCCGATCCCGGTGCCGGGATCCACGGCGACCACCGATCCGCCCTCGACGCGGGCGATGAACTGACCGGCGTTGCTGCAGAGACAACGGCGCTCGTACTCGATGACGTACTGCGTCGGTTGCTGCGCTCGCCACGTCGCTTCGGCGGCTTCGAGTTCGTCCCGGACCCCCCCCAGGTCGAGGCCGCAGGCTGCGACGATCAGTGCCGTCAGCGTCGCGACCAGCAACCGGGTGTGCGCTCTTGCGACCCGCACGTCATGCCACCTCGTCACACGCAGTCATCTCTCCGGCGAACCATCCTTCACCCCAAGGTCCGACCTCGGCCATACCGACCGCCCGACCGTCGGCGGCCCGGAGGTACCAGGTCGCGTTGCGCAGCTCCGGCGTTCCTTCGATGCCCACGGACTTGGCTATCGCCGCCACCGCAGCCTCCGGGCTGGGGTGACCCTCGAAGTCCTCGGCGGGCTCGACGATGGTCATCATGCGGACGTCATCGACGCAGTCGAGTCCGTCCACCGACTTCGCGAGCGTTGTCTCGACCGTGGGAGGGACCTGGGTCTCGCCGGTGCCGCACGCCACGCCGATGACGGCCAGCAATGCGACAACCGACACGAGAACGAGAGACTTGAATGACGCCATTGCGTCCTTCCTCGGATGTCCGGCGAGGGCACCTGCCACGCGCCGGGACTATTATTTACCATCATATATTTCTCTAGCGAACTAATCCAGAGGGAGGTTCAACCGTGGAGGAGGCAGACGCCGCCGCCCAGGCAGCCCGTCAGTGGGCGCAGGTCTTTCCCGACGAGGACATGACGGTCTATGAGGTGATGCTGCGCCTCATCCGGGGCGGTCGCCTCGCCGAAACTGCGCTCAGCCCAGGCGCCGAGGCGGCCGGCCTGCCGGTGCCCGGCGACTACGAAGTCCTGGCCGCGCTCCGCCGGTCACACCCCCACCCGCTCCAGCCGAGTTCGATCTCGAATCGGGTCATGGTCAGCCCGCCAGGCATCACCGGTCGCATCGATCGCCTCGAGGAGGCAGCGCTCATCGAGCGCCGGCCCCACCCGACCGATCGACGGGCCATTCTGATTCACCTCACCGACCTTGGCCGCCGGGTCGCAGACGACGCGTTCACCTCGATCCTCACCGAGATGCGGAGACTCACCGACTCGCTGAAGCCCGGGGAGCTGAAGCGCGTCGCGAGCTGCTTGGAGACCATGCTCGTGGCCCTCGGTGATGTAGCGACCCCCGCAGAGGCCGCACCGTGACACGACCGGCGGATCGCCTGATCGTTGCCGCCGGAAGCGGCCCGGCTCAGCCGAGCAGCGGCAGGAACCGCTGTCTGACCAGGGCGTACGAGAAGAAGCGCAGCCCGATCTCGTAGTTCCGCTCCGCGGCGTCGGCCCACGAAGCCGGATCGTCGATCACCCGCCGGGAGGCGGCGACGGCGTCGTCGGTGAGCCATCCGTCGATCTCGATGCACTCGACGCCGGTAGGAGCGATGTCGCGGACGTAGATCTCGTACCGGTTCACCAGCACCGGGCACCGGTAGAAGAACGCCTCAAGCAGCGCGTTGCCGAAGCCCTCGATGCGGCTCGGGTAGGCCACAAGGTCGGCGGCGGCGTAGGCGTCTCCCAGGCCCGGCTGACCGGCCTCGCGCGGCAACCCCTGGCTGCTGCGAGCCAGCCGGCAACTCGGTACGAACGCGATCGTTGCAAGCGACAACCCCCACGACCAGGGCCCAACGGCCCTTGGTCGGAGTCGAGACCGTCCGCCCACACCTCCACCTCGGTCCCAAGATCGGGGCCCCGCAGCGGTGGCGGGATCGGTAGCCTCACCGGAGACGCGCCGACGCGCCGCCAACCCGCTTCGCGCCCCTATGACCGACATCGACGAACACGGACGCCCCGAGCCTCCGCTCACCGGAGACGAACTCACCACCCTGGTGGGCTTCCTCGACTATCAGCGGGCACGTTGGCGTGGAAATGCGACGGCGTGGACGCCGCCGGGATGCGGGCCACGCTCGGCCCGTCTGCCATCACGCTCGGTGGCCTGCTCAAGCACATGGCGTTGGTCGAGGACGTCTGGTTCTCTCGATATCTCCACAAACATGACCGGAGCCCTCCGTGGGATGTCGTCGACTGGCAAGAGGACCCCGACTGGGACTGGCGGTCCGCCGCCGACGACACCCCCGAGGAGCTCTTCGCGCTGTGGCACAGCGCGGTGGACCGGTCCCGCACCCTGCTTGACCAGGCACTCGCCGACGGCGGCCTCGGGCAGCTTTCGAGGCGCACGTGGCCCGGCGGTGAGGCGCCGAGCGTGCGCTGGATCCTGGTGCACATGATCGAGGAGTACGCCCGCCACAACGGCCACGCCGACCTCATCCGCGAGTCGATCGACGGCCAGATGGGCGAGTAGCTGCTCCCCCGCTCGGGGATGCCCGAAGCGGCCCGACCGCGTGGTGGAGAGCGGCCGTGGCTCGTCGTGTGGGGCCCTCCAACTGCGTCGTCGGGCACTAACTGACGTAGTGGGGCCCTCCGACGGCGCCGTCGGGCCCCTACGCCATCAACTTCCGCGGATGAACTCGCCGTTCCGCTGGAGGCCCATTTGCGCCCAGAACCCGGTCGCGTCCATCACGTCGCTCTCGAACGAGAAGCCGGTGTGGGCGGCATGGGCGGTTCCGGTGCAGGTAGCCTCGCTGAACCGTCCCTGGAACGCTCCGGGATGATCCGCAGGCACGGTGCGACCGAATCCCCGCCGTACTCGATTGCCCACGGCATTCCAATGGACATCGCATCCGATTACACCGGACACCGACACGTTGTTCGAGTACTGGAACGTGTTCGGCATCGGCAGCGCATCCAGATGCAACGACGCCTCGTTGCCGTCATTGCTCACGTAGAACGAGTCCGCCGGAAGGGCCATCGTCCAGAACAGCCCGTTCAGCAGGATGCCGGGGTTGTAGTCGTGCACCTGTTCGGCTGGCACTCCCGTACCGGGAGTGAACAGGTCGAATCAGAAGAACCCGAAGGTGCCGTCGTACATGTTCCCGTCTTCGGCGATGAACTCGCCATGCATCACCCGAACGTCGAACTCCACGTCATACGTCACGCCATCGTTACCGACACCCTGGCCGGCGATCACGGCGAGCGCATTGAAGCCACGGAAGTCGGTGATGGTGCTCGGGTCGACGTCGAGGCCAAAGCCGGGGATGCCGTTGAACGGCGTCGAGGAACCGATCGGGCCCGGGAGCAGCCAGTGGATGAAGTCGAACGGGGCGGGTCCGCCGCCGTCGACCCCGGCGAGAATCGCCTTCGGCGTCGGACCTCCGAGGAAGTCGGTGTGCGAGGCGGCACGGGCCGGGCTGCTGAGGCCAACCGACATCAGCGACCCGGTGGCCACCGCCGCGCCGACACCGGCGATGAACCTCCTTCGATTGACGTCCGGTAGTGCGACTGTCTCTTCGAACACGCGAGACCCCTTCCCTCACTTCCCATCGACGGTACCCGCGGCCCGGTGGGTTGTGGACACGATTTCGCGGCAGGTGTCGGCACGCTGCGACGGAGGGTGGATCCGGCGTCGTGCCCCGCTATTGGCGACGGTGCACGGCGTCCCTGGCGCACCCATCGGCGGCCACGCCGGCGGGTGGGTGCCGGTTCGGCTACGTCAGATGCCTACCGGCCACCGTGTCGAACTTCATGCCAGCGAGATGATCATCGTGGCACCGTCCACGTGCCGCGTCGGCAATGCACCCACCGCGTCGTCTTTGGCGAGCTCCAGGTGAATCGACTCGATTTCACGCAACTCGCCTTGCACGTCGGCGATCGCCAACTGCTCGAGGATGCGGTGGCGGAGGATCGCAGTCAGGTGGCGAACGCCAAACCGCGGCTGCCACTGGCTGACGAGATGCTCCACGATGAGCGGATCCCAGTTGAAGTCGTAGCCCTGCATCTCCGCAGTGTCCTCGAGCGCGGCCAGCTGGCGGAGCAAGATGATCTCGATGGCTTTCGGCGTGAGCGCATCGAACACGATGAAGTCGATGTTGCGGCCCAGGAACTCCTCCCGGTAGCCACGGCGCCGCAGGTCCTCCAAGACGTCTTCCTTCGTGGCTCGGGGGGTACCGGCACCGGCCTCGTTCTCCTGGACGTCCCGTGGTGCGAACCCGATAGGGCCGCCCCCATAGCTGGTGCCGGCGTTGGTCGTGAAGATGATGAAGGCCCGACGGAAGTCGAGCAGGTTGTCGTCGGTGTCGAACACCCGGCCCTCGTCGAGGATCTGGAGCAGGAGGTCCGTGATGAGCGGGTTGGCCTTCTCGATCTCGTCGAAGAGCACGATGCACTCCGGCATGTCACGGATCTTCGAGAGCAAGCCGCCCTCCCCTCTCGAGTACCCCACGTAGCCACGAGGCACACCGAGGAGTTGGTTGGTGATGACGCCTTTGGCATCGACTCCTCGCCCGGCAATCGTGTTGCAGTCGATGCGCAGGAGGGCCTCGCGTCCGGCACCCAGCAGCTTGGCGAGTTGGATGGCCGTCTCGGTCTTCCCCACGCCGGTGGGTCCGCAGAAGAAGAAGGTGCCTTGTGGCTCCTCCTTCTTGCTCCACCCGATGCTCAGGCCGGCGACGAACGACCTGGCGATGGCATGCAGCGCCTCGTCCTGGCCCACGATCGTGCCTTGGAGATGGCTGACGACGCCGGCAACGGTGAGGGCTTCGGGGCGGACCAACCCGTGGCCGATGGTGTCCTCGAGCGCTTCCACGAGCGCGGCCTCGGGCAATTCGGTGGCGTGGGGGTCGTCGATGCTCGTCAACGCGCAGGCCTCATCGAGGATCTGGATCGCCTTGTCGGGCTGGAATCGCGTTACCAGGTAGTCGTCGGTGAGATCCACTGCCTTCTCCAGCATGGGGTCGGAGACCCGGATGGGGGAGTAGTGCGCTTCCAGACGCGGGCGGCGCGCCTGGAGAATCCTGATGGTGGCGTCGCGTGACGGCGGATCGATCTTCAGCAAACTGAACCTGCGCTCTAGCGCACGGTCCGGGGCGATGTGATGGCGATACTCAGCGATGGTGGTTGCGCCGATCATGGTGATCGTCCCGCGACCCAGTGCCTGTTTGAACGCCTCGTTTGCCTCGCTGAACGGGCCGCGCTGGTGCATGGCGCTCGAGAGCAACGAGTGCACCTCGTCCACGAACACGATCACCTTGGGATGTGCCTCGAGGATCTTGATCAACGACGACACGCGCGCGTCGTATTCCCCCACCACGCCGGCACCGGCGCGCAGGAACGACGGCGACAGCTCGAAGACGTCGTGGTCGCGGAGCCTGGAGTCGACCGTCGGGTCGCCCACGAGAAGGCCACGAGCGAACTCGTGGATCAAGGCGGTCTTACCCGTTCCGGGGTGCCCCACCACGAGGAGGTTGCGCCGCTTCATCTTGAGCAGCGTCTTCTGCAGGCGGCGCATCGGCACGTCCATCTCGACCACACCCTTGGCCGCAGGTTCGCCCTCGGTCAGCATGCGTCCATATGACGCCAGGGCGGTGATGAGCTCAGCGCGTTCGGGCGACGTCCGCCAGCTCTCGTCGGCTTCGTTCCGGTCCGCACCGTCTGGAAGTGCCTGGCCGGCCATGATCTCTCGCGCCCGCTCGAGGTCCCGGATGGGAAGGCCCGCCCCGATCAGGTACTTCCCCCCGGTGTCGCTTTCGATCAACGCGGCCATCAGCTCGTCGACGGTGACGAACTCGTCGTGCGAGAGCTGCTCGAAGATCGGCCGCAGCTCATGGGCGACGGTCACCGCGCTCGGTACGCGGCGACGCCGTGTCTTGGGACGTGGGAGATACGTGGCGAGCTCCGGCAGCTCGTCCTCCATGTCGGCCGTGTGATACGCCGCGGCCATGAGCACGTCAACGGTCAGCTCGCCGTCGTCACCCACGACGCGTTTGGCCAGGTCCAGGGCTTCCTGTGCCTCAGGTGAGAAGAAGTCAAGTCCCAACGTTGCGAGCCTCTAGACCTTTTCGAACTCCTCGTCGTCTCTCTTGCCCTTTGCATCCCCGGGTACGTCGGCTCCGTCGTCGGCCTCCGACCCGGCTGGATCTTCCTTGCCCGCGATCTTGTCGAGCAGCCGCCTCAGCTCCGGTGGAAGCCGATCACCCGCCAGATCCGCCAGCCTGACCTCACCCGGATCCTCGCCGGTCTCCATCGTCTCCGAGAACCGCTTGTAGTTCAGATCGATGGCCGTGACGAGGGACTTGAGCACGGTTCCGAACTGGTTCTGGGTCAACTCCCCGTCCTCGACCCACACATCCGCATAGCCGACGATCTCGCCATCAACGGGATCCCAGCCGAACTTGGTCATGCGCAGCCGGTAGTTGAGCTCGGCGAGCACAGCCAGCACGGCGCTCAAGTGGGGATGGTCCGCAGGACAGTGGAGATACCCGATGGTCCGTACCTGGAGGAACCGGCCGTCCAGTTCGATGGGTACGACCACCTGGAAGCTGCCGTTGATGCCTCCGAACGCCATCATCACCATCGGCTTGTCGGGCGCCAGGAAGTACTTGACTCCCTCGCCCTTGCACAGCTCCCCGAGTCGTTCGATGGTCATGGCCATGATCCGTCTCCTCCGTGCAGGCGGCTCTCGGCCGGCGTGGCGGGCGCGTCGAGCGGCTGCGAATACGCCTCAGCCCACACGTGAGGCACCGGTTGCACGGCGACCTCAAGGGTTTCGGGCGCTACCGGCCGATTCCAAGCGGTGGCATGGGTTTCGAGCGCAGCCAGGGCGTATGCCCGGTTCATCGGCTTGATGTCGAGGCGCCCGGCAAGTGCGGACTCGTACGCCGTGACGTCAACGGCTATCAGTCGAAATCGGTCCTCCATGTCGGCCTCTCCAAGGCGATGGTCGCGAGCAACGAGCGACGGGCCTAGGGGCGAAGGTCCTCCGGCACGTGGGCGGGACGTACGAGCCGGTACCCGGCCCGGGCCAACAACGCCGGGATGCCCCACGCTGCGGCCCTGTTCACGTTGCGCGCCTCCTCGCCGCCGGGCACCCGAGCCAGCTCGTCCCATGACACCAGAAAGGGGTCGATGCGTCGATCGCGGTCCTTCATCGCGCCCTTCTCCCACCCCGCCCCCATGCGCTCGGCCACGAAGCCCTCGTGCTCGAGCTGGGCGAGCTTCTCGACCTCGTCCTCGGTGAGCGTGGCCTCCGGTGCTCCCCACTCCTCGAGGGGAGCCAGTCCACACCCGATGGCGTACAGCTTGGGGCCGAGCCGTGCAGCTTGGGCACGGCTCGAGGCGCGATACTCCTCAGGCAGATCCCGCCACTCGACCAGCGTGGCGGGATCGGGACTCTCGGACCCGGCCGTTCGTTCCTCCACGAACATCGTGTGCACAAGACGAGCCAGCTTCTCGCCCATCCCGGCAAGCAACAGATCAGCCCCCAGGAGCCGCTCATACACCAGGAACGGGTAGATCTTCGAGAACCCGGTCGAAGCGGTGGAGAGCAGCTCGGACAACCCGGTCCACGCTCCGAGTGCGACCACCACGGGCACCGGCGCTATCCGATCCGCGACGTAGAGCGCAGTGGCGATGGCCGAGCTGTCGTCGTCGAGCCCGACGAACACCACCCGACAACCGGCCAAGTGCTCGATCGACTTCGCCTCCAGGGTCCCCGGCGGACCGGGGACCACCTCGACGGCGGCGTTCCGTTGCACCTGGGGAAGCCGGCGACCGGTGCGCTCCATCGAGTCCCCCGGCGCGGCCCACACCACGTCGAGTGTCTCGCCGAACCCGAGCCCACGTATCCGCGATGCTTCGGTGATCACGGCGGCCGCGATGTCGTTGTCGCCGATCACGCCGATGCGCACCAAGGCATCGTCCACCAGGAACGGTGCATGCTCGTCGAGCATGATCGCTGCTGCTTCTTCTGCCACATTGAACAACTCGAGTCGAAACCCGTCGACTTGTTCGTCGGCGAGTGCCTTGCTCCTCAGCAGGTGACAGAGCTGGGCGTCGCGAACGTGGGTAAGACACACCAGCGAGCCTTCGCCTTGCTCCCGGCTCAGACGCTGGACCGCCAAAGCCATCTCGACATTCATTTCGTCGGTGCCGGCCAGCACGACGACGTGCTCGGCACGATGGACGCGGGCGTCCTCCAACACCTCCGGGTCGCGGGCGTCACCCACCACTACCGGCACTCTGTCGCGGCGCATCGCAGCGGCGGTTTCTTCGTCGACGTCGATCGCCACCGCCACGACCTGCTTCCCTCTGTCGACGAGGCTGTCGACAACGGCCAGCCCCAGCCAACCCAGGCCGATCACCACCACATGACCGTTTCGGCGGTGCAACAGCCACTGGTCGATCTCATCGCGGAACACCCGCAAGAGTGCTCTTCCAAGTGCATAGGCCGTAGCGACGGGGGCCAGCCAGCGCGCGATCTCCAGAGCCAGCGGAGGCGACGGACCTGCCGCCGTGCCCGAGTTCACGGTGAACAACTGGAGGGACAGGTAGGCCAGATCGATCGCAGACTCGTCGTCGGTGGCGGGCGCCGCCGCGAAGCCGATGTAGCCGAGGATGAATGCAACGGTGGCGAGCAACACGACCAGCGGCCAGCCAACCAGGCGGCGCAAGCCCCCGAGCCCGCTGTCGCGTGCAGCCACGCAACCTCCAGTCGCTTGCTCCCAGGCTAGATGAGGCCGTTTCGCCGACGAAGGGCCGATCGGCCCTTGGTGCACATCGAGCGATTGCGCAGGATGAATCGGACGACCCGGGGAGGTGGACATGCCCGGTCCTGGTAGCCGCGAGTGGCTGGAGGCCCAAGTGGCCGAGTACACGCGCCTGCACCCGGCGTACCGGGGCTTGTGCGAGGTGCTGGAAGCGTTCCTGAAGCGGGCGGCCGACCGGCACGCCCCCTTGGCGATTCTCCAGACCAGGGCCAAAAAGGTCCCGTCGTTCGCAGAGAAGTGTTTGCGCAAGCAGGCCGAGCACGTCACGCCGGCACATCAGCTGACCGATCTGTGTGGCGCACGGCTCATCGCCAGAACCGCCTCCGAGCTACGTGCCGTCAGCGGCTACATCGAGGAGCACCTGGAGGTCGACTGGGAGAACAGTGCCGACGTGTCGGAGCGCCTCAATTGGGACGAGTTCGGATACCGATCGATCCACTACATCGTGTCGCTGCGCAGAGACCCCGAACTCGGCGACGTCGATGAGGACCTCTACGGGTTCTGGTGCGAGCTTCCAGAGTGCCCCCAGACCGGCACGTTCCATCCGCTCAAGGCCGAGATCCAGGTACGTACGCTCGCCGAGCACGCGTGGGCGGACTTCGCCCACGACATCACCTACAAGGGCGCCTTCACCTTGCCCGAGCACTGGTTGCGAGAGGTGGCGCTCATGGCGGCCGACCTGGAAGACGTCGACCGCACTGTCGAACGCATCGAAACCGGGCTCCGCCCGTATGCGGCCTCGTACGGAGCGTTCCTGGAGCCTGCTCAGCTGGCCAAAGAGGTGAAGACGCTCGAGACCGTGCTCGAGTACGACCCGAACAACGCCAAGTTGGCGTGGCGCATCGGCAAGCTCGCCATGACCACCGGTGACTGGGCCCGCGCCGTCGAGCTGATGGATCCCTTCGTCGACCCGGAGTGGCCGGAGGATGCCTATCAGCCACTCTTGCGCGATCTGGGCGTGTCGCTCGGCAAGCATGGCGATGTGGAGCGGGGACGTCGCTACCTGGAGGCCGCCGCCGAGGCCGACCCCACAGACAGTGACGCCATCGCGTCGCTGGCAGGCACATGGCGGGGCAAGGACGACCTGCGGGCGCGCGACCTGTACCGACGTGCCTTCGAGGTCGACCCGACCGACTACTACCCCCTGCTCAACTACGTCGAGTGCGAGATCGAGCGGACCGGGACCACTCGTGCGCTGGAGATGCTCGGCCCGATGGCGGCACCGGCGATGGCCCGATGCCAGGCCCACATCGACGTCGGCATGAACATGCCTTGGGCTGTGTCCTCGATGGCCAAGTTCCACTTGCTCCTCGGCGACCCGTACGCCGCGCTCGACTGGTACTGCCATGCGATTCGGTCGTCCATCGCCGCGTTCGCCATCCCCTCGCTCGAACGCACTCGAGCCGTCGCCGACCAGATACCAGGTCACGAGTGGTCCGATCGACTGCTCACGCTGGCTCGAGTGACATTCGATGACGACGACGTGGCTCATGGCGCGCTGAATGCGATGACCACCCCCGACGCGCCTCCGATACGCGCTCCGGTGCTGATCATCACCGGCACCACCGACTCGCGATACCGCGAGCAGATCGAGGGGTTCCGCCCCGTCATCGCCGAGGCGTTGGCGGGATTCCACGGCACCGTGGTGTCAGGCGGCACCGAGCAAGGAATCTGTGGCATCGTCGGGGAGGTGGCCGAGGCCGCAGGAACACGCCTCCACGCGGTCGGCTACGTGCCTGCTTCGGTGTCGGGTGACGTTCGCATCGACGCTCGATACGACGAGGTGCGCTCCACATCGGGAGACGACTTCTCGCCACTCGAGGCCCTTCAGTACTGGGCGGATGTCATCGCATCCGGCATCGATCCATCTGATGTGATGATGATCGGTATCGGCGGTGGCGATATAGCTGCAGCCGAGTACCGCGTTGCACTGGCCCTCGGTGCCCACGTGGGAATCATCGAGGGCAGCGGACGGGCGGGGTCGCGGCTGCTGGCAGATCCGCGCTGGGCCTCGGTCAGCGGCCTGGTGGGGCTACCCGCCGATCCGCACACGGCCAGGGCTTTCGTGGCTCGCCCCGCCCCGGTCCTGGAGGAGCCGGGCCGCGAGGCACTCGCCCAGGAGCTGCATCGGGCCTACTGCGAGGAGATCACCGCGGCTCGCGCCCAAGACCCCGCCCAGCGTTCGTGGGCCGAGCTCTCCGACGACCTGAAGCAGAGCAACCTGAGCCAGGTAGACGCAATCGTCGGCAAGGTCGAGGCCATCGGGTGCTCCGTGCGGCCCGCAGCAGACGTGGCCGTTTCCTTTACGTTCACCGACGACGAGGTGGAGTACCTGGCAGAGATGGAACACGGACGCTGGACAGCAGAGCGCTTGCGCTCCGGGTGGAGATGGGCGCCGCAACGCGACGCCGAGGCCAAGGTGAGCCCCCACCTCGTGCCGTGGGCGCAGCTGCCAGAGGACATCCGCCAGTACGACCGTGAGTTCGTCGAGCGCATCCCGGGCATGCTGGCAACGGTGGGCCTGGAGATCGTGCGGGAAGGCTGAACACATGGACGACAGCTACGACTGGACGGCATTTCACGAGGCATTGCGGGTCTGCGCGCCCCAACTCCTCGTCGGTATCGATGACTACGAGCTCGATGACAACGGAGTGCGGGAGGTCATCGAGAAGGAATCCGTGGGCACGGACGCGTTCTGGTCGGACGGCCTCGAAGACCTGCTGGCGCAAGGGGCGAGCGACGGCGACCTGCGTGCCGGTGTGCTCTCGACCTTGGAATTGTGGCGTGAGTTGGTGCTCACTGCGTTGGTGGACTACGCCATCGAGCTCGACTGGAACCGCGTGGCCATCGACGTGGAGAGTCCCCTGATCGACGACCTCGTCGAAGTGGCCTCGCCGGACCGCGCCTGAGCTCCGGCACCGGCCGGGTGAGCGGCAGGTCGTGACCTTCTGCCCTGGCGGCTCTTCGAATCGGACACGACCCTGCAGGTAGATCACGGGGAGGATCCATGTCGTCACGCCAAGATTGGTCACCAGACTTCGGTTTGTATCTCGCCGGTCTCGATCTCGGAGACAGGGGTTTCGTAGTTCCTGAGTTTCCGATGTGGAACCTGTACGTCCGGGACCGTGGTACGTATGGGACCGGCGCCAACACGTCGGTGGAGGGCCAGGAGTACGCGGCAACGGTCGACTTCGAGCAAGAAGCGATGGACGGCCTTCTCGAAACCCTCCCCGCCCACATTGCAGACGCGATCCGTGATGTCCTTGCCGAACTCGACGAGAGTGGCGACTACTTCGCCAAGCTGCAGTTTCCGGAACCGATCATGGTGACGGTGGAGGCGCACCTCGGCTCCGTCGCCCACGGTGAGGCCGAAGACTTCATCCCGCTGGTCGCCGACCGAATCAGCTACGCGGGGTGAACCCCTCGAGATCGGCGGCATACAGGGCGCCGCCTTGGTCCCCGGCCAGTATCGACCAGCCCCCGCGGTGAAACGCGAGCGCAGTGACCCAACCGGCTGTGGGAAGGGCGGCGATCTCTCTACCCGAACGAACCTCGTGGACGCGGACCAAACGGTCGTAGCCTCCGCTGGCGACGAGGCTCCCATCCGCGGACAGTGCGCAGGCGCGCGCCCAGCCATCGTGCAGGACCGCGTCGAACAGCCGCTCTCCGTTCAGCCCGTCCCATACGCACACTCGACCCTCCTCGTCGGAAGAGGCACATGCTTCGCCACCCGCTGCGCATGCCTCGAGCAGGACATCGTGTGTACCGATCACCCGATCAGTCTCCGCGGGGAGCGTCCACAGCACCAAGCAGCCATCTTGATACGCGGCCAGCAGATTGCCATCCGGGAGGAACGTCAGGGCCATGGGTCGGATGTTCGTGGCGGCGCTGGGACCGAGGTCTCTCCTGCGTTCGAGCCGATGCCGTTCGTCGCCTGTGCTGGTGTCCAACACGCAGATGATGCTCTGCACTGAGGCTGCCAGCAGGCCACCGTCTGCGCTGAGCGCGCACGCGTCGATCGATCCGATGGGCATGTTCTCGCGACGCCAGTCGTGCTCGATCAGCAGCTGGGCGGTATCGGTGTCCCACAGCCGGATCGCTTCGTCCGCTCCCCCGGCGGCGACCGCGGCCCCGTCGCTCGTCGCGGTGCATGAGCGCAGCCGCGTCCCTACTGTGATCTCTGCTTCCGGCTCCAAGGAATCGAGCGACCAGTACCGAAGGCTGCCGTCGTCGCCGGTCGAGACGGCGATTCCGCGCTCGTCGAAGACGACGCAAGCGCTCACCCGCTCGCGATGCCCTGCCGGCTCGGCACCGGCGCCGGCTTCAGGCATCGCCCAGAGTCGGGCAGTCGTGTCCTGAGATGCCGAGACGATCATCGATCCGTCCGCAGAGAGGGCGCAACCAAGCACTCCCCCGCTGTGCCCGCGCAATGCGGCCAAGGGATCCCCGCTCCCGACATCCCATACCCTGACCAAACCGTCGTCACCGCCACTCACGACGACCGCGCCGTCCGGCGACACGGCACAGGCGAGTACCCGTCCTTCGTGTCCCTCGGCCACCGCCTGCTCCTTGGCGTCCGGTCCCCAGACACGGACCGTCCCGTCGGCACCGGCGGTGACCAAGCGACCGTCCGGCCCGTAGCCACACGCCGTAATCGGTCCGACATGGCCGCGGAGGACCTCGAGGTCGGCACCGGTCCCGGCGTCCCAGAGCCGCACGATCCCGTCCAGGCCCCCGGTGGCCACGCGCCGCCCGTCCGGCGAGAAGGCGCAGGTCGCAGGTGGCAAGGGTCCAGCGCGGAGCACAGCCTGCTGATCACCCGAGGCGAGATCCCACACGATGGCCGAGCCATCGTCGCCTGCCGTGACCACTCGCCGTCCGTCCGGGGCAACGTGGCACCCCACCACCGCTTCGGTGTGCCCTTCGAGCGCCCGAACGACACGGCCATGAACGTCCCACACCATCACGGTGCCGTCACCCGCCGTGGTGACGATCCGTCGCTTTGGGGTGAACGCGCACCCTGTGAGGAAAGAGGAAGCCGCCGACCACCGTGCTCGTTCCGTGCCACTCGACGGGTCCCACAGAATGAGGACGCCGTCCTGGCCGGCCGTCGCCAGGAACGTTCCGGTGGCATCGAAGTCCGCGCCATGCACGGGCTTGCGGTGGCCGACGAGAGCCTGCTCGAACGCCGACGACTCGGGAAGCCGCGAGCGCAAGCGCAGCCAGGGTCGTCGCTCCCGGGAGCCTCGTTGCAGCAAGCCGGAGACGGGCTCGGACTCCCATTGGAGTCGATTGTGCAACTGCTGCCACGCCAGGTCAGGGCGCCTCGAGAGGACATGTGCGTCACGTCCGAGCGCCCGTTCGACCGCCCGCAACGCCAGGCCGATGTCGTCTGCAGCGATCAACCCCTACTTGACCATGATCCAGATGGCTTCGCACTTCGGGCAAAGCACGAGCATGGTCTTCTCCGACTCGATCATGCCCAGGTTGGGGCTGACCACATCCTCGCACTTGGGGCACACGAGGTGCCCCTGCAGCAAGCTCCAGACCTTGTCCGAGTCTCCGGCCTCATGCGCTTTGGCAAATCCCGATGTGAAGTCCGCATAGGTCGTGTCGGCTTTCGGCTTCCTGCTCTTCAGCCTCATGGCGTTCTCCTCTCGCCCGCTCGTCGTCGCCTCGTACTCGTCTGTGTCCATCCCACGACGTCGCCGTACTGCTCGGCGGAGCGACTCGCCACCGATGAGCATTGCTTCGTGGTTGCCGGTCTCGGCGCAGATGGCTTCGGCGCGGTCGAGCAGCGCCTCGGCGTCGGACAGCTCACCCGCTTCGAACGCAAGCGCTGCCCGCCGGACGGCACACATCGCCACGCCTGCTCGATCGCCTATCTCGGAGCAGATCTGCTCGTGCTCATCGACTCGGGTTCTCGCCCGTTCGAATTGCCTCAGTGCGATGAGGACGGCGGCTTGGTTGCCCAAGCAATGGGACAGGCCCTCGAAGTCGCCTTCCGACCTGCAGATCCGCTCTTCCCGCTCGAGCAGCCCGAGGGCATCCTCGGGGTTTCCGAGCTCCAGCAGAGCCCGC
>JBFGCM010000048.1:0-28092 GCA_041581135.1 Acidimicrobiia bacterium
CACCCGCTGCCGCCCGGCAGCGTGGAGCCGATTCCAATCCGTGCCCAGGGCACGTCGCAGGCCTCGGGCCACCTCGCCGGGATCCTCTGGATCGACCAGGACCCCGTACTCGTGCTCGCCCTCGACGAGGGACTCCGATGGTCCGCCGTTGCGGGTCACGACGACCGGCAGGCCGGCCGCCGCCGCTTCCAGTGGGGCCAAGCCGAATGGCTCGTACAGCGATGTGAGGGCGAACACCGAACGGCGCCGCGCCAGATGGCGGTACGCGGCGGCCAGCGCAGCCTGGCCACGCAGGGCGAAGCCGCTCACTCGATCCTGAAGACCGGCCCGATCGATGATCGTCCGAACATGGCCCAGCACCTCGCGTTCCCCTTCGGAGGCGGCGGCATCGTCGTGGAGGGGGTCGTCGAGGGCACCGGTGACGATGACGAGGTTGGCGAGCTGTTGCAGGGTGACATCGCTGACGTATGCCTCGACCAGCCCCACGTGGTGCTTCTTCGGGTCGAGCCGGCTGGAGGCGATGATCACGGGCTTGTCGGGTTCGGCGAGATCCCTGGCGAGCTTCGCCTCGACGTGTTCGGCGATGTCTGCTTCACGCGGGCTGTGTGAGTCGAGGTCGAAGATCTCGAGGTTGACCCCCGGGGGGATGATGGTGAAGCGTCCCGCATAGTGGAGATCGACGGCGCCGGCGTAGGCCTGATGCCCGTATTGCTCCACGTGCTCGTGGGAGGTGCTGGTGATGTTGAGCGCCGATCGGTTCATGGCGATGCGCTCTGCTACCAGCCGTCTGCCGAAGTGGTAGTGGGCGTCGAGGCCGTCGAGGGTCGTTGCGGTGACACCGAGCTTGTCCATCTTCTGCGCCCCGAGCGAGTGCGCGGTGAAGGTGTAGGGGATCGCCGTCTTCTCCTCGATGAGCGCGCCGGAGAGGCCGCCGTCTGCGTAGTGGCCGGTGAAGGCATCAGGGAAGGCTCCGTCGGCCTGGTAGAAGGCGAGGATGTTCGGCACCCAATCCCGGACCAGGTACGGCCACAGCTCCTCCTTGGCGAGGAACCGAGCGTCGTCTCCGCACTCGATGCGGACGATGCGGACATTGGGAGAGTCGGGGTACCCATCGAGGGGCGCGGCGAACTCGGGCCAGTGGGGGTCGTCGATCCGCCGGGTGACGATGTCGACCCAGTGGCCGAGCTTTGCCATCGCCAGGGCCACGTGCTTGACGTAGACGAGTTGCCCGCCGAAATCGGGGTGCTCGGTCCAGTAGGAGTCGGCGGGATCGAAGTTGCCCTGCGGGTTGAGGAAGGCGACGTGCACCGGCCGCAATCTACCGCGGTCGGGGCGATCCGAGCGCGATGAAACCCGCCTTGGGGCGGGTTTCATCCGAGTGATCTCCTGTCAGTCGACCGAGACCGGCACTCGCTTGGGTAGTACCTCGGCGGCCTTGGGAACGGTGATCTCGAAGACGCCGTTCTTGTGGGTCGCGGTGATGGCCTCTGCGTCGATGCCCTTGGGGAGTCGAACGGAGCGGCTGAAGCTGCCCTCGTAGATCTCCTTGCGGGTATACGCCTCTTCCTTGGTCTCGGACTCGAAGCTACGCGAGCCCTGGATGGTGAGCAGGCCGTCTTCGACGGTGATGTCGATGGCGTCGGCTTCGACGCCGGGCACCTCGGCACGGACGATCCACTTGTCGTCGTCGGCCATCACGTCGAGACGCGGCATCCACTCGGACATCTTCGGTGAGCTGGTGTCGAACCAGCGGTTGAGATCCTGGAAGATGGCGAACGGGTCTTGACGAACGAGTTGCATAGACACTCCTTCTGGTTTTCACAGGTGTTCGAGCTAATGTTATCTTAGCAAGGTACACTCATATCTGGCAACGCCAGATTCTGGGTCGGCGCCGGCACCGCCGACGGTGCCGGGTACACTCGCCCGATGGGCTATCCCAGGGAGGAGATCGACAAGGTCCGTGACGCCACCGACCTCGTCGAGCTGGCGGCCGAGGTCACCAAGGTGAAGCGCTCCGGTCGGTCGGTGATGGCCGTGTGCCCGTTCCACCAGGAGAAGACGCCGTCGCTGTCGATCGACGGTGCCCGCGGCCTCTTTCACTGCTTCGGATGTGGCAAGTCCGGCGACGTGTTCGGATGGGTACAGGAGACGCAAGGGACCGACTTCCGAGGCGCACTCGAGCTGCTGGCCAGGCGCGCCGGCATCACCCTCACGGAAGAAGATCCGGGAGCGGCGCAGCGTCGGAGTCGGCGCGAGGAACTGGTCGGCGTCGTCGAGGCTGCCGCCATGTTGTACACCGAACGGTTGAAGAGCGGCGCCGACGCCGGCAAGGCTCGCAGCTACCTTCGCAGCCGCGACTACGACGTCGACGTGATCGATCGCTTCCGCTTGGGGTACTCACCACCCGACTGGGATGTGCTCGTCAGGACCTTGCGCTCGCGTGGGGTCGATGAGAAGACGCTCGTGGCCGCCGGACTCGCCATACGCAGCCGCCGGGGCCGTCTCGTGGACCGGTTCCGGGGTCGGGTCATGTTCCCCATCGCCGACCTGCGAGGCGATGTGGTGGGGTTCGGGGCACGGCTCTTGGAGGGCGACGGTCCCAAGTACCTCAACTCGCCCGAGACTCCCATCTATCACAAGTCCAAGTTGTTGTACGGCCTCGATCAGGCCAAGTCGGAGATCGTGCGTTCCGGCGAAGCGGTGGTGGTGGAGGGCTACACGGACGTCATCGCGTTCCACCTGGCCGAGCGGCCTATCGCCGTCGCCACATGTGGGACAGCGCTGGGCGCCGATCATCTGGACCTCCTACGGCGTTTCACCGAGCGCGTGGTCCTGGCATTCGATGCGGATGCGGCCGGAGCAGGCGCCGCCATTCGCGGGTTCGATGTGGCCATTCCCGGCCAGCTCGACCTCAGGGTCGCCGAGCTGCCGGAGGGGCGCGATCCGGCCGATCTGATCCGTGACGGCGACGGTGGTGCGCTGTTGGCGGCCGTCTCCCGTAGCGAGCCGTTGTTGCAGTTCCGCATCGATCGCGAGCTCGCCCGGTTCGACCTCTCGGAGCCCGAGGCCCGCGGCCGAGCCATTCGGGCCGCGGCCGCGTTGGTGGCCACCCATCCCGACGCGGTGGCCCGTCACGAGTATGCGGTGCTTCTGGCGCGGCGTACCGGCGTCGACCTGCAGGTGGTGCTCGAGGCGATCGGGCGACCCAAGGCACCGCGCTCCGAGGCGGCGAGACCGACCCGCAAGCTCAGCGGCCACGAGAAGGCCGAACAAGAGTTGCTCCGGCTGATGCTCGCCAACGATGCCCGGCTCAGCAGCGTCGAGCTGAGCCATGAGTTGTTCATCAACGAACAGCACAAACACGGTTTCGAGGTGCTCGAACCCGTCGTGGCCGCGCTTCAGCCTGGAGAGCCGCCAGATCTGGGTAGCCTGATCGCGGAAGGAGCGAATGGCCTGGCCGATCTACTGAGTCCCCTGGCACTGGATGATCGGCCGCTGCCCGAACCGGCCGAGCTGGTCATAAAGCTCAAGGTCGGGGTGGTGGAGCGCCGAATTGAACAACAGAGGCGTGCAGTCGAGGCGCTCGATCCCGAGACCGAGCCCGAGGAGTATTCGTCCAAGTTGGAAGAGTTGATAGCGTTGGAGAAGCAGCGTCGTGACATACGGAGTGGTGGATGAACGATCTCGCGGCTGAAGCCCTCGAAGAACTCACCAAGCGGGCTCGCCAACGCGGCTTCCTGGTCATGTCCGAGGTCCAGCAGGAGCTGGAAGACCGGGAGGCCCCGGCTGAGTCGTTCGACGACGTGTTCGTCGAGCTGCGCGAGCGCGGCGTCACGCTACGCGAGGACACCAAAGACGCCCTCGCCGCAACCGAACTCAACAACGACGACCTCGTCCATGTGTCGGACCCGGTGCGCATGTATCTGCAGGAGATCGGTCGGTTCCCTCTGCTCAACTCGCAGCAGGAAGTCGAGTTGGCCATGCAGATGGAGGCGGGATTGCGCGCCGACGAACAGCTCGTCGATCCCGATCCGGCCATGACGGAGGAAGCCCAGATGATCCTGAAGCGGGAGAGCCGGCTCGCCGACCGTGCCCGCAAACGGCTGGTCGAGGCCAACCTCCGCCTCGTGGTGTCCATCGCCAAGAAGTACGTTGGCCGCGGGCTCTCGCTGCTCGACCTCATCCAAGAGGGCAACCTCGGCCTCATCCGCGCCGTCGAGAAGTTCGACTATCGCAAGGGCTTCAAGTTCTCCACCTATGCCACGTGGTGGATCCGCCAGGCGGTGACTCGGGCGTTGGCGGACCAGGCGCGGACCATTCGAGTGCCGGTGCACATGGTGGAGACCATCAACAAGCTGGCCCGGGCGCAGCGGACGCTCATGCAGGACTTGAACCGGGAGCCCACCATCGAGGAGATCGCCACCGAGCTGGAGCTCGAGCCCTCGAAGGTGACCGAGCTGCGCCGCATCGCCCAAGATCCGGTCTCGTTGGAAACCCCGCTGGGTGAGGAGGACGACTCCACGCTGGGTGATTTCGTCGAGGACACCGACGCCGAGGTGCCTGTGGAAGCGGCGTCGTTCAAGCTGCTCCAGGAGTATTTGTCGCTGGCGCTCGAAGATCTCAACGACCGGGAGCGTCAGGTGCTGATCATGCGGTTCGGCCTCGCCGACGGCAAGGTGAAGACGCTCGAGGAAGTGGGCACGCACTTCAACGTGACCCGCGAGCGCATCCGTCAGATCGAGACCAAGGCGCTCGCCAAGCTGCGCCAGCCGGCCCGCGCCAAGCGCCTCGAGGGGTACCTCGAGGAGGCCTAGCCCCGGGAGTCTGCGAGCTGAGGCCCCGGACTGCGCAGAGATGTTCGAGCAGTGCGCACCGCCAGCCGGAGCGCGCCGGAGGACGCCGAGCTGGACACACAGGTGCTGGAGTTCGAGGTGGCGGACCCGGTGACGATCCCGTACCTCACCGAGCCCTGGTAGTGCTGAGCGGAGCCGACCAGCGAGCAGTTCGCTCGCCTGTGAGGGTCGAGGAGTGTCGCGTGAGGTGACGACTCCAGGCGGTGACGCCTGTGAGGAGTGGGGGCGAGTGCGCTCCGGGGGTGGGACTCGAACCCACAACCTACGGATTAACAGTCCGGCGCTCTGCCGATTGAGCTACCCCGGATCGGAGCGGGCGTAAGGGTACCATCGCTCGGCGCGGCCCCGGCCTCCTCGTCGGCCATCTGGCACAATGGGCGGACACGGAACCGGGTGGAGGCGCGCATGAAGTTCAAGACGGGTGTCATCCTCGGATTTGGCATCGGGTACGTGCTCGGCGCCAAGGCGGGGCGAGGCCGCTACGAGCAGATCCAGGATCTCTGGACGCGCATCGCCTCGAACCCGCAGGTGCAACGCCTCACCGAGATGGGCATCGAGGCCGCCGATGCGAAGACGGCCTCGGCGCGTACCTCGTTGAGCGAGAGTCTGCATGCCGCCTCGGACACGATCCGGGCCAAGCTCGATACCTGACAGGACGAAATCGCCCCGGACGGATTCGAGATCGCATACCATTCACCGGATGCGCTGGCTCCGCAGACTCGGCCTGGTCCTCCTGTCGCTTCCCGCCTTGGCGGTGGTGGCGGTTCTGTCCGCCTTCGGCATCGATGCAGCCGTCCATTCCGGCGAGGTCGCCCGCAATGTCACGATCGACGGCCGGCCCATCGGTGGCCTTGGGGAAGCGGAGCTCGAGTCCGTCGTCAGTCGGGTGGCAGATCGTTACGCCGAGTTCGAGGTGGTCATCCAAGCGCCCGGACGGAGCTTCACCTACACAGCCGGCGAGCTGGGCCTCACCGTGGACGAGGAGTCGACGCTGGCCTCAGCGCTGGGCACCGGCCGCGAGTTCGGTACCACCGACCAGCTCATGTCATGGGCGACCTCCTTCACCGACGAGCGGGATGCGCCGGTCCTCTTCACCCTCGACCCGGAGCAGACGGCCGCCGTCATCGACGCCGATCCCGCCGCGTTGCTCTCCAACCCGGTCGAGCCAAGGTTCGACGGCAGCACCGGCCGCATCGCCGTCACGCGTGGCGAGTTGGGCTGGCGGCTCCAGGGTGACGTCGTGGCCCGTGCCCTCGAAGGCGTCGTGCCCGTCGACGGGCGTTTCACGGTAGAGGTGGCGTGGAATCCGTTCGCAGGCGTCGTTGACGACCAGGAACTGGCCAAAGCGGTGCTGGAAGCGAAGGCGCTGGCGTCGGACAGCATCACCGTCGCCGTGAACGGACACGTCGGCATCATCGGAGAGAAGACCATCACCCGCTGGATCACGTCCCGGCTGGAATCAGGAGAGTTGCGGCCGGTGATGGACGAGGAGCGGGTCCTGGCCTC
Source organism: Acidimicrobiia bacterium (assembly GCA_041581135.1). Taxonomy (GTDB): domain Bacteria; phylum Actinomycetota; class Acidimicrobiia; order Spongiisociales; family UBA5794; genus JBFGCM01. The sequence continues at coordinate 6,360 of JBFGCM010000048.1, forward strand.
ATTGGAGCGATTCCTGACCGACTTCACGACGCCCGGCACGCCGCCGACGTTCGATGTGGTCGATGGCGAGGTCGAGATCACCCTCGGCGAACCGGCGCTGGCGTGCTGTGATCCGTCGAGCGTCGCCGCCGTGATCGCCGCCACTCGGCGCACGGTGGGTCGCAGTGCCGATCTCACGCCCCGTATGCTCGAGCCGGACGGGGGCCTGGCCCGGGCCGAAGCCCTCGGCATCGACGAGGTGGTCGGCGAGTTCACCACCAAGCACGCATGCTGCCGGAACCGCGTGGTCAACATCCAGCGCATCGCCGACCTGGTGCGCGGCGTGGTGATCGAGCCCGGCGAGACCTTCTCGATCAATGACTTCGTCGGGTTCCGCACCCGGGAGAACGGTTTCGTCGCCGACGGTTCCATCCAGAACGGGCACTTCATCGACGACGTGGGCGGGGGCATCTCCCAGTTCGCCACCACGATGTTCAACGCCGCGTTCTTCGCCGGCCTCGACTTCGACGAGTACCAGAGCCACTCGATCTACATCAGCCGGTACCCGTATGGGCGGGAAGCCACGCTGTCGTTCCCGAAACCGGACCTGATCGTCACCAACAACACGCCCTACGGCATGCTCATCTGGACGAGCTACACGGACACGAGCATCACCGTGGAGCTGTGGTCCACGCCGTACTTCGAGGTCACCCAAACGGGTCAGAGCAGTGGCCGGGTCGGATCGGCGTGCACCCGGGTGACCACGTTCCGGGAACGGGTGACCCCCGACGGCGAAGTGCTGAAGGACTCGGTGTTCGCCACGTATCGACCCGGTGAGGGTCGCGACTGCAACGGCAATCCCACCACCAAGCCCTCGTGACGCGACACCGCCGCCCTCGAAGGCGGCGGCGTGACGAGACGACGTGGGTTTGATCTACGGGGTGGCGCAGGCGAAGTCGACTTCGAGCACATGGACCTCGATGGTGCCATCCTCGCATTCGACGGTGACTTCGAGCACCAGGTGACCGGCGAGGTTGGGATCGACGGCCGGTAGACCGCCCCCGAACGGCTGACCCGGGCCGACGATGATGCCGACCGGGGACTCGGAGGCCACGACATTGTCGCCGGAGACCGCGATGTGCACGATCTCCACGCTGGCGTCGGCGCAATTGACGATCGCCCAGCTCACGCCGATGACGGTCTCGAAGATCTGGAAGTCGCCGGTGGTGGCGTCGGCGGGGCTGCGGTCGTCGTCTTCGATCTCACAGTGGATGCCACGGTCGTACTGCTGCGTGTTGTACTCACCGGTGAACCACTCGATGCAGCCGCAGCCCGCGATCGGGCTCGTGAATTGGGCGAACGCGCTCGTCATGCCGACTGCCTGCACCGTGGGGATCGCCCAGGCCACGGCGCCACCGAGTGCCGCTCCCCGCTTCAGTGCGTCGCGGCGGTCCATGTGCTTCTCACTGCCCTCCATCACCACTCCCTGGTCGACCCCGGTTTCGTCGGCCATCCTATGGCAGGATCTCCCAGGAAACGCGCGGCGGGTGCTCCCAGGATCTGTCGTAGTACGGCCCGCCGAACGCTGCAAAGGCCACGCAATGCTGTCAATACGCTCCGCAGCGTATCTGCCGACCGGTATCCGGGCGACCGTAAGCTGGCCGGGTGTTCGATGTCGTGCTCTATCGGCCGGAGATCCCGCCCAACACGGGCAATCTGATGCGACTCTGTGTCAATACGGGTAACCGGCTGCACCTCATCGAACCGCTCGGGTTTTCCCTGGACGAGCAGAAGGTGCGCCGCGCCGGTCTCGACTACCGCGAGCTGGCGGAGGTCTCCGTACACGCCTCGTTCCCGGCGTACCTCGAGGCGGCGGCGCCCCCGAGGGTCTTCGCCTTCAGCCAGCATGCCGACGAGCTCTACACCGACGTGCGATTCGCACCTGAAGACGCGCTGCTCTTCGGACCGGAATCGGTGGGGCTGCCATTGGAGGTGATGTCGGCGCCGGCCGTGACGGCGCGCCTGCGGATACCCATCGCCCCTGGAGGCCGCAGCCTGAACCTGGCCAACGCCGCCGCGATCGCCGTCTACGAGGCGTGGCGCCAGAACGGGTTCGGCTAGCGTCGCCGGGATGGATCCCTTCCTCGCCGCCGCCATCGCCGAGGCCCGTGCCGGGCTCGAGGCCGGCGGAGTGCCTATCGGTTCCGTGCTCGTGGTGGACGGAGAGATCGTGGGGCGTGGGCACAACCAGCGAGTCCAACGAGGCAGTGCGGTGCTGCATGCGGAGATGGACGCGTTGGAGAACGCGGGCCGGTTGCCGGCCGCGGCCTATCGCCGGTCGACCCTGTACACCACGTTGTCGCCGTGTGACATGTGCAGCGGCGCCGTGTTGCTCTACGGGATCCCAAAGGTCGTGATCGGTGAGCACCGCACTTTCATGGGCAACGAGGACTACTTGCGATCTCGTGGTGTGGAGCTGGTGGTCGTTGACGACCCCGAATGCGTGTCGCTGATGACCGACTTCATCGCTGCGCGCCCCGACCTGTGGAACGAGGACATCGGGGAGGACTGAGGCTCACTCGGCGACGACGAGTCGTTCCCAGCCCCGGAACACCAGTGAGCGATACCGCGCCGACGCGTCGAGCCGCAGCGTGGGGAAGCGGGTGGTGAGTGCCCGGAGAGCGCACTCCAGCTCCACTGCGGCGAGCGCGGCACCGAGGCAACGGTGGATGCCGGCGCCGAAGCTGAGGTGAGGCCGGTGTCGATCGAGCCGAAGTTCGTCGGCAGCGACGAACGCCACTGGATCACGGTTGGCGGCTCCGAGGAGCAGACCGACTCGATCCCCGGGCCGGAACCCGATGCCTGCCCACTCCACCTCGGCCAGCGCCCACCGCTCGAAGTAGTGCAGCGGAGGGTCGTACCGCAGCAGCTCGTCGACCGCGGCCGGGATCGACGCCGGGCTAGCGGCCAGGGAGGCATACAGGTCCGGTCGTGTTGCCAGGGCATGCACCGCGTTCCCGATGGCATGCACGGTCGCCTCGTGCCCGGCGTTCAGCAGCAGGATCACCGTGGCGATGATCTCGGCGTCGGTGAGTCGGACACCGTCCACCTCGGCCCTCACCAGCGCCGAGATGAGATCGTCACCCCGGCCCCGATCCACCAGCAGCGACGTGACGTACGCCACGAACTCGATCGTGGCGGCCTCGGCGGCTTCGCCGGCTTGGGCGGTGGCAGTCGGGTCGAACAGCGCCACGATGCGGTGTGACCATTCGATGATGCGTGGTTCGTCCGACTTCGGTATGGCGAGCAGCGCCGAGATGGCGGCGAGGGGCACGGCCGGTGCAACCGTGCTCATCACATCGACCGAGCCCGTGCCCCGGAGGGAGTCGGCGGCCGCGTCGGCGAGCGCTGGTCGCAGCGTGGCGACGCGCCGGCGACTGAAGGCGGTCGCCACCAGCGACCGGATGCGGGTGTGCGCCGGTGGTTCCAACTCCATGAACGACGAGCGGATGTAGCGCGTCCAGGTCGGATACGCCGTGGGGTAGATCCGCGTGTCGAGCCGATCCGGCTCCACCACGCCCCGAGGGTCCCTGCCAAAGCGGCGGTCGCGCAGGATCCCGTCGACGTCGCCATAGGTGGAGAACACGGTGACGCCCCAGGGTTCGTGCCAGACCGGCCCGGCGGCTCGTAGTTCGGCGTAGGCGGGATAGGGGTCGGCGAGGTCGGCCAGTCCGTCGAGCAGCGTGGGGCCGGTCACAGGGCGACGCTAGCGGGAGGGTTGCTTCTCGTCGGGAAGTACCGCCAGGCGCCGCAGGCGACGGCCGTGCGCCGTCAACACCCGGAGACGATGGGTGCCGACGGTCACCTCTTCACCCACGTCGAGCACTCGCCCGGCCAGTCCCAGCACCAGTCCGGCGGCGGTCGTCCAGTCTCCCTCGGGAAGCTCTGTTTCGAGGAGCTCGGCGAGGTCGTCGACGGGCAAGGCGGCATCGATCGACCAGCCCCCGTCGTACTCGGCGATTGCCGGGGGTTGGGCGTCGGCGGTCATGGAACCCAGCAACTCTTCGGCGATGTCTTCGATGGTGACCAGCCCTGCGGTGCCACCGTATTCGTCGACGACGATGGCCAGATGGGTCCCACTCGTCTGCATCTCCTCGAGGAGGGCGAATACCTGTTTCGATTCCGGGACGATCAGTGGGTCGGAGGCGACGTTCATCACCGAGAGCACGGAGCGTTGTGGCGCCGGCACCCGAACCAGGTCACGCAGCTGGACCACGCCGGTGACGTTCTCCAGCGATCCGTCGTAGATGGGCAGCCGGCGGTGACCGGCGTCGAGTGCCGTGATCAGGGCGTCCTCGACGGTGGCGCTGTCGTCGACTCCGACGATGTCGGTCCGGGGCACCATGACGTCGGCGGCGTCGCGATCGCCGAAACGGAATCCACGCTCGATGAGCGACAGGTCACGGTCGGTGATCTCGCCTTCCCGGGCGGCGCGGGAGGCGAGCAGGCGCAGCTCGTCCTCGGTGACGGTCGGTGCTGTCGCGATCCCCTTCCCCGGCATCTGCACGTCGGCGATCCACACCAATGCGGCGACCAGCGGACGGAGCAGGGAGGTCAACCAGGAGAGCGGTGTGGCCAGGGCGGTCCCCACCCGGTCGGGGTGGCGGACGGCGAAGGTCTTGGGGATGGCCTCGCCGTAGACGAAGAGCAGCAGCGTGAGGACGACGGAGCCGACCGTGACCCACGCCGTGCCGAACCACCGTTGGGTGAGGAGTCCGGCCACGGTGGCGGCGGTGATCTGGGAGAGAAGGGCCGCGAGCAGCACTGCGTTCAGCACTCGGGGCAGGTTTTCGAGGAGCCGGGCGAGGCGCCGCGACCGGCGGGTTCCGGCGTGCAGGGAGGCAACCCGCACGGGCGGGATGCGCAGCAGGGCGGCTTCGGCCGCTGCCAGGAACATGGCGGCGACGAATGCCACCCCCAAGATCACCAACAGCGGCGCGTCTCGGGGCATCCTCCCCATCAGTGAACCATGGCGCGGTGTAGCTGCGAAAGGGGTCGAGCGGCCCTAGCGGGCGTCCGGCTCACGCCGGCGAGCCCGAAGCACGTAGTCGGCCCTTGAAGGTCGACCAGTCGAAGCGACTCTCCGAGGCTGGCTGGGCATCACCGAGCTCGTGGCCGGTGTCAAGACCGTGCCGGAGGTCTTGGCGGACATCGATGCCTCCTGGCCGTGATGCGTTGAGACCGACGACGGGCCGGCTCGGGCGACGCCTTCCTCAGTGGCCGATGTAGGGCGAAGGCGCAACGACACGCTGTGCCGCCACGATGGCGGCGCGCAGCGTCGTCACGATCTCGTCGATCTCGTCCTCGGTGATGACGAGCGCCGGGGACATGACGTTGAGGTTGCCGATGGGGCGGACGATCAACCCGATGCGTTGCGCCTCGGCGGCCACCAGCTTCCCGATGTCGATGTCGTTCGGGAACGGGGTCCGGGAAGCCTTGTCGGCGACGAACTCCACGCAGGCCATGAGGTGAGAGCCGCGAACGTCGCCGACGATCGCAAGGTCGCGCAGCGTCCGGAGCTGCTCGATGAACCGGGGTCCGATCCGGCGCACGTGGTCGAGGAGACCGTCACGCTCGATGATGTCGATGTTCTGCAACGCAGCTGCGCATGACACGGGGTGCCCGCTGTAGGTGTAGCCGACTCCGAAGAAGCGGTGGTGCCCGCGTTCGCTGATGACGTCGTGGATCCGGTCCGAGTACAGCACCGCGCCCAGCGGCAGGTAACCCGATGTGAGCCCCTTGGCCGTGGTGATGATGTCGGGTGTGATGCCGTACGTCGTCTCGGAGCAGAACCACTCGCCGACGCGGCCGAAGGCGGTCACCACCTCGTCGGAGACATACAGGATGTCGTGTTCACGGCAGCGCTCCCAGATCCGCTGCAGGTAGTTCGCCGGTGGAGGCACCACACCGCCTGAGCCCATGATCGGCTCGGCGAAGAACGCCGCCACGTTCTGTGCTCCGAGCTCGGCGACCTTGGCGTCGAACTCGGCCACGAGGCGGTCGGCGAACTGCTCCTCGGTGAGGCCCCGGCCGTGCCGATAGTGGTTGGGCGAGGAGAGGTGGTGGATGATGTCGTCGATGTAGTGGAACTCCGGCGTGTGGTCGCTCTGCTTGCCGCCGATGGACACCGCGGCATAGGTGGAACCGTGATAGGCGTCCTCCCGGCTCAGCACGTGCACTTTCTCGGGTCGGCCACGGCATCGTTGGTAGAACTGCACGAGCCGGAAGGCGGCGTCGATGGCCGTCGATCCGCCGGTGGTGAAGAACACGTGATCCAGGTCGGCCGGTGCCAATCCGGCGAGGCGTGCCGCCAGCTCGGCGGCGGGCACGCCGGCCATGTCGGTGAACGGGTTCGTGTAGGACATGCGGCGCACCTGGGCGGCGATCGCCTCGGCCATCTCCTCTCGGCCGGTGCCGATGTTGGTGCACCACATGCCGCCGATCGCATCGAGGTACTCGTTGCCGTCGGTGTCGGTGAGTCGTGTGCCGGCCGCCGACTCGACGGTGAGGAGATCGTCGGGGGCGGCGTCGAAGGCGTGGTACGGCTGCAACAGGTGACGGTTCGCCTTGGCCGTGACGGCGCGGGTGCGGTCGGTCACCGTGTGCCCCAGTCATAGGTCTGCTTGACCAGTCGCATGTAGGTGAACAGCTCGGTAGCGACGACGCAGTCGATGGAACGGAGGCGATTCATCACGGTGAGCAGGTGGTCGGTGTCCTCGCAGACGATCTCGATCATGATGTCGAACCGGCCCGCGGTGATGACCACGTAGTCCGCCTCGTCGATGGCGGCGATCTGCTTGGCGGCGTCGTCGAGGTCGCCGTGCACGCGGATTCCCACCCACGCCTGGGAGTCGAAGCCGAGCGTCGTGGGATCGGTGACCGCGACGATCTGCATCACGCCTTGCTCGGTCAGGGCCAGCACCCTCTGCCGCACCGCTGCCGGTGAGAGCCCCACCAGTGGTCCCAGCTTGGAGTACGGCATGCGTCCATCGAACTGGAGGTGGTCGATGATCGACTTGTCGGTGTCGTCGAGTTGGATCGGTTCTGCCAGTCGCCCTCCCCGGTCGTCTCGGCGACGTTACCAGGCAGTTGGCATCGAATCAGCGGTGAAAGCGGTTCTCAACGATCGGATCGCTTGAGCCGGGCCGGAGCGAGCATGCAATACTACGGCGATGCGCACAACACGACCCGCTTCGATCGAGTTGGTGACCGAGATCCCCGGGCCGAAGAGCCGGGCGATCGTTGCCCGGCGGGAAGCGGCCATGCCGTCAGGCGCTTCCAAGCTCACCGGCCTGGCGGTGGCGTCGGCCTCGGGAGCCGTGGTCACCGACGTCGACGGCAACCGATTGCTGGACTTCGCCGGAGGTATCGGCGTGCTCGCCGCCGGGCACTGTCCGCCGCCTGTGGTGAGCGCCATCAAAGAGCAAGCCGACGATCTGATCCACATGTGCGCCATCGTGGCGTCCTACGAAGAGATGGTGACCCTGGCCGAGCTGCTCAACGAGGTGACGCCCGGGGATTTCGACAAGCGCACGGTGCTCATGAACAGCGGTGCAGAAGCCGTGGAGACGGCGGTGAACATCGCCCGCGCCGCCACCGGACGCCCCGGCATCGTGGTGTTCGACGGCGCCTATCACGGCCGCACCAACCTCACGCTGTCCATGACGTCCAAGTACGCCCTGTTCAAGAAGGGGTTTGCTCCGTTCGCTCCGGAGATCTACCGGTTCGACTTCCCCAACCTCTATCGGCGCCCGCCGCAAATGAGCGCGGAGGAGTTCGTGGACTACTCGATCGCCCGCCTCGAGGACTCCTTCATCGCCCGGGTCGACCCGGCAAGCGTGGCGGCCGTCGTCATCGAGCCGGTTCAGGGCGAGGCGGGTTTCCATCCCGTGCCGGCACCGTTCATGCGCCGCCTCCGCGAGCTGTGTGACGAGCACGGCATGGTGCTGATCGCCGATGAGGTGCAGTCGGGGTTCGCCCGCACCGGCACCCTCTTCGCCATCGAGCAGCTGGGAGTGGTTCCCGATCTCATCACGATGGCGAAGTCGCTGGGCGCCGGTATGCCGATCTCGGCCGTCACCGGCCGGGCGGAGCTGATGGACGCGCCGCACCCCGGGGGTCTCGGCGGCACGTATTCGGGCAACCCCTTGGCGTGCGTAGCGGCGATCGAAACCGTCGAGATGCTCGGTGCCCCCGCCTTCCTTGCCCGGGCCAAGGAGCTGGGGGAGCGCATGCGGGAGCGCCTGGAGGCGATCCAAGCCGACCATCCCGAGCTCATCGGCGACGTGCGCGGCCTCGGCTCGATGTTGGTGATGGAGATCGTCACCGACGCCGCCTCCAAGACACCGGACATGGCGGCCACCACCGAGATCTGCGCTGCAACCCTGAGCCGTGGTCTCATCACCATCCGGGCCGGGCTCTACTCCAACTGCGTTCGTTTCCTGCCGCCACTCGTCATCACGGACGACCAGCTCGACGAGGCGATGGACGTGGTGGCAGACGCCGTCGCCGAGGTGGCGGCGTCACGCGAGGAGGCGTGATGGCGGCGATCCGGGTGCTTCCGCTGTCCGGCGGACCGGGGGAGCGCGGCACCGCCCATGCTGCGGCGTACGCCGCCGACATCCGCCGCTACGCCGAGGAGCGGATTCGCCTGGTGACCTCCGGCCTCTGGAGCGGCAACCAGCTCAGCCGAGCCGACGTGCTCGCCATCGCCGAGTTGTGTGTGCCGCACCACCAGGCATTCTCGGCAGAGCTCACCGCCGAGATGGCGGCCATGGGTGCCGCCGCCGGCCTGACCGTCGCGGAGATGGTGATCGTGGGCGGGTTCACCGACTTCGTTGACGCGGTCCGCGCCCACACCGGCGGGCCGCTGCCGGCGCAGGTGGTCGAGGACGACTGCACGGCCTTTCTCGTGCCGAACGAGCGGGCGGGTGGTGCCGCATTGTTCGGCCAGACCTGGGACATGCACGACACGGCCACGGAGTTCGTCGTGCTCACGGATGTCGCACCCGCCGAGGCTCCTCGTGCCCTCGTGTTCACCACGACGGGTTGTGTCGGCCAGATCGGCATGAACGAGCTCGGTGTCGCCGTCGGCATCAACAACCTCACCAGTGCCGATGGGCGGCCCGGGGTCACGTGGCCGTTCGTGGTGCGCAAGGCGCTCGAGCAGCCCACCGCAGCAGCCGCCAAGGACGTGATTCTGTCGGCACCGCTCGCCGGCGCCCACAACTACCTCGTTCTGGACGCCTCGGGCGCCGGCTACAACATCGAGGCGACGCCGACGGTATCGGCGGTGACCGAGCTGGCGACCGATGTGATCGTGCACACGAATCACATCCTCGAGGCGGAGACCAGCGCCGTCGAGGTGCCCCGTCCCGCCGAGCTGCAGCGCAGCTCCGAGGCCAGGTTGGCCAAGGCCCGCGCGCTGCTGGCCGCAGGCACTATCGACGAGCACGTTCTCATGGAGGTGACCCGCGACGAGGAGGCGATCTGTCAGGTGGCCCGTGACCCGTTCCACGTGGAGTCGTGCGGGGCCGCCGTCATGCGTCCCGCCACACTCGACTTCTGGGCGGTGTGGGGATTGCCGGTCGAGAACGAATACGAGCGATTCACGCTGGCGGCGGCCCGTGCCTGACATCGAGTACGTGCAGGTGGCGCCGGAGTTCGCGATGGCGTGTGTTGTCATCGAGCTCGCCTGCTTTCCGACCACCGACCCGGCCGACCTGCTGACGCTCCGCGGCGCGCTCCACCAGTGCAACGTGTTCCCGGAAGGCGGGTTCGTGGCACTCGACGCCGGTCAGCCCGTCGGGTTCGCCATGGGCTGCTTCGTCGATTTCGACCTGGATCGTCCGCAGCATCACATCGGCGACGTCGTAGGAGAACTGGGGTCCGACAAGCACGACCCCGACGGTGAGTGGTACTACGGCACCGACATCGCCGTGCTGGCGCAGTACCGGGGCCGCGGCATCGGCCGCCGGTTCTATGAGCTGCGCAAGGACCTGGCACGTCGGTTCAACCGCGCCGGGATCGTCGCCGGTGCTGTCATCCCCGGCTTCGCCGACCACAAGCACCACATGACCGCAGACGAGTACGTGGTCGCCGTTGCCGCCGGTGACCTGACCGATCCCACTCTCAGCTTTCAGATCGCCAACGGGTTCGAGGCGCCCGGTGCCCTGGCCGGATACATGCACGACGAGGCCGTCGACGACTGGGCGGCCCTCATCGTGTGGCACAACCCCGACTACGACCCGGCAGCACTCGCCGCCGCCAAGCGCTGATGGACGACGTGTACGGCTTCGGGCAGTTCTCCAGCTACGCCGGGGTGCGCCAGGCGCCCTTGGCGTCTCTCGGTGCCGGGGACGCCGACGTGGTCATCGTGGGGGCGCCGCTTGATTGGGGTGCCACGTATCGAGGCGGGGCACGGTTCGGTCCAAAGGCGATCCGGGAGGCCGACTACCTCGCTACGGACGCCACCCGTCCCCACCTCCCCACCGGCATCGATCCGTTTGCCGAGTTGCAGGTGGTCGACGTCGGTGACGTGCCCGTGCCGCCCGGATACCTGGAGCTCGGGCTCGAAAAGATCGCCGACGCGGTCGAGCAGATTGCCGCCGTGGGAGCGGTGCCCATCGTGTTGGGTGGTGACCACTCGGTGACGTACGCCAATGGCACCGGGCTCGCCCGTGTGCTCGGTGCCGGGACGTTTGGGCTCGTTCATTTCGATGCCCATGCCGACACCGCCGAGACCAATGTCGGCCAGTTGCACGGCCACGGCACCCCGATGCGACGCCTGGTGGAATCCGGTGCAGTGCCGGGGCACCGGTTCGTCCAGATCGGGCTGCGGGGGTACTGGCCCGGGCCGGCGGTGATCGCATGGATGGCGGACCAGCAGATGAAAACCTTCCTGATGCACGAGATCGTGGAGCGGGGTCTGCGGCCGGTGGTCGATGACGCGGTGGCGGCGTGCACCGGCGGCGATTCGGCAGGCATCTTCATCTCGGTCGACATCGACGTGGTCGACCCAGGCATGGCCCCGGGCACGGGGACGCCGGAGCCTGGTGGGCTCACGTCACGCGAGCTCCTCGACACGGTGCGGCGGCTGGCCCGGGACCTACCCGTGGTCGGTGCGGACGTGGTGGAGGTGTCACCTCCTTACGACGGTCCCGGTCAGGTGACGGCGTTCCTCGCCAACCGTGTCGTGCTGGAGATCCTCAACGGCATGGCCGAGCGCAAGGTCGGCCACGGATGAAGCTCGAGGGCGCGGCCACCCACCCCTTCTGGTGGGATGCGGTGACCGCGTCTCCTACTCGCCCGGCACTGGCGGGTGATCTCGAGGTCGATGTCGCCATCGTGGGTGCCGGCTTCACCGGATTGTGGACGGCGTACTACCTCACCGAGCACGACCCCGGTCTCCGTATCGCCGTGCTCGAGAGCCGTCACGTCGGGTTCGGCGCCTCCGGACGCAATGGAGGCTGGTGCCATGCGGAGTACCCGCTGGGCATCGGTGTGCTCGCCAAGGATCACGGCAACGCCGCAGCGCTGCGCCACATGGATGCGCTCAACCGCACCGTTGACGAGGTCGGCCGGGTGACCGAGGCCGAGGGCATCGACTGCCACTTCGCCAAGGGCGGAGTGCTGGTGGTGGCTCGTAGCGAACCGCAGTTGAAGTCCCTCGAGCAGGAATTGGAGACGGCGCGCCGGATCGGGTTGGGCGAGGACGATCTCGTCCGGCTCACCGCCACCGAGGCGCGAGTCATGCTGAACGCAACCGGCGTCGTCGGAGGCACGTGGCACCCGCACGGTGCGGCGATCCAGCCGGCTCGGCTCGTCCACGGCCTCGCCGACGCCGTGGAGCGCCGGGGCGTCACCATCTATGAGTCGACGCGGGTGGCGGCGATCGACGCCGGTGCCGTCCAGACCCAGTCGGGCGTGGTGCGCGCCGAGATGGTGGTGCGAGCCACCGAGGGGTACACCAGTCAGCTTCCCGGGCTGGAGCGCACCATGGTGCCGTTGTATTCGCTGATGGTGGCGACCGAGCCGTTGTCGGCCGAGAGATGGGACGACATCGGCCTGCACACCCGGCCGACGTTCGCCGACTACCGCAATCTGATCATCTACGGGCAGCGGACCGCCGACGGTCGGTTCGCTTTCGGGGGCAGGGGTGCCCCGTACTACTGGAAGTCAGGCATCGAAGACGCCAACGACATTCACGACGGGGTGCATCGGGAGATCACGCGGGCTCTGCTGGAGCTGTTCCCGGCCCTGGAGGACGTACGGATCACCCATCGCTGGGGTGGGGCGCTGGGCGCGCCCCGTGATTGGCGGCCATCGGTGTCCATCGACCGGCCCGCCAAGCTCGCATGGGCTGGTGGGTACGTGGGGGATGGGGTGAACACGTCGGCGATGGCCGGCCGGACGCTGGCCGATCTGATCCTGGAACGCGACACCGAGCTGGTGACCCTGCCGTGGGTGAACCATCGTTGGAAGCAATGGGAGCCGGAGCCGCTGCGGTGGCTCGGCATCAACGCAGGGCTCAGGCTGGCCAAGCTGGCCGATGCCCACGAGCAACGACGCAGCAGACCGTCTCCGCTGGCGACGCTAGGTAATTGGTTCCGCGGCAAGACTCGGTGACCGATAGGCATCGATGCCGATGCAGCAGGTAGCGGATGGCGCGTGGCGGCTGAGGAGCCGGAGCCCAGTCGGCGCGGTGACGGCGGTAGGTCGTGGGGGTCGATTGTGCTTATTCCGACCGTAATGGTCTGAATAAGCACAACGAACACGAAGATCTTGCGCTGACTGCCCGGTTTGGGCACGGTGCACCCGTGTTGCCCATTCGATCGCCGATCGTCGAACTCGCTCGCGCTCAGCACGGCGTCGTCACGTTGCAGCAACTCCGTGCCGTCGGAATCACCGAACGCTTCGCGTCGAGGCGAATCGCCAACGCGGAGTGGACGCGCTTGTCCTACCGGCTGATCGTCATCTCCGGCGCCCCTGTGACGCCACTCCAACAGTGCGCCGCCGCGGTGCTCAGCCGCGAAGCGGCCTTCATCAGTGGGCGAGCCGCAGCCTGGTTGCACGGCATCGGGCAGACGCCGTATTCGCAGCCACCCGAGATCACCGTCCCATACTCTGCGAGCGGGCGGAACGCCGTGGCGAAGGTCCGCCGGTCACAGCATTTCTCGACGATCACGACGAATGTCGTCGATGGTATCTCAGTGGCTTCGCCAGCGGAGACGATCTTCCGTATGTCGGAGTATGTAGGTCGGAGGCGACTGACCCGAATGATCGACGACCTGCTCCTGCAGGAACGATCATCAACTGTCGAACTCGGCGAGATCTACCTACGTCATCAGGGCGAGCGCATGAGGGGGATGGCGTCGTTGCGGCCGATCCTGATGGAGCGTCTGGACGACGCCTTCGTGCCTACTGAGAGCGAACTCGAGGCGTTGGCAGATCGGGTGCTTGGCGCCATGGACCTGCCTGCGGTCGAACGGCAGGCGCCACTGCCGTGGGCGGCTGGCGCTGGACGGCTCGACCGGCTGATTCGCGACTGGCGCCTCATCGTGGAGTTCGACGGTCGATCGTGGCATGCTCGGACCGAGGCATTCGAGACGGATCGGGAGCGTGACCATGCTGCGCTCCGCAACGGTTATCGGACCGTTCGTCTGACGTGGCGGATGCTGACCGAGCGCCCGGAATACTGCCGTCGCCTGATTCGCGACATGGGAGAGCTCCGGCTGGCATCGGGGTCGTGACGATCTCGAGCCGACGGCAGGCGCCCGCAACGTTGCATCGGTTCGTTGTGCTTGAACCGACCGTAATGGTCTGGATAAGCACAACGAACAGTCCGTCGACCGGCCCATCGGTTCGTTGTGCGTAAACCGACCGTAGTGGTCTGAATAAGCACACTCGACTCGCCTACCCCAGCCGCACCACCATCGTCTGCAGGTCTGTGAACTCGTTGATCCGGCCCCGGCCCCACCCCGTGTCGGTACCGGCGGCGCCGCCGAACGGCTGGAAGGTCTCCCAGAAGTCCGTTGAATCGTTGACGACGACGGTGCCGCTCCGGATGTGATCGGCGTACCAGAACGCCTTGGTCAAACTCTCGGTGAACACCGCCGCCTGCAACCCCAGATGGGACCGATTTGCCAGGCCTACCGCCGCCTCGTCGGTGGCCGCCGACAACACCGGCAGCACCGGCCCAAACGACTCCTCCTGGCTGACCGCAGAATCCTCCGGCACGGCGTCGAGGATGGTGAAGTCGTAGTAGAGGTCGGTCGGGAACCCCGGCGCTCGGCCTCCGCCCATCACCACCTCCGCCCCGCGCTCCCGAGCGTCGGACACATGGCGGTCCATCTTGGCGGCGGTCTCCTCGTTGTTGAGGGGTCCCATGGTGGTCGCCTCGTCGAACGGATCCCCGAGCCGCACCACGCCGGCCGCTTTCACGGCTGCTTCCACGAACGCATCGTGAACCTCGTCCAGCACGATCACCCGCTCCGTGGCACAGCACACCTGGCCGGCGTTGTAGTAGGCCCCGTAGACCGCCGCCGTGGCGGCCGCACCGACGTCGGCGTCGCCGGTGACGATGGTGGGGCCGTTCCCGGACATCTCCATGATCGAGCGCTTGATGCCCATTTGCGAGATGATCCGTTTGCCTGTCGCCGACGACCCGGTGAACCCGATGGCGTCGATGCCGTCGTGGGTCACCAATGCTTCTCCGATCTCGGGCCCGCCCGGGATGACCGACACGGCACCGGCCGGCGCGCCGGCCTCGGCAATCGCCTCGGCCAGCTTCAACAACGCCCATGACGTGTGGATCGGCGGTTTCACGATCACCGCGTTGCCGGTCGCCAGGCCCGGCCCGACGTACTCCAGCGGGATGGTCACCGGGAAGTTCCACGGCGTGATGGCTGCCCACACGCCGACCGGCCGATGGAACGTGAACATGCGAGTGCGTCGGTCGGATGTCGGGATCACCTCGCCCGCCAGCCGCTTGACGTCCTCGGCGGCGTTGGTGAAGTACTCGTTGGCCTCGGCGATGTCGTCGAGGGATTCGGCGTGGTACGGCTTGCCCTGTTCGAGCGTCTGGAGGCGGGCGATCTCGGGCACCATCGACTCGATGATCTCGGCGATGCGGTGGCACAGCTCGGCCCGTTCGATCGCCGACCACTGCCGGAGCTCGTCGGTGGCCGACCGCGCCGCCGCCACGGCGCGGTCGATGTCGGCGGACGAGGCGATGGGCACATCGGCGATGTGCTCGCCGCTCCCCGGCGACACCAGCTCGAAATGCTCCGAGCCCGTTCCTTGCGTCCACTCGCCGGCGATGAAGAGTTGCAGCGTCTCGGTCATGACCCGGAAGTTAGTACTTCGACGCAGGGCGTGGCGGGCTGCGACGAGCGAAGCGCTCGCCTGATTGCACATCTGCGACCAATTCGATGGTCTCGGCGGCGCTCGGGATCGATTTCTGCTAAACACGGCCTTCAGACGGAGGAGTCACTTGGCCGAGCTGACCTACACGAACCTCACCGCCGCTCTCGCCGCCCAGTGCGCCGCCCTGGAGCGCGCCGCCTTCCCTCACGCCGACGCTGCCGACCTCCTCGATGAGGAAGATCTGTTGGCCTACGCCGCCACCTTCCCGGCGGGGTTCTTCGTCTGCCTCGACGGCGACCGAGTCGTGGGCCAGGCCGGCGGGATCTACCTCGACTTCGATTTCGATCATCCCCAGCACACCATCGCCGAGATCACCGGGGAGCATCAGTGCGGCAACCACGATCCCGCCGGTGAGTGGTACTACGGCACCGACATCGTCGTGTCGCCCGAGTACCGTCGCCGCGGCATCGGAACCAGGCTCTATGAGTTGCGCAAGGACCTGGTCAGGCGCGCCAACCGGCGCGGCATCATCGCCGGCGGCCACATCCACGGCTTCGAGCACCACAAGCACGAGATGTCGGCGGCCGAGTACGTCGATCGGGTCGCCGCCGGCGAGATCTACGACTCCACTCTCACCTTCCAACTCGAGAACGGTTTCGAGGCCAGGGGAGTACTCGAGAACTACATCGAGGACACCTCTACCGATGGATGGTCGGCCCTCATCGTGTGGGAGAACGACGAGTACGAGCCGCCTGCATGAAGTGGGTGTTCGCCAACGGTCCGGTCTTCGTCGCTGATGGGGCGCGGCGACGGGCCCGGGCGGTCGGCGTCACCGATGGGGTGATCACCGCGGTGGGCAGCGATGACGAGGTCCGGGCCGCGATGGGGAGCGGCGCCGAGTTCGTCGACCTCGCCGGCAGGATGCTCTCTCCGGGATTCCAAGACGCCCACGTGCACCCGGCGATGGGGGGTATGACCCGGGTGCGCTGCAACCTCGAGGACACGGAAGAGCTCTCCGAGGCGGTAGGGGTCATTCGTGCCTATGCGGAGAGCAACCCCGACGCCCCGTGGATCCTCGGTGGCGGGTGGAGCTACCGGTGGTTCGAGGGCGGCAATCCGTCGGCCGCGTTCCTCGACGGCCTCACCGATCGTCCTGCGTACCTCGTCGTCGCCGACGGCCACTCTGGTTGGGCCAACACGCCGGCGTTGCAGCGGGCCGGCATCTCCGCGGCGACGCCCGATCCGCCTGACGGTCGTATCGAGCGACTCGCCGACGGCACGCCGCAGGGGACCCTGCACGAAGGTGCCATGGCGCTGATGGAGGAAGCCGTGCCGCGGGACACCATCGACGACGTGATCGCCGGCCTGCTCGAGGGCCAGCGCTACTTGCACTCGGTCGGCGTCACGGCGTGGCAGGACGCCTGGGTGGAGCCACTCACTCATGCCGCCTATCGCCGCATCGCCGAGTCGGGCCGGCTCAAGTCGCTGGTGCGCGGGGCCCTGTGGTGGGAGCGCGGCGAGGGAATCGAACAGCTCGAACGCCACCTCCAGTCGAGCAAGGAGGGGGTCGGGCCCTACGTGCCGAAGACCATCAAGTTGATGCTCGACGGCGTGTGCGAGAACCACACCGCAGCGTTGCTCGGTCCGTACTACGACGGACACGGCAACCTCACCGACAACACCGGCCTCGACTTCATCGACCCGGCGCAGCTCCCGGACATCGTCACCGCCATCGATGCGGCCGGGTTGCAGTGCCACTTCCACGCATTGGGCGACCGCGCCGTCCGCCACGCGCTCGACGCCATCGAGCAGGCACGAGCGGCGAATGGCTGGACGGATCTCCGCCCGCACCTGGCCCACCTGCAGGTCGTCGACCCGGCCGACGTTCCCCGCTTCCGTCGCCTCGGTGCCACGGCCAACGCCCAGCCGTTGTGGGCGGTCGCCGAGGAGACGATGACGGTCTTGACCATTCCGTACCTGGGGCCGGAGCGGGCCAGGCTCCAGTATCCGTGGCGATCGCTGCTCGACGCCGGCGCCACGCTGGCGATGGGCAGCGACTGGCCGGTGACCTCACCCGACGTCATGCGGCAGGTGTCCGTGGCCGTCCACCGCGCAGCGGCGGACGCCGTGGAGCCGTTCCTTCCTGAACAGCGTATCGGGGTGCTGGACGCGCTTGCCGCGTTCACCGCCGGCTCCGCCTACGTCAACCACTTCGATGCCGAGACGGGCAGCATCGAGGTGGGCAAACGGGCCGATCTTGTACTCTTGTCAGCCGATCCTCTGGAAGCAGAGGCGATTGGTGCGGTCGAAGTCGACATGACCATGGTGGGGGGCGAGGTCGTGTATGACCGAGGGAAGGCAGCGTGAGCGACTACGCCGTTGAACTCCGGGGGGTGACGAAGCGGTTTGGTGACGTCCTGGCCGTGGACGCGGTCGATCTCGCCATCGAAGACGGCGAGTTCTTCTCCCTCCTCGGTCCCTCGGGGTGCGGCAAGACCACCACACTGCGAATGATCGCCGGCTTCGATTACCCCACCGAGGGCTCCATCCAGATCCACGGCGAGGAGATGGCCCTCCAGGCCCCCAACGAGCGCCCGGTCAACACCGTCTTCCAGTCGTACGCCTTGTTCCCCCACATGACCATCGAGGAGAACGTGGGCTTCGGCCTCGCCATGAAGAAGGTGCCCAAGAGCGAGGCCGCGGAACGAGTGGACCGCGCCCTCGACATGGTGCAGCTGGCCCACCGCAAAGGCACCACGCCGGACAAGCTCTCCGGCGGCCAGCAGCAGCGGGTGGCGCTGGCGCGCGCCCTGGTCAACGAGCCTGAGGTGCTGCTCCTCGACGAGCCGTTGGGCGCCCTCGACCTCAAGCTGCGCCAGCAGATGCAGATCGAGCTGAAGGATCTCCAGGAGCGAGTCGGGATCACGTTCGTCTACGTCACCCACGACCAAGAAGAGGCTCTCACCATGTCCGACCGGATCGGCGTGATGAGCGGCGGCCGCCTGCTCCAGGTCGGAGCCTCGACGGAGATCTACGAGCGGCCCATGTCTCGCTTCGTCGCTGATTTCATCGGTGACATCAATCTCATCCCGGCGCGCGTCTCCGGCAGCGACGCCGTCGAGCTGGCCGGCGCGGTCACCGTGATGGCCCGCGGTGTGGATTCGGCTGCCGGCGGCCGCTGGTTGGCGATCCGGCCCGAGCAGCTCCACCTGGTGGCGGACGGCGAGGCCACGCCGTCCGGGATGAACCAGGTGGTCGGTACGGTCGTGCACCGTGTGTACTTCGGCGATTCGTACGCCTACGACATCGACACGGCCATGGGACGAGTCGACGTGCGGCAGGAGAACCATCCCGGGCTGGCGCTCCACGATCCCGGGTCGCGGGTGACCGTGTGGTGGAACCCCGCCGTGTCGTCATTGGTGGTCGACTGAGATGGCCACTGTCACGGCTGAGCCGACCACCGCTGAGCCGCAGGTGGCCAACGCCGAGTTGGAGGCCGCCGCGGCGGCCGCCGATCGCCGCCGCGGTTTCCTCATTGCGTTGCCGGCGTACGTGTACCTGCTGCTGTTCTTCGTCGTTCCGTTCCTCATCGTCATCGTCTATTCGTTCGCCACCCGCTCGGCGACCGGCGCGACTCGTCTCTCGGACTGGAATCTGCGTGCCTACGAGAAGCTGTTCGACTCGCTCGTGGTGGAGATCGTGTGGCGGTCCTTCTGGATCGCCACGATCACCACGCTCATCTGCTTGCTGTTCGCCTACCCGTTCGCCTACTACATCGCCACTCGCCGACCCGCAGTCCGCAACGCGCTGCTCGTGCTGGTGATGATCCCCTTCTGGTCGAACTTCCTGGTCCGGACCTACGCCTGGCGGTTCATCCTCGGCTCCGACGGTCCCATCGGGTCCCTCACCGAGGCGCTGGGGTGGGAGCCCATCCGGCTGCTCTTCACCCCCGCCGCCATCATGATCGGGCTCGTCTACGGCTTCCTGCCCTTCATGGTGCTTCCGTTGTACGCCGCCATCGAGCGGCTCGACTGGGGTCTGGTGGAAGCCGCCAGGGACCTGTACGCCGACGGTTGGACCGCGTTCCGCAAGGTCACCCTGCCGCTCACCAAGTCGGGCATCGTGGCCGGGTCGTTGCTCGTGTTCGTACCCAGCTTCGGGGCGTACGTGACGCCGGCGATACTCGGAGGATCGAAGGACCTCTTGTTGGGCTCCTACATCGTCACCCAGTTCCAGCAGGCGCGGAACTGGCCCTTCGGTTCGGCGCTGTCGATCGTCATCATGCTGATCATGCTGGGCGCCCTCATGATCCGGCGGCGCGCCGCGGCGGAGGACGTATGAGCGGCCGGGCCCGTATCGAGCGCCTGCTGGCGGCCAACATGTGGTTGGTCTACGCGTTCTTCTACCTGCCGATCCTGGTGCTGGTGGTGTTCTCGTTCAACGGCGGCAACCGGGTCGGCATCTGGGGTGGCTTCTCAGCTCGCTGGTACGGCGAGGTGCTGGACAACCCCGAAGTGATCGATGCGGTGAAGAACTCGCTGATCGTCGCCGGGATCTCCACCGTGGTGTCGACGATCATCGGCACGGCAGCGGCGCTGGCCATCAATCGGTACCGGTTCCGGGGTCGCGGCACCCTCGATGGGGTGCTCTACCTGCCAATCATCATTCCCGACGTCACGATGGCCGTGATGATGCTGTTGTTCTTCGCCAGGGCCTTCGCCTTGGTCGACATCGTCGGGCCCCGCATCCAGCTCGGACTGGGATCGATCGCCCTCAGCCACATCGCCTTCAACATCTCGTTCGTGGCGGTGGTGGTGCGGGCCCGGCTCGGCCAGCTCGACCGCAGCCTCGAGGAGGCGGCGCGGGACCTCTACGCCTCCGGGTGGGCGGCGTTCCGCAAGGTGACCCTTCCGCTCATCATGCCCGGTGTGCTGGGCGGCGCCCTGCTGGCCCTCACGCTGTCGCTGGACGACGTCGTGGTGACAGCCTTCGTGTCGGGGCCGGGTTCCACCACGTTGCCCGTGTACGTGTTCGGCCTGGTGCGCCGCGGTGTCTCACCGGCCATCAATGCCATTTCCACGATGATGCTCTTGGCCTCCATCTCCCTGGTTGCGCTGTCGCTGCTGTTCCAGCGAGGTGGGAGCCGCGCCCGAGCGCAAAAAGCAGAACCAATCGAAGCAGCCAACTGAGGAGGAGACCCCCCTGATGAAACGACTCATGATGCTGCTGCTGGCGCTGGCCTTGGTGGCCGCCGCCTGCGGCGGTGATGACACCGGCGGGGTGAGCACGTCGCAGTGCGAACCCGGGGAGACCGACGGCGACCTGATCTTCTACAACTGGGCCGAGTACATCGACCCAGAGCTCATCGACGCGTTCGAAGCCGAGTATGGCATCAGCGTTGAGTACACCGAGTACGAGTCCAACGAGGAGATGCTGGCACAGGTCGAGGCCGGCGCCGCCACCTACGACCTGGTGGTTCCGTCGGACTACATGGTCGACACCATGATCCAAGAGGACCTGCTGGTGGAGCTGAACAGGGACGCCCTGACGAACCTCGGCAACCTGGACCCGGCCTTCACCAACCTGCCGTTCGACGAGGAAGGCAAGTACTCGGTGCCGTACCAGTGGGGCACCACCGGTATCGCCGTGAACACCGCGGCCATCGGCGAGGACTTTGATCCCTCGTGGTCGCTCTTGTTCGATGCCGACGTCGCCGGCCAGTACCAGGGCCGTATCTCTCTGCTCGACGATCCGCTCGAGGCCATGGTGGCCGCGCTCCACTACCTCGGGTACACGATGGAAGAGGTGGTGGCCGAGAACAACCTCGACGCCATCGCCGAGGCCGAGGCCGTGCTTGCGGAGGCGAACGACCGGGTGGCCAAGTACGACTCGGTGAACTTCGGCGACGACCTGGTCAACGGCGAGGTGGACATCGCCCACGGATGGAGCGGCGGATTCTTCCTCGCGTTCAGCGAGGTCGACAACCCCGACGACTACGCGTACATCATCCCCAAGGAGGGCGGAGTCCGCTGGGTGGACAACATGTCGATTCCGGTGACCGCGGAGCACCCCTGCTCGGCGCTGACGATGATCGACTTCCTCTTGGAAGCCGAGAACGGTGCCACGCTCACAAATTGGGTGTACTACGCCAGCCCGAACCAGGCATCTGAGCCGTTCATCCTCCCTGAGATCCTGGAGGATCCGGCCATCTACCCGACGGGTGACGCACTGGAGAACCTCGAGTTCATCCCGCAGACCGGCGAGATCGGCCTCGAGCTGCAGGACGCCTTCATCCGCTCCAAGAGCTAGCACGACGAGGGGGCGGCCC
>JBFGCM010000049.1:0-27658 GCA_041581135.1 Acidimicrobiia bacterium
GGCGTGCTCGTACTCTCCCCACGCCTCGCGAGGCAGCATCCACATCACCTCGAACTCATTGCCGTCGGGGTCGGCCCCGTAGAGGCTCTTGGTGGCACCATGGCTGGACTCGCCGCCGAGCGCTCCGCTATCTATCAGAGTGGCGCGGGCGGCCGCCAGCTCATCGATCGTGTCGACCTGCCAGGCGAGGTGGTACAGCCCGATCCCGCCGCGGCGTCTGGATGGGGCGCCGGTGCCGACTCCGAACAGGCCGAGGTCGTGGTGGTTGCCTGACCGCGGCAGTCGGAGAAAGGCGGCATTGGCCCGGCGTTCACGGGCGATCACTTCCATACCGAACACGGTGGTGTAGAAGTCGATGGAGCGCTCCAGGTCGGTGACGAACAGCACCGCGTGGTTGAGACGGACGGGCGAGACGGACACGCTGGCTTCCTTTCGACGGGAGTTCCACAGGGGACATTCTCGCTCATCTGTGCCCTGGCGAACGGAGCCGCTCTCACGAGGTGGCGTCGGGTGTGCCCAGCCACGGCGGAGGCGGGGCATCGATCCTCCGCAGGGAGGAGTCGACGGGACCGAACCGGTCGTCGTCGTGATCCTGCCACGCACGCCACGCAGCCGTGATCTCGTCGAAGGTGCGTGCTACGAAGTTCCACCACATCTTGATCTCCGTGCCGAGCGGCTCGCCTCCGAGCACCAGCACGCGTCCGGGCCCCTGGCGGGTTTCGATTCGGAGGTGGTCGTAGCCCATCGGTACCAGGGCGAGGGCTCCCGGCTCGGTGACCACGTCTTCGACCTTGAGGGGTCGATCGATCGGTACGACGGCGTATTCGAACTCCGGCCGGATGGGGACAATGGTGGCTTGGCGCATGGCGATGTCGAGCCCCACGGTGGCGTGATCGACGACAGCCGGCGACGGGACACCGCCCATCTCGCCGATGAGGATTCGGGCCGTCGCCTGGTCCAACTCGAGGATCGGCAGCTCGGCGAGATGTTGAAACGCCGACGAGCCGTGGCGCGTCGAGTCGGTCTGGGCGAGCCACATCTGTGCTCCCATGATGCCCCCGGTGTCGGCGGCGACCCCCGCGCGCGTGCCTTCCTCGGCATGGGCGATGCCGTGGCCCGCCGTCATGAGGTTGAGCTCTCCTGGACGTATCAGCTGGTGTGACCCGAGGGAGTCGCTGTGGAGCACCTCACCGGCGAACAGCCAGGTGACGGTCGCCAGCCCGATGTGAGGATGAGGCCCGATCTCCAGCGGCGGTGGATCGGTGACGTCGTCGGGTTTCATCAGATCGACGAAACACCAGGGTCCGACTGTGCGTCGGCGCTTGGTGGGGAGCACCCGCAGGATTCGCGTTTCGCCTATCTGCGTCTCCCGGCCCGGCTTCACCTCGATCGTGGCGGCCCCGAGGTCCGATGCGCTCATGCCGGTTTTGTCGACGGGTCCGCTCATGACCGGAGAGCCGGAGTCGTCAAGGCCCTGCTCACCGTGTTCCGCTCCTCACGTTGGTCGTACCACCCCCCATGGTGCCAGGTGCGCCTGCCACAGGTCGCCATAGCCACCCTCGGATGCCGGCGAGTACGTTGTGGTGAGAGGCCACACCGAAGGAGTTCACTTGGCCGAGATCAACCCGTACCTCAACTTCAGCGGAAACTGCGAGGAGGCATTCGAGCTCTACCGCGCGGTCTTCGGAGGAGAGCTGTACATCAGCCGATTCGCCGAGATGCCGGCGGAGGAGAACCAGATGGAGGTAGATCCCAACCTCATCATGCACGTGTCGTTGCCTCTCGGAGCAGGCCAGGTGCTGATGGGCTCGGATCGGCCGCCGGCGATGGGCCCGACCACCCCCGGCGACCACGTGCAAGTGAGCTACAGCCCGGACAGCGCACAAGAGGCGAAGCGGGTCTTCGATGCGCTGTCCGAGGGTGGCGAAGTCACGATGCCGCTCCAACACACGTTCTGGGGAGCCGACTTCGGGATGCTCACCGACCGGTTCGGGATCCAGTGGATGGTCAACTACGACAGCGGCTCGGACGGCTGACGCCGGCCGTACCCCGATAGCGGGTCTTCCGCCGGTACCGTCTGCTCATGGCCCGGGTTTCTGTCACCAGGCGCCGCACCAACCAGGCGTTGCTGGTGCTCGTTCCGCTTGCCGTACTCACCGGCTTGCTCGCCAACACGATTGGCGTGAACTGGTGGCTGCACCCGGCCGCGGTGCATGGAATGGTGGCGATCGGCATCGCGCTCCTGACGCCGTGGAAGGCACCCATCGTGCAACGCGGTCTCGGAAGGCAGCGGCAGAGCCGGTGGAGCTCGCTGGCACTGCTCGTGTTGATCGCTGTCACCCTGTCGAGCGGATTGCTGCACTCCACGGGGCTGACGCGCACCATCGGACCGCTCACCGTGATGCAGGTGCACATCGGCGCCGCGATCGGGGCGCTGGTGCTGGTCGTCGCCCACTACCGGGCGCATCCGGTGCCTGTGCGCACGGCCGATCTCGACCGTCGTGCCTTCCTCACCACGGTGGGGTGGGGGGCGGCGGCGGTCGTCACGTGGTGGGGTTGGGAGGGCATCCTCACCGTGACCGGCGTCGCCGGCGCCGATCGCCGGTTCACCGGGTCGCATGAGCGAGGCTCCTTCGAACCGGCGGCCATGCCGGTGACATCGTGGCTGGACGATCGAGTGCAGCACATCGATGCGGTGGCATGGACGGTGCGTATCGCCGGCGACGACTGGTCGTTGGCGGCACTCTCGGCGCTGCCCCAAGACGACATCACTGCGATCCTGGACTGCACCAGCGGCTGGTACTCGGAGCAGCGCTGGACCGGCGTTCGCCTCGACCGCCTCATCCGCTCCGACAAACGCAGCATCGATGTGCGGTCAGCCACCGGCTACGCGCGGCGATTCCCGACCCGAGATCTGGCGAACCTGTGGCTGGTGACGGCGGCAGGTGGGAAGCCGCTGTCTGCCGGCCACGGATTCCCGGCTCGCATCGTTGCTCCTGGACGCCGGGGATTCTGGTGGGTCAAGTGGGTCGTCGAGATCCGGCCATCCGACACTCCGTGGTGGGTACAGCTGCCCTTCCCGGCGACGTGACGGCTCCCGAATCCAGACATACGTGGGAACCGCTCGAGGCGATCGAAGCGTTACATCTCCGCTCACGACATACGAGGAGGCTCGGCCGGTGAGACGTAGGCCGCGGATGATGCTGGGGGCGGTCGTCGCCTTGATGCTGCTCGCCGCCGCCTGTGGTGAGGGCGACGTCGCCGGCTCCACGACGCTCCCCCTTACGACGACCGCACCCACCACGACGGCTGCGCCACCCACTACCCCGGCGCCGACGACCACCACCGAGCCGCCACCGCCGACGACCACCACTTCCACCGAGCCGCCGCAGCAGGCATGGTCGGCGGTCGAGGCCGAGAAGACGGTGATCAACTACTTGGCTGCCTTGGCCGCCGGTGCCTACGAGCAGGCGGCGTGGTCGGCACACAACAACGGCGTGATGATCGACGGCCAGGCCGATGACGAGACACCGGCGCAGGCCCTCGAACGGCTGTGCGCCGACGGTGCGTGTCGAGGCCCCTACCTCGTCGAGGCTGATGGCCCGGGCTTCATCGATCCCATGACTGCCCAGGCCGCCTCGACCGTCACGGTCACCCACGCAGGCTCCGGAACCACAGGGATCATCAGGCTCGGCACCTTCGAGGGACAGCGAATCATCGCCCAGCTGCCACCACTGGTGCCTTCGGATGGCGAACCAAGTCTCGTCGAGCAGCTCTTCGGGGAAGACATCCCGGACCGGGTCGTCGTCCAACGCTTCAATGCCTTCGAGATCTGGGAGGGGGGCTCGCCCACCTGGGTCACCCACTGGCACGCCGGCGACGTCTACGAGGTGGAGGGCGACATCGTTGCCGCCCGGCACGCAGTGGTGTCGCTCCTCGACCCGCAGGTCACCTACGAGGGGGAGTGCCCGAAGCTCATGGATCGCAACGGGCAGGTACTCATCCTCGACCGTTGCTACGCCGACAGCCAGCACCTCTTCGATCCGGTGACCGGCGACGAGCAGCCGATCCCGGCGCCGGTCGGGGATCTCGGGGACGGGGCCTATCACTGGTACGAGGAGCGGTTCGACACCGTGCTCCAGGGTTTCGGCGACGCCGAGGGCAACCTCACCAACGTCACGCGCGGCGGCCTCGACATGCTGGGCGACGACTACGCCGGCTTCTTGAAGCTGTCGGTGGACGGCGACTACGTGGCCTATGTCGACCACCGGGACCCCGATTCCGTCAATCATTTCTGGAGCCCTGTCGTGGTGGTGAAGGACACCGCAACCGGTGCCGAAGTCGGTCGGTGGGTGCTCGACAACCCCGTGCTCTGCATCGAGTTCGCCGAGCATTGGGTCGTCGCCTGTGAGGCCAGCGACAGCTACCAGCTGGGCTACGAGGTCGATCAGCGCGCGCTGGTCGCCATCGACATCACCAGTGGAGCGACGACGCGGGTCGAGACGCCGGTCTACGTCTTCCTGCCCTCGTAGTCGCAGGCCCCGGCACCGTGAGGCGCCCGTGCCCGCTCGCTAGGGTGCACTGCGGCCCGCACTGAGGGCAGAGTCGACCCAGCGCTGAGTGACCGAATGTCTGAATCCGTGCACAGGACCGCCTTGGTGACGGGGTCGACCAGCGGCATCGGACTGGGGATCGCGGGGGCGCTGGCCTCCGTTGGAGCCGACGTGGTGGTCACCGGTCTGGGCGATTCGCATCAGGTCGGGGCCGCCGTCGCGGAGGTCGACGCAGCCGGTCCGGGCGCAGCGGAGTTCATCGGCGCCGACGTGCGCCGGCCGGAGGAGATCGAGCGCCTGGTCGCCTCGGCTCTCAGCCGTTTCGGGACCATCGACATCCTGGTGAACAACGCCGGGGTGCAACACGTGGCTCCCATCCACGAGTTCCCCGTCGCCAGGTGGGACGACATCATCGCCATCAACCTCTCCGCGGCTTTCCACACCATCCGCACCGCAGTGCCGGGAATGGTCCAGCAGGGTTGGGGCAGGATCATCAACATCGCGTCGGCCCACTCGCTGGTCGCTTCGCCGTTCAAGTCTGCGTACGTGTCGGCCAAGCACGGCCTTGCCGGCCTCACCAAGACCGTGGCCCTCGAGGTCGCGCACCAGGGGATCACGGTCAACGCCATCGCCCCCGGCTACGTGGAGACGCCTCTGGTGACGGCCCAGGTGGCCGACACGGCTGTGGCCCGAGGCATCACCGAAGCAGAGGTGGTCAGCGACGTCATGCTGGCGGCCCAACCAACCAAACGCTTCGTCACGATCGAACAGGTTGCGGACCTTGCGCTGTTCCTGTGCAGCGAGCAGGCGGCGTCCATCACCGGAGCGGTCCTTTCCATCGACGGAGGCTGGACGGCGCAGTAGTCAGGCATCGGCGGTCCTGACGAGCGGGAGCGCGGCGCTCTACGCTGCGGGCTCATGTGGTGGATTCGCTGCGCCGGTGCCTTGCTCCTCGCTGCTGTTGTTCTTGCTGCGTGCGGAGGGTCGGACGGCACCACCGAGGTTCGGATGCTCGACAACGCATTTGCCTCACAAGTGCTGGAAGTGGAGCCTGGCGAGCAGGTTCGTTTCGACAACGAGGGCCGCGTGCCGCACAACGTCATCGCAGTCGACGGGTCGTTCAGTTCGCTCGCAGACCTCGGCGCCAACCAGGAGCCCGGGGAGTCGTTCACTCTCACCATCGCCCAACCCGGCGTCTACGACTACTTCTGTTCACTGCACGCCACCCAGAATGCCGTCGGCGAGTGGGAAGGGATGACCGGCACGCTCATCGTCGGCGGTGTCGCTGCGGCAGCCGACGTGGTCGCGGCCGAGTCCGAGGCACCCACCGAGTGGACCGGGGAGACCCGGGCCGTGCCCGATCGCTATCCGAACATCCAAGCCGCCGTCGATGCCGCCGCCCCGGGGGACCTCGTTCTGATCTCGCCGGGTGTCTATCGCGAGTCGGTGTCGGTGACGACGCCGGGGCTGACCATCCGGGGCACCGACCGCAACGCCGTGATCCTCGATGGTGAGTTCACCCGCGAGAACGGTGTCGTCGTCACCGCCGACGGAGTGGCCATCGAGAACATGACGGCGCGTAGCTACACCGTGAACGGGTTCTTCTGGAACGGCGTCACGGGCTACCGCGGTTCGTACCTCACGGCGATCGACGGCTGGGTGTATGGCATCTACGCCTTCGACTCGGTCGACGGGGTGTTCGAGCATTCCTACGCGTCGGGATCGTGGGATGCCGGCTTCTACATCGGTCAGTGCGACCCGTGCAATGCGGTCGTCACCGACGTGCTTGCCGAGTTCAACGGTCTGGGCTACTCGGGCACCAACAGCTCGGGCAACATCTACATCGTCAACTCGGAGTGGCGCTACAACGTGGCCGGTGTCGTTCCCAACTCGCTCGACTCGGAGCTGTTGCCACCCGTGAACCACGTGGTCGTTGCCGGCAACTACATCCACCACAACGGCGAGGAAGGACGTGCCCCCAACCGCACGGCCGAGTGGTCGGCGTACGGCAACGGCGTGGTGCTCGTCGGTGCCCGTGATTCGGTGGTGCGGAACAACCTGATGGTGAACAACCGTACGAGCGGTGTCGAGGTGGTGTCCAACATCGACGCCGGCCTGTGGCCGTCGGGCGGCAACGAGGTGCGCGACAACACCATCGTGGGCTCGGGGCGGGCCGACTTGCTGCTCGGGGGACCGCTCGAGCAAGGGTCCTGTTTCGCCGGGAACGACGCCTCCACCACCGTGCCGTACACGCTGGAGCTCTTGCACTCGTGTGAAGGCATCAACCTGCCCCTGTGGTACGGGTTGGCCACCTCGTCGGACAATCTGGGCCGCATCGCCCAGGCCAAGCACGGCCAGAACCCGCAGCTGGAGCATGGCGATGCTCCGAAGCCGGACCTCGCCTTCGAACAGTTGCCCGGTGGCGCCAACGCACCCGTAGTCGTGGCTCGCGACGTGTTCGCGTCGCTCGACTTCGACCCGGACTCGATCGTCACGCCTCAGCTGCCCGCCGGGGTCGAGGTCGACGGACGCCGTCCCGTCCTCTTCGGGGTGGCCGTCGACGGAGGCTTCTGGCCGGTGCTGTTCGGTGCGCTCCTGTGGTGGATTCCACTGCTCACCTGGATCGCCGGCGGCATCTGGGCCGTGTGGCACATCTGGCGCAGTCGTCGCGCCGCGACCGTCAAGGTGGCCTGGACCCTCCTGGTCGTGGTGGTCCCCGCCGTTGGCGTGCTCGCTTATCTGGCTCTGGGCCACCGACTCATGGCGCGGCGCCGCCGGCTGGGGACATCGCTCGGGGGCTTCGTGCTGTGGCTGGTCGCCGTCGTGGCGGCACTGCTGAGCGGCGGCGTGTTTTGAGCGACGAGCATCACGACGCGGCGACGACGCCGGAGGCCGACCCGAGCGGTGACGGAGCCATCAGCCGGCGGCGTGCCATTCAGCGTGGCGGGCTGTCGATGCTCGGCGCCGGACTGGTGGTGGGCGGGGCGGGAGTGTATGGACTGGGTGGCGTCGGCGCCCCCGATGCCGCCGCCGGCGAGGCATACGGCACCGGAGTGCTCTCGAGCGAACTGCCGACCGGGGCCGCCGCCGGGCCCTACGGCGCCGACCACTCCGTGCCCGATCAACTCGATGCGAACGCGCTCGACCTGCGCACGTACCCGCCTTCGCCGCGACGGGGTACGGTCGAGGTCGAGATGGCGGTCGTGGAACGCTCCTTGCAGGTGTCGCGGGCCCACACCGTCGAGGCATGGACCTACAACGGCACCGCTCCGGGACCCATCATCCGGGCCACGGAGGGTGATGCGCTCCGGGTGCATTTCGTCAACAGCACCGGCCACGACCACAACCTCCACTTCCACGGCCGCCACTCGCCGCTTCATGACGGCTGGGAGCCGGTTCCGCCCGGAGGCGAGACCGTGTACGAGATCGAAGCGGGGCCGGCCGGAGTCCATCCGTACCACTGCCACACCATGCCCATCG
The DNA here is from genome assembly GCA_041581135.1 of Acidimicrobiia bacterium. Taxonomy (GTDB): domain Bacteria; phylum Actinomycetota; class Acidimicrobiia; order Spongiisociales; family UBA5794; genus JBFGCM01. Next base: position 8,034 of record JBFGCM010000049.1, read on the forward strand.
ACCGTCACATCGCGAAAGGACTGTACGGCACCCTCATCGTCGACCCCAGGGACGGCAGGCCGAACGCCCATGAGGTGGTCCTGGCTCTCTCGGGATGGGACGTCGACGAGGACGGACGCAACGAGGTCTATGGGTACAACGGGGTCGCCGGGTTCTATCAGAAGTACCCCATCAAGGTGCCGGTCGGGGAGCCGGTGCGTGCCTATGTGCTCAACATGGTCGAGTTCGACCCCATCGCCTCGTTCCATCTCCACGCCGAGATGTTCGACGTCTATCCGGCCGGGATGGGAGAAGCGCCGGCGTTCACCACCGACGTCGTCACCATGGGCCAGATGGATCGCGCCATCCTGGAGTTCACGCTGTCCGAGCTGGGTCGGTACATGTTCCATCCCCACCAGCACTCGATGATGTCCCGTGGCGCCATGGGGTGGTTCGCCGCCGTGTGAGTGGTACCCGGTGAAGGCCGACGCCGCGCGGCTACAAGCCGGCGTCGCCCTTGCACGCCACGATGCGAGCCAAGACGAACGTGTCGTCGCTCCGATCGCTGGGTTCGGTCGTCTCCGTGTAGTACACGATGCGCAGGGAGGCGAAGGCGCGCAGCAGCTCCTGCGGGTCCAGCCGGAACTCCGGTGACGACGGGCCGGCAGCCGGCCGACTCGTCTTCACGTGGTGATCGATGAGGATCCACCCCTCCGGCGCCAGACCGGCGACGAGCTTCGGCCACAACGCCGGGTTGCGGTACCGGATCACGGTGATCACCTGGTACGCGGCTGCGCGAATCTCGAACTCGTTCAGGTCGGACACGATCCAGTTGACCTTCACTCCTCTGCGGTCTGCCTCCGCCCGGGCGCGGTCGATCGCCACTTCGGAGATGTCGACGGCGTCGACCTCGTAGCCCGCCTCGGCGAGCCGCAGGGCGTTGCGCCCCGTGCCGCATGCAATGTCGAGTGCCCGACCGGGCGTGAGCCGCGGCAGCCACTCTTCGAGGAACGGGGCCGGACGGGTCCGTGGCACATAGTCGCCATCGGCATATCGCTGGTTCCACATCTCCCGTTCGTTCATCCGGGCATTATCGACGCATCGACTGGCATCACAGCGCATATGCTTCTGGCACATCGCCACAGGAGAGCACTGGTCACCCGAATCGTTCCTCACCTCTGGTACACCGACGCTGCTGTAGAGGCGGCTGAGTTCTACGCGTTGATCTTCCCCGACTCCAGCGTCGGTCGTGTGACGACCCTCCCGAGTGACTCCCCGAGTGGCCCGGTGGGAACCGTCGAGGTGGTCGAGTTCACGCTCCTCGGATCTCCCTTCATGGCGATCTCGGCCGGCCCGCATCACGAGTTCAACGACGCCATCTCGTTCGTGGTGGAGTGTGCCGACCAGGCGGAGGTCGACATGTACTGGGAGGCGCTGTTGGAGGGCGGTGGCACCGAGGTGATGTGTGGCTGGCTACGGGATCGCTACGGCGTGTCGTGGCAGGTGGTGCCGCGAGCGCTCGGCGAGATGCTCGCCCATCCGGATCGGGAGAAGGCGAAGCGGGCCGGCGATGCCGTGCTCACCATGGTGAAGCTCGACCTGGCGACCCTCGAAGCGGCCTTCCACGGAGACGACGGGTGACCAGAGCAGGATTCCGGCTCGTCAGCCTTCTCTGATCAGTTCGATGTGGAGCTCGATGGTGGTCTCTCTTGACACGAGAAGGCCGCCCGACGCCAGAGGCATGTCCCAGGTGAGGTCCCAGTCCTCCCGGTCGATGGTGCCCGTTGCGCTGAAGACGGCGCGGTCGTTGCCCCAGGGATCGGTGACGGCTCCGAGGAACTCAGCCGCGAGCGTCCAGGGATCGGGTGACGTCACGAATGGTGAGGGCACCCGTCATGGAACCGCTCGTACCGTCCCACTCGATCGCCGTGGACTCGTACCGAGCAGTCGGCCACCGCTCGACATCGAAGAAGTCGGCGGATCGCAAATGCTCGTCACGCGTGCTGTCGCCGGTGCTGACCGAGGTCATGTCGATGGTCGTCGGCGATCGTCACGGGCTTGAGGAAGGTGATCGCTGCCGCAAACGCGGAGTGAGCGCGTGCGCCGCGCCACCGCCCGCTACGCCTCGGTGATCCGATCGCCGGAGTCGAGGCCGGCTTCTGCCAAGGACCGCTTCCAGCGAGTCACCAGCTCCGGATCCTGGTACGGACGTCGGTCCAGCCACGCGCCGACATCGACGCCGGGAAACCGTTCGGTGATGAGCGCTGCGGTCGCCTTGGCTCTGCGCAGCTGACCGAGCTCGACCTGCGCGGCCGCCAGCACCATGAGCGCTTCGAGGTTGCGGGGCTGGTGCTCCAGCACGGATTCGGCGGTGGAGGCAGCGGCCTGCAACCGGTTCCCGATGTACAGCGAGCACGCTTGGATGGTCGGGTACCACGGCTTGTTCATGGCGGTGAGCCGCATCGCCACGTCGAGGAGGTCGATCGACTTCTCCCACTGCCCCAGGTAGCGGCGCACACTCGCTTCGAGGCCGTACGTGATGTCGCATGTCGGGCGCTGGATCTCGACGTGTTCGAGCATCTCCAACGCTTCCCCGGCCTGCCCGATGGACATGAGGATCGCTGCCTGCACCATCTGCGCCAGTCCGGTCTGATCTCCCAGCTCCGCGCCCCGGCGCGCCAGGTCCATTGCGATGGTGTAGTGCTCGGCCGCGTCGGGAAGGAGTCCCTCGGCGGCTCCCACCCAGTGGGCGAATGCCGTCAATGACGGACCGATGAAGAGGTCGGGGTGGGCGGCGGCGACCCCTTCGAACAGCTCGATGGCGCGGAGAATGCCTTCCGGCGTGTCGGCAGTGAGGTGGTACCACCCCTGGTAGATGTCCCGGATGGCGGCGGGGTCCTCCAGGCGTGAGTACTCCCGGGCCGGCTCTCCGATGACGAGCTCTACCTCCACTGCGGCGGCGATCTGGTCGGCGATCTCGTCGGAGCCGGCCACGAGTTCCTCTGCAGTCGCACTCCACCGCTGGGAGGTGACGATGTTCATCGTGGCGACTTGCATCAACTTGGCGTAGAAGCGGGCCCGCTCCTCGAACTGGTGGAACCCCATCTCCATCAAGTATTCGGGGGCCTGTGTGGCGGGTTCGATCGGATCGGCAGGGGCGTCGATGACGCTCATGCTGGGAACGCCGGCGAGGCGATGCACGACGTCGGCTCGGATCAACTCGGGCACCCCTTCGGTGGCGGCGGTGAGACCGGACGTGTGGATGGGCAACACGGCGATGGAGGGCGGTGACAGAGCGAGTCGAGGCGCTTGATGCTCCACCGCCGTCGGGAGATCGGCGAACTCGAACACTTCCACGCCCTCGGGGATGTTCTTGAGGCGTCGCACACCGGTGGACCTGAAGCGGAGCGCCGGCTCGTCGAGCTCCTGGTACACCGATCCGGAGACGCTCACGCCGCCGGGGCGAGCCAGCGCCTGGATGCGGGCCGCGATGTTCAACGCATCACCGAAGTAGTCCCCGTCGCTGATGGTGACGGGTCCTTGGTCGATGCCCATGCGGAAACGAAGCCTTCGATTCTCCGGGACCTGTTCCGAGTCTCGCTCGATGGCGGCGGAGATGGCGATTGCCGCGCCAATGGCGGCCTTGGCGTCCTCGAACACCGCCATGAAGTTGTCACCGACGAAGTTGACGAGAGCCCCGCCGGCTTGGGCGATCTGCTTCTCCACCAGCCGGTGATAACGCTCCATGGTCGTGGTCGTGGCGCCGAAGTCGTCCGCCATCAACCGGCTGTACCCGACCACGTCGGCATTGAGCGCAACCAGTTCTCGCGTCTCGGTGATGAGCTGGGTGTCTGCCATCGGAGGTGTCTCGTCCTGTGAAATCTAGCGACGGGATGGCGCTGCACCGACGAGGTGACCGTCTAATTGCTGCTCCCCGAGCGACCGGCCAGGTTCACAACGGCGGCGATCACGGCCGGCCCTTGTACCAAGGCGGCGTCGTTGTGGTCCGCACCGTCGATGCGCACCCATGTCGTGGGGCCCGGGGCTGCGTCGTGTATCGCTCGTGACTGCTCCGGCGGGATGATGGAGTCCGCCGAACCGGCGATCACCACCGTGGGAACCGCCACGTCGGCGATCCGGTCGAGCGACGGATACTCGTCCCAGAGCAGTAGCTCCGCCGGTAGCAGGGGATAGTGCACGCCGCTCACGTCGGCGAGCGAGGTGAACGGCGATCGCAGCACGATGGCGTCAGGCGGTTGCCGGACAGCCAGATCGACGGCCACCGCGGCTCCTAGGGACTCTCCGAAGTAGACCATGGGCCGGCCCGGGTAGCGCACACGCACCCAGTCCGCCACGGCCTGAGCGTCGTTGGCGAGACCGTCCTCGGTGGGGCTGCCGGGGTTGCCGCCATATCCGCGATAGTCGAAGAGGATGACGCCGAGGCCATGCCCGGCAAGTGCGTCGCCCAGGCCGAGACGGTCACCTCGGTTACCGGCGTTGCCGTTGAAGACGATGACCACGGCGGCGTCACCTCTCGGCTCCCAGACCCACGCCGCCAGGTCGAGGCCGTCACTGGTGGCAAGCGTCACGGGTTCCCAGCCTGGGGGTGGTGGACCCGGGGATCCCGACGGGAAATAGATGAGGCGCCGTTGCCCGAGCCACAGGATTCCGACGGCTACGACCACCACCACGCCGAGCGTGACGAGAACTCGCATCACCCGTCCCTTCACTTCATTCTCGCGCCCTGGATACCGGCTGGTAGTTCTCGGCAACGCATGCCTCCGCCAGGTGGCGTTGTGTACCCCATGGTGACACGCTCACCCTCGAGGCGCGGGCTGCGGGCCCAGGTTGCCCCTTGTGGATCGTCCGCTGCGGCACCACACTTCCAACTTGGGAGGAAGGAGGTCTCATCAGACCGACGCCCCGCCTCCGAACCCCGGGCCACCGCAGTGCGGTTACGCGCGCCCGGGTACGACCGCCGCCGATCCAGGCACGGCCCGTCCTGCAGGAAGATCCTGGTGCGCCGAGGTCGCCTCGAGTCCCGAGGAGGTGGCTGGGACGTCACGGAACCGCGAAGAAGGGGAAACCATGAAGAAGAAGCTGACGACCGTGCTCGCCGCGATCGTCGTCCTCTCGATGCTGGCCGCGGCGCCGGTGACCGCGAAACACCCACTGGAAGGTTGGCTGGTCGCCGATTTCAACGTCGGGTTCGGTGTCGAGGATGCCCCGTGTCCGACGGTCACGTGGGCGGGGAACATCACGATCGACGACGAGGCCTACGGGATGGTGTTCATCCCGACGGCCGAACCCACCGTCATCATGCAAGCCTTCCACTTCGTCGAGCAGTGGATCATCTACGAGACACCGCTCGAGTACGACGGCGGTGTGTTCGAGGAGTGTGACGCCGACGACGTCGCCATGTGGGGGTACGACGGCGGTGTCGTCTCGCTGGCCACGCTGGAAGCTCACGCCAACGGCACCGTCGAGTTCGTCGATCCTGAAGGGCCGTTCGCCGGCAGGCTCATGGCTCACGGGCTGCGATGGAGTGGGCTGCTCTCGGACTCGTTCCTCGAGTTCGAAGGCCCCTGGAGCGCTCGATGACGCCCCGTCGCTAGACACACCTGCCTGACGCCAGAACGGCGCCCAGGCACGATGGAGATGCCCGCGGTCGACGTGTCGCGGGCATCTCTGTGTGTGCCGCCCGGTCGAAACGCGCATGCTCACCCCGCCGACGGCGGAGCACTTCGACCCTAGTGCCCACTGCTCGCCGGGAGGACGCTGGGGGTGGTACGCAGCCAAAAGGGGGGACCGCCATGCGTCACCGAACCTTCATTGGCCTGCTCGCGTTGTTGTTGATCGCCGCCTGCGGTGACGTCGACGTCGACCTCGGGCGGGACGTGGACGGCAGCGGGACCGTCATCACCGAGACCCGCGAGGTGAGTGACTTCGAACGCATCACTCTCGCCGGTGAGGGGAGCGTCATCGTCACCGTCGGTGAGCCGGCCTCGTTGAGCATCGAGACCGACGACAACCTGCTCCAGCACATCGAGACGACCGTACGTGGGAACACCCTGGTGATCGAGACCGAGGACGGCATCGATATCGACCCGAGTGACTCGGTCATCTATCGGGTGTCGACGCGAGAGCTCACGGGGCTCACGCTCGCCGGAGCAGGTGACTTCGACGTAGCCTCGGCTGACGCCGACAGCTTCTCGATCACGCTCAGTGGAGCCGGCGACGTCAACGTGGGCGCGCTCACGGCCCCGGAGCTCGACGTCGAGATCTCCGGTGCGGGACGCGTCGAGCTGGCAGGCGATGTGAGCACACTGGACGTCACCCTCACCGGTATCGGCAACTATGAAGGTGCTGACCTACGGAGCGCCCGCGCCGATGTCTCGACGACAGGGGCAGGCTCGGCCACGGTGTGGGCCACTGACGATCTCTCTGCGACGATCACCGGAGTCGGGAGCATCGACTACTACGGCTCCCCCCAGGTGACGCAGACCGTGACGGGCGTAGGCACGATCAGCGGTCTCGGCGACAAGTAGCCGTCGGCTAGCGTTCGCACGTGGAGAAGACCGACCGCGACATCGACGAGTTCCTCGCCTCTCTACCGGACGACCAGCGCGACGACATGGTCACCCTCGACAGCGTGATCGCCAAGGTGATGGCCGGCGAGACCCGCGTCCTCTACGAGGGCAGGTTCTGGGGTGGCTCGGACCAGGAGATCATCGGCTACGGCACCATGACCACCACACGCTCGGACAAGCGCACGGTGGAGTGGTTCCTCGTCGGCCTTGCGCTTCAGAAGCACTACATCAGCGTCTACGTCAGCGCCGTCGAAGACCGTGAGTACCTGTCCGAGAAGTACGGCAAGGACCTCGGCAAGGTGAAGGTGGGCAAATCCAGCATCAGCTTCAAGAGCATTGACGACATCGATCTCGACAAGCTGGCGGCGCTGGTGCAGCGCGCTCGCGACATCGCCGCAGAGCCCGCCTGAAGGTCCTCCACGGCGCACGCGTTGAGTCATGACCCCGCCCGCGTCGTGAGTCCCCGCGCCGAGCGGCTGAAACGACCCGCCCTCTTCGGGCTGGCGCTGCTGGTGGGGGGCATGGCCGCTCTGCTGGCACCGGCCGACTGGCCCGAGGGTCGTGGCACCGTGACGCTGCTCCACGAAGGGCTGGTCGTGCTGGAGTCTCGGATCGACGTCGGCGCCACCGTCCCGGTGGTCCTGAGCGCCGAGGACGGCGACTCGCGGTACAAGGTGGAATTGGGTGAGGGCGTGCCCATCGACGCCCTGGTCGAGGTCTCCATCGCCGTCGAACGATCCGGGCAACCCGTCCGCCCGGATGTCGACGACATCGAGCTGACGGTGGATCTGCCGGATGGGCGATCCGAACTGATCCCGGTCATACGGTGGGATGGGGAGGCACAGCAGCTCCTGGCCAGTCGCCGCCCCACGCAGGACGCCGGCGTGGTCCTGGCGCTCCTCGGCGTGGTGATCGTTCTGTGGGTGACCGAGGCACTTCCGTTGTTCGTGACCTCACTGCTCATCCCGGTTGTGCTGGTGTTCACCGATGTGGCCGGCGCCACCGACGCCATGTCGCCGTTCTTCAACCCCATCATCGTGCTGTTCTTCGCCGGGTTTCTGATGGCCGAAGCCATGCGACGAACCGAGCTGGACCACTACGTGTCGGTCTCGATCACCGCTGCGGCCGGCCGCTCGCCGATGACGTTGTTCACCGCCATGCTGGGGCTCACTGCCTTCCTTTCGATGTGGATGTCGAACACCGCTGCCACGGCCGTTCTGGTCCCGATCGCGCTTGCCATCACCGAGCCGCTCCCAGGTGAGGGCTACCGCAAGGCATTGGTGCTGGGCATCGCCTACGCCGCCACCATCGGTGGGGTCGGCAGCGCCATCGGCACACCCGCCAACCAGCTCGCGATCGAGCTGCTCGACGAGTTCGGCAACCGCAGCATCTCGTTCGTCGAGTGGTTCGGTTTCGGTCTCCCCATGGTCGTGGTCCTCCTTCCCGTGATCGGTCTGTACCTGTGGCGGCGAAGCCGGATCGGAGTGGAGGTCGGTGCGTTCCGGCAGGCGCAGCAGGTCGCCGAGGCGGAGCGTCTCAAGCTCGGTTCTCCGACTCGCTCACAGATCACCGTGCTGGCGGTGTTCGGCGTCGTCGCCGTGGGGTGGCTGACCGAGACTTTCCATGGAATCCATCCCGGGATGGTTGCGTTGGCGGGTGCCATCGTGCTCTTCGTGCTCGGCAAGCTGGTGCCCGACGATCTCGGTCGGATCTCCTGGTCGTCGTTGCTGACGTTCGGGGGAGCGCTGACCCTGGGGTTGTTCCTGGTGGAGACAGGTACCTCGGGCTACGTGGCCACCAGACTCACGGGCCTCGCCGGTGCCGCCGACATCGTCGCCGTGTTCGCAGTAGCGGCGATCGCACTGCTGTTGACGACCGTGGCCTCCAACACGGCGTCGGCGGCGATCCTCATTCCGATGGTCATTCCCCTCGCCGGTGTGGTCGGCATCGATGCCACCGTCTTGGTCGTCGTGGTGGCAATCGCCTCCTCGATCGACTTCGCTCTCGTGATCGGCACCCCGCCGACGATGATCGCGTACGCCACCCGCTTGTACCGCGCCGGCCAGATCTTCAGAACGGGCATCGTCTTGGACCTCATCGGCCTGGTGTTGCTGGTGTTCGTCGTGACGCGCGTCTGGGAGTTGTTGGGATTGACGTGACATCGGTCCCTGGTACGGCGAATGCCGCCCGTCATACGGTGGGGTTGAGGTGCGCGCGGGCGGGCTGCCGTTCCGTGTCGCACACCGAACATGACACCTGCTGATTCGCTTGGACTCGGTAGGTGAGACAAGGAGGGTTCTCATGCGACGCGCCGTCGTAGTAGCCGTACTCCTGACCCTGGTCGCCGGCATTCTGATCACCGCGGGTGTTGCCGTGGCCAGGGACGGTAGGACCGGGTTCGAGATCGATGTGTTCCCGGTGCTTGAGGCAGACATCCCCATCGACCAGGGATGGGTGCTCCAGGATCGGATGGAATCGCTCGAGGGTGAGGTATTGGGTTGGGATGGGGGCACATGTGTCAGCGTCGACCCCGACCCATTGGTCGCCGACAGGTACATGTGTGAGCTGGTCTTCCACTTTCCCCATGGCGACATAGTTGCTGCTGGAGCGTTCTCGATCCCGGAGTGGCTCGCTGGGGACACGGTCTTCGCCGTCACGGGCGGGAGCGGCGCCTTTCGATTCGTTCGAGGCGACGTACAAGTGATTCCGACGCCAGACCTGAGCTCTTCCCGAGTGGTCTTCCGTGTGACCGGCAACCACGTGAGCTACTGATCGTCCAACCGTCGGTGGCCGGCGGCGTGGGGAGGCAGGGTCGCGCCGCCGGCTCGAGCGCTTCCTACGCGGCGTGGAGCAACTCTGGTTGGTGGGCGTCGAATGCGGCCGACGAGTAGCTGACGCAGGTCGTGCCTGCGTAGGGGAGGAGCCCGTAGCGCCTCTCCACCTCTCGACAGGCCGCGGAGAACGCTGCCGACCACTGCCAGCTCTCGGCGGTGGCGCTGGCCGGGACCACCCGACCGTCTGGGAGTTTGAGATCAAATTGGAAGAGTCTCATTGTGCACCTCTTCCCTGTGAATCGGCATCCGACACACGACCACTGAGGGTGGTTTTCGGTGGCGCGACGCAACTAGTCATCTCGACGTCGCGAATGCTGCCGTGTCGGTCGGGAAACGAGCTGCCGGAGACGGTTGGCTCAGGCGGTCACGACGCGGTTGCGCCCCAACTCCTTGGCCTCGTACAGGCTGCGATCCGCCGCCGCGATCAAGTCGTCGATCGTCTGCATCTGGTCGGTGATGTTGGCGATACCGACGGAGACGGTGACGTTGCGGAACTCCCAATTGGCCCTCTCGATGGACTTGCGGAGCCGCTCACCGAGGAGTGCGGCACTGTCGGGAGCCGTGTTCACGTACACCATGGCGAACTCCTCGCCGCCGTACCGCGCTACGAAGTCGGATTCCCGGCTGTCGTGTTTCAGTAGCTGGGCCATCTCACAGAGGACCATGTCGCCGGCGGGGTGTCCGAATTCGTCGTTGTACGGTTTGAAGTGATCCACGTCGAGCAGTGCCAGGGCGAGCGGGGCGCGATGGCGCTGAAATCGGTAGAACTCTTCTTCCAGTTTGGCGAGCAGGGCTCTCCGATTGCGCAGACCGGTGAGCGGATCGGTGATGCTCTGCTCGGCGATGAGTGCAAGGTTCTCCTCGAGCCGCCGTTGGTAGTCGAGTAGTTGCTCCTCGTACCGTTCCTGTTCTTGGGCCCGTCGTTCCAGTTCCTGTACGGCAGAGCGAAGCTCGAAGTGCGTCGCCACTTGGCGCGCCAGCGCTTGGAGGGCGCGCTGCTGCTGGACGGTGAGGTGGCGCGCTTCGCGATCGATGACGCACAGCGTGCCGAGGCCATGCCCCTTCGAAGTGGTCAGCGGCGCTCCTGCGTACAGTCGGATGGCCGGGTCTGAGACGACCAGCGGGTTGGAGGCGAACCGTTCGTCCTTGGTGGCGTCGGGAACCACGAGGAGCTGGGTGGGTTCGAGGATGGCATGGGCGCAGAACGCCAGGTCTCGAGGGGTCTCGGTCGCGTCGATGCCGACGGTGGCCTTGAACCACTGGCGGTCGGCGTCGACCAGGCTGATCAACGCGATCGGCGTCTCGCAGATTTGAGCCGCCAGTAACGCGATGTCGTCGTACGCCTGTTCCGGCAGCGAGTCCAGGATGGCGAGCTGATGCAGCTCTTCCAGCCGAGCCGCTTCGTTGTCTGGGATGGGAACAGAAGCCATAGGGAATGTCACATGATCTACTCACACGTCTATCGGCGAGCTGGGGCCGGTGTTGAGCGATCTTGCTGTCGGTACGGAGCCGAACGGTGGCTACTGTCCGCGTTCGGAGCAGCTTCAATCAGTGTCGATCGGGAACGGGACGCGAGAGGGCGGCGCCGAGGGGAGCCGGCGCCGCCCTTGAGGTCAGCCGACGAGGGAGTCGGCTGGAGTTCAGACCGCGATGTCCAGCGGTGACTCCTTTGTCGTATCCACGATGGTGCGTTCCCGCTCGAACACGATCGGTGTGCCGAAGCCGAGGGCCAAGAGTCCGGCGCCGAGCAGCGTGTAGAGCACGCCGCTGGGACGGCCGGCCCCCAGCACATTGTCGAATGACGACGGCTGGAACGCCATCACGAGGCCGAAGGCCAACGCCACGCCACCGAGCACTCGATAGAAGATGCGCGGTGCCGGGGTCTGCGCTCCGGCGAAGACCATCACCAGGCCGATGATCACCTCGATCGACGCCATCAGCAGCGTCCGGGTCCACCAGCCGACCGGCACTGCCGGATCGATGGGGGAGTCGATTCCCACGGTGAGCAGCCGCGTGAGCGCGATGCCGCCGAGGGCGATGAAGAAGACGCCAGCGGCGAGGATCGCGATCTGGGTTGGGCTCCAGACGAACCTCACCACCCGCTCGCTGTCCTTGTCCAATGGGCGCAAGTTCCGCGTCATCCGGCCTGGTTCCTCGTTCCGTCGGTGTCGGAGCCGCGGCGGCGGCCCTTCATCCACGCAAACGCTCCGGCGAGACCGGCGAGCATTGAGCCGGCGATCACGCGTGCGCTGCGGTTCTTCTTCGTCATTCCTCCATCCCTTCGAGACTGGGGTGTTTACTTGCTCCAAAGTTACTTGATCTAAAGCTAGAATGCAAGTATCTTTTGGGTGAGCTACATTGCATCGGATGGGAGATGTCGTGCGACAAGTGGTTTCCGACTGGAAGCGACAACGGCCGGATCTCGACACGAGGTCGGTAGAGGTGGTGGGCCGGATTCTGCGTGCGGCTCAGCTCATCCAGACCCGTCTCGACCAGGTGGCGGCCACCCACGGCTTGAGCCACAAGGGAGATCTCGACGTACTCACCGCCCTCCGCCGGCGGGGGGCCGAACAGGAAGCGACCCCCTCCGAGTTGGCGCGGTTGGTGCAGCTCACATCGGGGGGCATGACGAATCGACTCGACCGTCTGGAGAAGCGGGGGCTGATCGAACGTCACCCCGACCCGCACGACCGACGCGGTGTGGCGGTCGTCCTGACGGCCGAGGGTATGGCGTTGGCAGATCGCGCCTTTGGCGCCATCTTGGACGAGCAGGAGGATCAGCTCCACGACTTGTCCGCGCGCGACCTCACCTCGCTGGCGCGCCAGCTCGAGAAGTTGCTGGTGTCCCTCGGCGATGTCGCCCCGATCGAGGGCTAGGTCCGACACGTGATCCGAACCCTGTCGGGTTGGTGGTACAACGCTGAACAGCAACTGGAGCTCATGTGGGATGAGCCCCTCAGTTTCGGGTTGCTCCTCGCCGGTCTGGCGTTCGCGGCCTGGGCCCTGAGCCGCCGGCCCAGGCAGCCGCTGCGTGCGATGGCGATGGTGGGCACCTCGGTGTGGTTGGTGGCCGCGTTGGCGATGACCATCTACCCGCTCGACTACCTCGAAGCCCCCAGCCGAGATCGGTTTCGGTTGCAGAGCATCATTCCCTTTACCGGGCTGGTGGATGGCCTCGTGAATTCCGGCGGCTTCCTCATGACTCCGGAGCAGTACGAGGAGGCGCGGCATCGAGTGGCTGAGGAGTTCGACATTCCCCTCGAGGAGGTCGTGCTGGACCGGTATGTGCGCGGTTCCGGGGTGATGCCGGTGCTGAAGGACCCGATCGGCAACGTGGTGCTGTTCCTGCCGCTGGGGTTGTGTGCGCCGCTCGTATGGCCGGGCCTTCGCCGTGGGTGGAGGATCTTCGTCCTCGGCGCCGGGTTCAGCGCCGGTATCGAGCTGTCCCAGGCGCTGTTCGGCCTCGGCAGTCTCGGCACCATCGACGACGTCATCGCCAACGCCACCGGCGCCCTGCTGGGTTTCCTCGCCGGGCGTGCCATGGTTTCGGCACTCGTGCGCCCCCGGGGCACGCGGTTCGGTCGCCTGCCGGGCCCGACAGCGGCGGGCTGACGCATCCCAGGGCCGGGCGAGAGGCCACGGAACGAGAAGAGGCGGCTGACCTGGGGTTTTGTGGTCGAGACTGCCTATGGACAAACGATCGTCGCAGCCTCATACTGCGCGCCACTCGTCACCATGAGGGTGGCGGAAAGGAGAGATTGTGGATCCACGTCGGGTCCTTCGAAATCCCGTCATCGTGCTCAGCGCGCTCGCCGCGCTGCTCTTGATCTTGCCGTTTCTGTTCCCTCGGCTGGGCGTCGGCTCGCTGGGCTTCGTGTTGGTGGCCACCATCATGGGCTTCGTGCTCTGGGGCACCTTCGAGGCTGCGCTACGCGCCGACTCACAATGGTCGGCGATCGATCAGAACAAGCTCGTGTGGGTGCTCGTGCAGATGTTCATTCCCCTCATCGGCACTCTGGTCTACGCTTCGGCCGTCCGCCCGAGGCTGATGGACGTCGCGACTGTCGAATCCATGGTGTAGCCAAGACCCGTCATCCGCCCACGCGGCCGGCCCGAACGGGCCGGCCGCTTCGCGTGCCGAACCCCGACCGTCCGCGCTCGTACGGCGGCCGGCACTGCCTCACGCTGTGCCGACGCGGCGTATAGGGTTCGCGGCCGGCCTCGGAGTAGGGAGCACGTTGGCAGCCATCACGGCCTCGGGCCTCGTCAAGACATACGGCTCGGTGGTGGCGCTCGACCGCTTCGACCTCGAAGTGCAGCAAGGAACCGTGATGGGCCTGCTCGGTCCCAACGGGGCCGGCAAGACCACCGCCGTGCGCATCTTCACCACGCTCCTCAAACCCGATGAGGGGTCTGCCTCCGTGCTGGGACTCGATGTGGCGTCGCAGGCCACAGAGCTCAGGGAGGTGATCGGCGTGTCCGGCCAGTACGCCGCAGTCGACGAAGATCTCACCGGATTCGAGAACCTCGACATGGTCGGGCGGCTCTACCACTTGGGCGCAACGGCGAGCCGGGCGCGGGCCCGCGAGCTGCTCGAGCGTTTCGACCTCGCCGATGCAGCCGATCGGACCGTCAAGGGCTACTCCGGCGGCATGCGTCGCCGCCTGGACCTGGCCGGTGCCCTTGTAGCCAAACCCCAGGTGCTCTTCCTGGACGAGCCGACCACCGGCCTCGACCCGCGCTCTCGGCTCGCCATGTGGGATGTCATCGCCGAGCTGGTCTCCGAGGGCAGCACGTTGCTGCTGACGACACAGTACCTGGAGGAGGCCGACCGGCTCGCCGACGAGATCGTCGTCATCGACCGAGGCGGAGTCATTGCACAGGGAACTTCCGAGGAGCTGAAGGTGCAGGTGGGCGGTGAGCACCTGGAGGTCGCGCTCGACGATCCGGCAGACCTGGCGACGGCCGCCGCAGAGCTTTCCTCGCTGGGAGAACCGAGCATCGATGAGGTCCGACGGATCGTGACCATGCCTGTGCGAGCCACACCAGGTCTCCTCACCAGCGCATTGCGGATCCTCGATGCAGTCTCGATCGACGTGGTCGACATCGGGCTGCGGCGCCCAACGCTCGACGACGTGTTCCTGACGCTGACCGGCCACCACGTCGCAGAGGCGCCCGAGGATGCGGAGCTGCCGTCATGACGGCGATCGCCCGTGCCATCGGCGACGGAGTCGTCGTCGCCAAGCGCAACCTCATCAAGATCAAGCGGGTGCCGGATCTGCTGGTGTTCACCACGCTGTCGCCGATCATGTTCGTGTTGCTGTTCGCGTATGTGTTCGGCAGCGCCATCGAGATTCCGGGGGTGTCCTATCGCGAGTTCCTGATGGCGGGCATCTTCACCCAGACCGCTATCTTCGGCGCCACCATCACAGGTACCGGGCTCGCCCAAGACATGCAGCGGGGAATCATCGACCGGTTCCGCTCTTTGCCCATGGCTCGATCTGCCGTGCTGGTCGGTCGGACCACGAGCGACCTGGTCAACAATGTCATCGTGGTACTCGTCATGGCCGTGACGGGTCTCATCGTCGGCTGGCGGGTTCACTCCTCGCTGCCGGAGGCGGCGGCGGGCTTCGGCATTCTCTTGCTGTTCGCCTACGCGATGTCGTGGCCCATGGCCACCATTGGGCTGGCGGTGCGCAGCCCGGAGGTGTTCAACAACGCCAGCTTCATCCTCATCTTCCCGATGACCTTCATCGCCAACACATTCGTGGCTACCACCAACCTGCCCGGCCCGCTGAAACCGATCGCAGAGTGGAACCCGGTCTCCGCGGTGACCCAGGCGTCGCGCGAGATGTTCGGCAATACCAGTCCGCTCTTTCCCCCACCCGACGTGTGGCCGCTGCGCAACGCGATCCTGGCGTCGTTGCTGTGGGTGGCGCTGATACTCGTCGTCTTCGTGCCGCTGGCGATCCGCCAGTACCGCAGAGCCGTGGCGCGTTGAACGCAGGTAACACGATCAGCATCCAGGTGGCACTACCTACGCCGAGGGAGAAATACGTCGTGCGGCGTATCGACACGACGAGACGTCGCAGGTAACTTGCTGCTGGGACTTATGCAGGAGGAGAGGTAGGTACGCGTGGCACACATCACTCGCCGTGAGGCACTCAAGCGCGGTGCGACCGTCGGTGCCGGAGTCATCTGGGCGACCCCGGTCATTCAGACCGTAGGAATGCAGGCGGCATTCGCCCAATCCGTCAGCCCCACCGATCAGGTGTATTTCGCCGCGAAGATCGAAGAGGGCGTGTGTGAGGACATCTGGGACCAGATCGGCCAGGACACCGACCCCGGCGCCCCGACGGGCAAGTGCCTGACCCCATCGAGTGGCGGGTTCGGCGTCGGCCCAGGTGCCTGCGACCACGTGGTCGGGTTCACCACCCCGGAGGAGCCCGAGCCGTGGACCATCACCCTCCTGGACGGATGCGAGATCATCGAGGAGGATTGCTTCGTCCTCACCAAGGCATCTAACGACTGCCTCAAGGACCCGGCGGTGCGCGAGGGTCAGACGTGGATCTTCGCCAACCCGGCCTCGAACGGCAACGGGATCTCGCACATCGAGTTCGTCATCTGCTGCGACAGCATCACGTAGTACCGAACCGAATCGTCAACACCAAAGAACCCCCGGACTCCCGGGGGTTCTTTGCGTCGGCCTCGCCGGATCGGCCCGGGACCGGCGCGCCGGCTAGGGGTTTTCGACCCCGGAGACGAGGCGCTCGAGGTCGCCGCGAGCCGCGTCCGCCTTGACGCGGGCGCGCAAGGTGCGTCGATGGACGTCCTCGAGATATCCCTCGGCGTCGGCCAGCGCGTCGGTGTCACCCTCGCCGTCGGTCGACCGCAACCGTTCGACGTCCTCGGTGGCCTCAACGAGCCGCCGCTCCAGGATGTGGAGGCGACGCTCCGCTGCCTCCACGGTCTCCTCGGCGTGTCCCACGGCCTCGTGATGGCCGGAGTCGGGTGCCGCCGCCAGATCGATCTGGCTCCCGGCGACGACCCCGGCACTGAGCGGCAGCCTGGCGATGAGATCGGCCGGTCGGGTCTCGAACGGACCGACGAACTCGCGCCGATGGAGTCGCATGGGGAGGAACACCAACCCGGCCCCGGCGGACTCGTCGACGACAGTCTTCTCCGTCGGTTCGGTGAGCACCTCGATGTCCGCTTCGATCCGCACCTCCTCGAGCATCTCCTGCAGGGCGCGTTGGGTCGTCTCATGATCGGAGTCGGGAGCGATCGCTGCCAACAGGCGGATGCGGCCACGGGACCAATCCGGGGTGCGGGTGCAAAGGTAGGCGCTCAGCAAAGAGAGGCGGCTGCTGTCGTCGTCCTCCCACCACACGTCGATGCGACGTTGCTTGCGTGGAATCGCCTCGAACGCTCCCCACCGCATGGCGTCGTTGGAGAGGCTCACGACGTGCACCCCGAGACGCATGATCTCGCGCTGGACGTGCTCGTAGCCGTCGAGGCTGGAGGTTTCCTGGGGCCAGCCGAACAGCACCGTGTTGGCCCGCAGCCCGCCGATGCCGAACGACTGGACGATCACCGGCAACGCGTCGACCGCGTCCGATGCCAAAATCGTTCGGCCGAGGACGTCCACGTCGAGTTCCTCGATCTGATGCTGGAGGCGCTTTTCGGCTTCCTCCCGCTCTCGGCGCTTGACTGCGCCTTCACCGACCACGATCTCCACCGCCGCGGTGAGGCCACTCTCGCCCTCCAGCCAGCCGGCAAAGCGAAGCAGGCGGGCGCGGCGTTCCGGATCGGCCGAGAAGGCGATGATCTGTGGGCGCCAGTTGCGGGCGTGATCCGCCTCGGCGGTCATGGCTGTGATCGACTCCTTGGCGCGTTGGAAGAAGTGCGATCGGCTGGCGTCGGCCCATCGCTCCGGATGGGTGCGGCTGCTCAGGTAGCGGTGGATGGCGTACATGACCAGCACTGCTCCGCCCCCGGCGAGCGGGTTGATGGCCAGCATCGCTGCCAGGCACAGCAAGGCGCCGACCAAGCTGAGTCGCTTGTTGAACCAGCGGAATCTGGGCCGGAACGACGGGCTCGAGGCCCGTGCTTCGTAGTACGTGGCGTAGTTGAGCAGCCCGTAGGAGATGAGGAAGAACATCGACACGACGGGAGCGATCAGATTGAGGCTGCCCAGCCCGATCGTGATGATGGCGATGGCGAGTGAGAGGAGCACGGCTCGTCGCGGGTTCTTGGTGGGGCCGTGACCGGCGGCAAAGAAGTGCAACGCCGGGAAGATGCGGTCCACTGCGAGCGATTGGAGGATGCGGGGCGCTCCGAGGAACGAAGCCATGGCCGACGACAAGGTGGCGGCGATGACGCCGACGTCGATGAAGGGCCCGAACGCCGCCGCCGAGCGCATCGCCTCGGTATCGTCCATGAGCGTGCGCAGCGACGCATTCCCGGCCAGCAGCACCGCGACCGACACGTACACGACGGTGGAAAGGCCGACGGCGGCGAAGGTGCCCCGAGGCAAGCTCTTGCGGGCGTCGCGCAGGTCGCCCGACATGGAAACTCCCTGGGTGAATCCGGTCACCGCCGGGAAGAAGATGGCGAACACCACCCAGAAGCTCAGTGCTCCGCGAGGAGCGTCCCAGCTCCGGCCCACCACCGCGCTGTCGAACCCGGGGATCGCACCGAGATAGAACGAGGCCAGCGCAACGATCAGCAAGGCCATGACGCCGAACTGGAACCTGGTGGCAACGTCGGCTCCCAACCAGGCAAGGATGAACAGCGCCCCGACAGCCACCGTGGCGACGATCTGCACGGCCAGCTTGCCCTCGACGCCCACGATGGCCGTAGCCGCCTCGCCGAAGCCGATGGCATAGAACGCAATGGACACGGACTGGGCCAGGAACAGGACGAGACCGATAGCGCCGCCGAACTCCTTTCCCAGCGTGCGCGAGATCATGTAGTAGTCGCCGCCGCCCTTCACGTCGATGTTGGTGGCGATGGCGGCCAGGGACAGGCTGGTGAGGGTCGACACCACCGTGGCGATCCCGATGATGATCAGCCCGTTGCGCAGGCCGGCGTTGCCCACGGCGAAACCCAGCCGCAGGAACAGAATGATCCCGAGAATCGTGAGGATCGAAGGCGTGAACACCCCGGCGAATGTGCCGAGCGTGCCCTGGTCGGCCGGCTTCTCAGTGTCGGTCATGGTGGCCCTCTGGTGACTGGTGCGGAATTCTCCCACGTCGGTCACTCCCGTCGGCGTCGCCCGATGCGGCGGTTTGGCGGCTATGCCTCCGGTGTTTCCACGCTGATCCGGTCACCGATGTCGCGCATCTCCCACAGGTACGTTGCGATGGTGTCGAACCACTCGGCCTTCACCATGACCCCGCGGGCGTCGATCCACATGTCGACGAAGGCGTTCCCGTCTTCGACCCGCCAGTGGGCGGTCTCGAACCCGTCGCCGACGACCTCGTTGCCGGTGAAGAGCAACTGGTCGACGACTCCAGACAGCTCGAGGGCGGCCTCCTGATAGGAGGTGGGCGGCTCGAACTGGCCGCGCTCGAAGCGAGGGTCGGCCGGTTCCCACCGGTCACCGTTGCGCTCCCAGTAGCCGTCAAACGTGCCGATGACCTCGACACCCGATGGTTCGTAGACGAGGCGGAAGTGGTCGCGGTCCTGGACGTCGCCGGTGATCGTGATCGTTTCGCTGGTCCCACCGGCGTCGACGCTGACCGAGCTCGTGAAACGGTACGCCGCGGAACCGGTCAGGGCCTCGAGCGAGCTGAACGTCTGGTCCGATGGGGCGCCGATCGGATCGTCGCCCAGGTCGGCAGGCGAGCATGCCGGAACGGCCAAGGCCAACAGGGCGAGGAGGATGCGGAGTCTCATCGGGACGGACCCTAGGCGGAAGGAGAGAGCGGCACCGATGTCCGTACGGCCGTGCGGGTGGCAATCCCACCGCGGGGCCTCCAGCCTGTCCCGACCTTGAGGGACCAACGGCCCTAGCTCCGTTACTGTGGTAGCTGTCAAGGTCTACGAGATGACGACGAGTACGCACGGCGCCGGCCGCCGCCTGCACTCACTGGCGGTGGTCGGTTTGCTCGCGCTGGTGGCCGCGTGTGGTGGCGATGACACCGTGGAGACGACCGAGGTCGCCGCGCCGGTGACGACTGCCTCACCCTCGACGACGGCCGAGCCGGCCACCACGACC
>JBFGCM010000050.1:0-27345 GCA_041581135.1 Acidimicrobiia bacterium
CGCGACCCCGACGACATCGAGGTGTAGTCGATCAGAGCTGGTGGGTACGGGTGAGCCGGTTGAGTGCCACCCACCCCGGCAGGATCGGTGCCCAGTACGTGGCGAAGCGGAACAGCAGCACAGCCACGATGCCCGTCTCGGCGGGAACCCCGATCGCAGCGTAGACCGCCACCAGCGTCGCCTCGACCACGCCGAGTCCGCCCGGGGTGGGTGCGACCAGAGCGGCGGCGGCACCTGCCAGGTAGGCCAAGGCGGCATCGATGAGCCCGATGTCGGCACCGACGGCACGTAGCGACCAGATCATGGCGAAGGTGTAGGCCAAGGTGACGATCGCCGATCCCGCCAGGAGCTGCACGAGCCGACGGGGCGTTCGCACCACGGCGACCACCGAGGAGACCGCCGTCCGCAATCCCGGGACGATATGGGTGGTCACGAGCCGGCGGCCGAACGCAGTGAGGTAGGTGGCGAGCGACGCCACCACCACAGCGGCAGCGATGAGCTGCAAGGTGCGAGCGGACGGCACCGGCAGTCGCACCGGGAACGCCGTCGAGCCAAATGCCAGCCACAGGCCGAGCAAGACCGTGATGTGCACCACGAGGCCCGTGACCGCATTCAGGCCCACCGCCGAGACCGCGGTGGCGACCGGCACACCGCGCCGGACCAAGTACCGCACGTTGGTGGCCATCCCGCCGAAGCCGGCGGGAGCAAGGCGGTTGGTGAACGAAGCGGCGAGCTGCGCGGCGAACGTTCCCTGGAAGCGGACGCGCTGTGGTACGGAGCCCATGACGGCGATCGTGGCTCCCACGTAGGTTGCCGCCGATCCGGCCAGGACCAGGCCCACCAGCCGGAGATCGAGCCGAGACACGCTCTCCCACAACAGGCCGAAGTCCGAGATCTGGCCGCCGATGATGACCACTGCCGCCGCCAACGAGCCCAGCAGCAGCACCTGGCGGAGGGTGAATCGCTTCAGCTCGGGGAGCTCGACCTCCTCGATGCCGGCAGCACGGCCGATCTGATCACGGAGGTGCCGGATGTCGCGGTCGCGACCGATGCTCTTGCGAGTGGCGGCGCCGAGGGTGAGCGGCTGCAGCCAGCTGAGCCCCGAGGCGACCACCTCCCGGCCGACGGTGGCCATGGCGACGGAGGTGGCGCGCTCCACACCGACCACGGAAGCGGTGGCCGCCAGCAGCTGGGCGACATCGCGATCGAGCAGCTCGTCGTCCATGGTGAGCTCGGCGAACCCGAAGTCCACGACCCAGATCTCTCCGGAGTCGTCGACCAGCAGGTTGGCGAGTCGGAGGTCTCGGTGGGCGATCCCGGCTGCCCGCAGCTGGGACAGTTCGCGCCATGCCCGCTGAAGAACGTCATCGTTGATCTCGGCCGGTGCCAGCTCGGCCATCGTGCGGCCGTCGTTCGCCTCGTACGCGAGCAAGAAGCCGCCCTCGGAGAGCTCTCCGACGGAGATGAGCGGCGGAGTCCGGATGTCTTGCGAGCGCGCCGTCAACGCCAGGAACGCTTCGTGCTCCACGGCGCGACGCAGGCTGGGGAACGGAGCACGGTCCCCCGAGCGACGCAGACTGGCGAGTCGCCAGAGCCGGTAGAGCAGGTCGGCGGCTCGCTGTTCGATGCTGAGAGTCTTGATGAAGACCTGCCGACCGTCGCTCATCACCCCACGCCACGGCACGGAGCCGCGCGCATCGACCGAGGCGGGTCGGAGCTCGGTGAGCGCACATCCGTGGCGGGCGAGACCGGCCCGGATGGCATCTGCGCCCGGCAACTGGCTCGGCGTCTTGAAGGCCAGCGCCACGATCGAGCCGGCGACGACGCCCACTCCGATCAGGGCAACGGCACCCGAGAGCTGGGCACCGGCGATGTCCTCGGGGATCGGTGGCAGCCCGAGCCACGAACTCTGGAATCCAGCCGACAGAGCTCCGCCGAAGGAGATGAAGAGGGCCAGCCAGGCGAGGCGACGGAAGGGGCGGTCCTCGATCCACGGGCGCAGCACGGTGAGCGCGGCCACCACGTTGGCGGCGCTGGCGACGAAGATCGTCTCGCCGTCCCGCTCGAAGCCCAAGCCCTGGGCGAGGGAATGCAACGACATGACGAGCACCGACACCAGAACGGAGGAGAGCACCACCGCGGCGTTCATCACGAACCAGCGCCGGAAGTGGCGAGTGGTGAGCAGCCAGACGTTGAGCGCCAGCATGAGCCCGGCGTGGGCGACGAACGCGAGCAGCGCCGGCGCGACGCGCACCACGTCGGGCCAGGTCGAGGTGTGGTCGACGATGTCGCGAACGACGCCGGCCACGGTGTCGTTGAAGACGGTCGGGATGAGGAATCCGACGCCGAGAAGGGACAGGCCGACCACCAGCGAGAGGACGTAGGCCGGAGAGCGGATGTAGGGCGTGGCGCAAGCGGTACGCCGGAGCGCCGCCCGGGTCCGCCGCGAGGGACGCGCGTGGCGACTCGACGGGGTACGGCGCGTGCGCGGTTCCAGAGTGGGGCGATGCCCCACTCTGGTGGTCACATCATCCGCCCGGCACGGGGCAGGATCCGGACCAGGTCCCCGGCGGCCGCCTCAGCCGCCGTCCGTCTTGCGCACGTCGTCATCGTGCGCGGAACGTATCACGCGGTGATGGCCGATGTAAGACCCTTGTGCTGCGGTATGCGGACGCCTGCGCCCCCCATGGCTGGACTGGTCAGCGACAGTGTTTCGGTCTCTCTCGACGGACTTTCAGCTACGGCGCGCGATCGGTATCCACGGTGACGACATCGAGCGTCGTGGCGGTAGTGAGTGGCCAGGTAGACGTCTAACGCTCGAGCTGGCGTATCACCGGATCGTCATAGGTCATCGAGTACTCGACATGCTCCGCCAGGTCGGTGCGGCCGGTCAGGCAGCCCGACACGATTCTCATCACATTCACCACGGAGAGCTGATCGGGCACCGGACAGGCAGAGCGGATTGCCGAGAACACCTCATAGCGGTCGTCGGCGAACTCGTCGGCGAAGTCCCCGGTCCCATGATCCGCCTGGATGACGATCACCGCCCCAGGGTCGCGATCGAGGATGGCATCGACTCCCGTGAGCAGCTGTCTATTGAGACATTCAATTGCCTGCCCATACGAGTCGGGGTCGAATTGCGGGTTGGCGGCGACGTGGATCGATACGGCCTGCACTTCGCACTCACGGTCATAGAAGAAGGGTTGATGTGGCGCCATCAGGTGAGCAAAAACGAAGACGGGGTTCGAGCCGTCGGGTACACGCGACACGACATCGGCCGGGTTGGACTGAGCGGCCGCAGCCCCGACGTTCGAATCGGAGTCGAGACTGAGTGGCGTCATGGCAGCCAGGGCCGTCAACGTATCGTTGGGCAGGTCAGCCTCCACGCAGAGGTCCTCGCGCCCGCCGCATTCCGACCCGCTCCAGATGCCTGGTGGCACATGCACATAGTCGTATCCCCACGAGAGGAACTGATCGACCGTGGCGTTTCCCCCCTGGATGATCCGGTAGTACGGCGTGCGGTGAGTGGTGTCGTCTCCCACGACCGCCACATACGACTGCTCCAGCATCGAGGCAACGGACAGGTAGGTCACGGGGTAGTTGGCCCTGCCGGAGGGGACCTGGAATTGTCGCTGCTCGAGCTCGGCGGCGAACCCTGAAACGTCGACACCGGTCTGCCGAGCAACCTCGGCAAGGCTGGTGTACCCGTCCACGACGAGCACCCAAACGTCAGGAGTGACCGCCGGCTGGGCGAGGGGGACATCCCCGGACGCGGCTCGAACCTCCGGCGGCCGCGAGACAGCCAGCGACGTCACTGGAACAACGACGATGGCCATGGCCGCCAGGAAGGTCGTCGACCGAACCCACTCCCACTGACTGGCGATCCACACCGCCCCGGCTACCGCGAAGGCGGTGATCCACCACAAGTCACCGAACAGCGGGTAGTTCCAGAACAGCCAGGTGATCGCCACGGTCACGGAGGCGAGGCGAGGACCAGCAACCAATCCGAGAATGAGACCGATCCCACCGACGACGCCCACAACCATCAGCAACACGGAGATGTGCATCGGCAGCCCCTGATTGGCTGCAGCCAAAGTCAACGGGCCCAGTGCTGCAACCGCCACCACGGAGACCGGCCAGAGTCGATCCATCGGTCCACCGTAACCGCTGCCACATCGATGTCCGGCGAGTAGGCCGTCACCCCGGCTTCGGTTCACACCCAGAGGATCTCCCCT
Organism: Acidimicrobiia bacterium; assembly: GCA_041581135.1. Taxonomy (GTDB): domain Bacteria; phylum Actinomycetota; class Acidimicrobiia; order Spongiisociales; family UBA5794; genus JBFGCM01. The sequence continues at coordinate 4,236 of JBFGCM010000050.1, forward strand.
GCGCTCAGCTCGCGCGTCGAGGTTCCGGGATCAGGGACCAGGGACACCAAAGGTCCGGTCGGAGACGAGGACGAGATAGACGACGGCGGTGAGGACGACGGCACCGCCCACCAAGCTGGCCATGCGCGGCGCCTCGCCGAGCCAGATCCACACCCACGCCGGCGCAAGCACGATCTCGGTGAGGTTGAGCAGAGACACCTGGGCAGTGGGAACCGACCGGTGTCCCAGGTTGAAGAGAGGTAGCCCGATGCCCATGATGCCCGCGCCGGCGACGAGGCCGAGCAGGAAGTCTCGAGCCGTGAAGCCGATACCGGTCTGGTAGACGGCGACTCCACCTGCCACGACGACGAGCACTGCGCCGGCCATGATCGCCGGAACGATGGGGTCGAGATCGCCTCCGGCGGACCGGATCAGGGTGTTGTATGCGCCGAGGGTGAGGGGGATCAGAGCCGCCAGGAGCACTCCCACGGCATCGCCGGCCTCGATGCCAGAACTCACCATCACCGCGACACCGATCGCAGCAAGAACGACGGCAGCGAAGGTGTTTCGGGAGACCGGCTCTCGCATGACGAGCCATCCGAAGATCGCACCGGAGAACGGTGCCGCAGCCAGCAGGAACGTCACGAGCGCCGCAGTGGTCCGGGCCAGCGCCAGGATGAAGAGCGCCGACATGGCCGCCATCAGCACCGCAGCCAACACGGTGCGCCACGTGACGTTGTCCCAGCGAACCGGTCGGCGATTGCGGCGCAAGAACACCACCACCAGCAACACCGCCACCATCGCGCCACCGCGGAGGACCAGGAACTGCCAGTCCGTGGCCGCCTCCAAACCTCGGAACACCAGCGGCGTGAAGCTGAACAGCACTCCACCGAACAACACGATGGCGGCTCCCTGCCGGTAGGAGAGGGCGCCTTCCCCCACGAACGCACGGCGAACGGCCGAAACCATGCGCGGAGCCTAGAGCCGGCGCGGGCGTCCGATCCGCGTGCCGGGTCGGTTGGCGGAGCGCCGGAGGTGACTGCGTGCCGCAACTACCCTCCCGGGCGTGAATCTCGCCTGTCCCTATTGCGACGAAGACGAACGGCTACGGGGCGCTCGCGCCGGCGACGTCATCACGATCACATGCGAGGCATGCGGCAACACGTGGGACCGTGACACCCGCCCTGCATGCCCGAGCTGCGGCACCGACGACGTCGAACCCGTGGTGGTTGCCATCGTCGAGAAGGGTCGCGGTACCCAGCTCTCCGTTGTCGGAAACCGGGTCATCCACCTCTGCCCGGAGTGTGATCGGGAGACCCTCACCACCTACTGGCGCAACAAGCCGAATCCCCTCATGCCGGACGAGCTGCCGACCGTTTCCGACGCCGACTGATCGTCAGCCGGCGAGCATGCGCAGCGTGCGCTCCAGGTCGGCCGCTTGCTTGTAGCCCCGCGTCAGCGGGGTCACCTCGTCTCCCCGGCGCAGGAAGAGGCTGGGGAACCCGAGCGCCCCCATGTCCCTGGCTTCGGCGAAGTCTGCCCGGGTCAGCTCCTCGATCTCACCGGAGCGGTACGTCAGCATGAACGACTCGGCGTCGACCGGGTAGCTCTCCAGCAGCTCGGGGTAGACGAACTCGTCGGTGATGTCCCGGTTCTCCGCGTAGAACGCGTATTGGAGCGTGGTGAAGAACCGCAACGTCGACTCGGGGTGCAGCCGACGCATGGTCACCACCGCCCGACACGCCGGCTCCGTGTCGTACACCCAGTCCTCCCAGGTGAGCAGGTCGAAGCGGAACGGCTGGCCGGACCGGCTCCCGACGTTGGTCCACGCCTGGTGGAGGTAGCGCCGGAGCTGCTCGGTCAGTGGCTGCACGCGGCTGCCTACCCAGAGACCTCCCATGACGAGGCGCAGCGGCAACACATGGTCGGCGAGCAATCGTTCGAGCTCGGGCCCGAACCCGTAGCACCACGAGCACATGGGGTCTGCGGCGTAGATCAGCTCGGCGTCGTGGGTCATGCCGTCAGCCTAGGCGGAGATTCAAGAGCATCCGCTCCACATTGCTGGTACCGTGAGGAGCCGGCCGGCGAAAGGAGCGCCCATGGCAAGTCGGATAGCCCCCGTGGCTCCGGGGGAGAGTCCGGATCCGGAGGTCAACGAACTCCTCCAGCAAGGCACGGAGGGGTGGTGGGCCGACCCGGCGATGTTCGGGGTGATCGGCCGCAACCCGGAACTGCTCAAGGCGATCATCCCCGTGTTCGTCTCGTTCTTCGGGATGGGGAAGGTCGAGCCGCACATCCATGAACTGATGCGGCTCAAGACAGGTCAGATCAACGACTGCGCCTATTGAATGACCGTGCGAACCACCGCCGTGAGCGGTGATGTGGCACCTCGCGAGGAAGCGTGCAACGTGCACCAGCCTCAACCGGGCGACGTCTTGAATGAGCGCGAAGCGCTGGCCGTGTCCTTTGCGGAGAGAATCGCCCTCGATCCCCATACCGTCACCGACGAGTTCTTCGAGAAGCTGAAGTCTGTCTTCACGGAGGACGAGATCGTCGAGATGACCTACGCCTGTGGCATCTTCAACTGGGGCAACAAGTTCAACATCACCATGCAGTTGGACATGTCGCCGCAAGGTGAATACGAGCAAGGTATGGAGTACCGGCAAGTGGAGCTGGCTTGAGCGAGCTGGCTGAACTCGATCAGAAGGGCCTCAACGAGGTCCTTCTGGCCGAGGACCGTGCCGTGCTCGTGGATTTCTGGTCGCCCTGGTGCGCGCCGTGCCTCCGGTTGCGGCCCCATCTGGAGAAGCTGGCAGACGGGTACGCCGACAAGGTGCGCCTCGTCGCCGTCAACATCGAGAAGCACGAGGCCGTCGGCGAGAAGTACGACGTCCAGTCGTTGCCGACATTGGTGCTGATGCAGGGCGGCGAGACGGTTCATCGGTTCGTCGGCCCCACGCTGCCCTCTACCTTGGAGGAGGCCTTCCAAGCCCTCTGAGCCGGCGAATGTCGACACGACAACAGTGCCGGACCGGCCTCGGCCCGTCCGGCACTGTCGCGCTCGTGTCCGCCTAGGTCTCGACTCCCTCCGAGCACAGCTCTCCGGTGACCCGGACGAGCCCGTCGCTGAGAAAGCCCGCCTCGTCGATGAAGAAGTGACCGCGTCCGAGGACGCTTCCGGTGACGCCGGCGAAGGCACCGTCCCCGTCGACGACCTCACCGGTGAACCCCAGGAACACGAGTCCCGGGATCGTGTTCGACAACTGAATCGTGTCGAAGTCGAACGTGGTGAACGAGCCGCTCTCGAAGGTGTAGGTGGCAAAGGAGCTGCCGTCGCCGTTGTCTTGGACGAACAGATCGCCGGTCGACCGGACCCCCGCCATCCACATGGTTGCGGACCCGGTGAACACGCCCTCCGGCAGCGAACCCTCGAAGTCGGCACGGATCACGACCGCCCCGCAGTCTTCGGCGGCCGCAAGCGCCGGACTCGCTCCGATCAGCACGGATGACACCAGTAGCAACGCTGCGAATCGACGCATGAAAGCCTCCCTCTCGGCTACGGCCAGCAAACTCCCTCCGGCGGTCGCGGTCCATGAAGAATCTGGAAGGGTTCTCGGTCCATCACGGCCACCGGCGCCCGCGTAGGCTCAGCGTGGAATCACATCCCGCACGGAGGGGGCCTTTCTCATGGCAGCGGACGAAGAGCGCGACTACATCGAGATGTGTGTAGACCGGGTTCTCGAGCAAGACCTCGAGGCGCGTGAGCGGCGAATCGAGGACTCGGCGCCCGACGACGCGAGCCGCATGGCCGTGGACATCGGGAAGACTTGGGATCCCGGCAAGACGCTGCTGGTGTCGTTCACGGACGGCGTGCCGGAGGTGCAGGAGAAGGTTGCGGTCAAGGCCGTCGAGTGGAGTGAGCACGCCAACATATTCTTCGAGTTCGGTGATCACGCCGACGCAGACATCCGCATCTCGTTCCAGCAGCCCGGGTCATGGTCGTACCTCGGCACCGATGCCAAGTCTCGGCCTACGGACGAACCGACGATGAACTACGGATGGCTGACGCCACAGTCGGCAGACAGCGTGTACGACCGGGTGGTGCTTCACGAGTTCGGCCATGCCTTGGGTGCCATCCACGAGCACCAGAGCCCGGCCCAAGGCATCCCCTGGGACGTAGAGAAGGTGATCGAGTTCTACTCCGGTCCACCGAACAACTGGAGCCGGCGGCGCATCGAGACCAATGTGCTCGGGGTGTACCGGGGACGGGTGAGCAACTCGGCGTTCGACCGTGACTCGATCATGCTCTACCCGGTGGACAACAAGCTCACCATCGGTGACTTCTCTGTGGGCTTCAACCGTGGGCTGTCCGAGACCGACAAGTCGTTCATCGGCACCCTCTACCCCAAGGAGCGCAAGCCGGAAGGAGCACACCTCGAGGTCGGCGGACCAGCCGTGTCCGCATCCATCGGGGCGCATGGCGAGCAAGATCGGTTCCCGTTCAAGGTCACCGCACCAGGGAAGTACGTCATCGAGACCCACGGCGACACGGATGTCAAGATGGCGCTCTTCGTCGACGGCTTCGACGAGCGGCTTGCCGCCGACGACGACAGTGGTCGGATGTACAACGCCCGCATCGAGACGGTGCTGGCCCCCGCCCAGTACGTGCTGCGGGTGTGGCACTACTGGCCCGCAGGGACGGGCGAGTACTCGGTGACGCTGCGGGCTGCCGGCGCCGACGGCTGATGTTCCGCTGGCTGCGGTCCATTCTCGGCTTGTTCTCGCCGGTGCGGCGACCCACCGTGCCGGACGGCCCGACGTCCGCCAACGGTGCCTCGTCGTTCCACCTCAACTGGGACCTGCCCGGACAGTTCGTCGAGGTGTCCGCCGTGCTCGAAGTGTTGGAGCCGCCGTCGGTGTCGCGGTTGTTCTTCTGGGCGCTGCAGGTGGACTTCGTCGACGCCCAGGGGCGCCGAGGTGGCGGCGCCCACATCGGGCTCCAGCACCATCCGTCGCACCCGGGCAATCGTGCCGTCAACTGGGGTGGCTACCGCGCCGAGGGAGGCCAGCTCGACGGCTCGGTGTCGCCACTGCCGAGCGCTCGCGACAACCGCAACACGCGTGACTTCCGCTGGATCCCACGCCGCCGCTACCGCCTCCGGGTGTATCCGTCCCCGGATCCCGCACCGGACGGGCTGGTGGCGTGGCGCGGCGAGGTCACCGACCTGGAGACCGACGCCACCCAGCTGGTCCGCGACCTGTATGCGGCAGGCGACTTCCTCAGCCGGCCGGTGGTGTGGTCCGAGGTGTTCGCCCGGTGTCGAGAGCGCGGCGCCAAGGTGCGGTGGTCGGACCTGCGGGCGGTCGACCGTTCAGGCCGTGAGGTCTCTCCGGATACGGTGCGGATCAACTACCAGCAGGAAGGCGGCTGTCCCAACACGGATTCGGCACTGGACGGGGCGGGACGCGTGACGCAGACGACCGCCGTCGAGCGGGTCACCGCGCAAGGAGCAGTGCTTCGCCTGGCCTGATCGGTAGGGTCCGAATCCCTGGAGGAGGGCGCTGATGGCCGACACCCAATGGCACAAGATCGATCCGGGCGACCTGCCTGAGGGCCGAGTCACCGTGGTCGTCGCCGACCATCGGGCGCTCTGCGTTTCCCGCACCGCTGCGGGCTGGGGCTGCCTCGACAACCGCTGCCCCCACCAGGGCGGTCCACTGGGTGAGGGACACATCGAGGACGGCTACGTGGTGTGCCCCTGGCATGCCTACGAGTACGACCCCCTCACCGGCGATCCGCCCGAGGGCTACGGCGACGAGGCAACGGCGTACGCCATCGAGCAGCGCGAGGACGGCATCTACGTGGAGCTGCCGGTGCGCAAGGAAACGGTCACAGTGATGGATCAGATGGTCGACGTCATGATCGACTGGGGTGTCGACACCGTGTTCGGCATGGTGGGCCACTCCAACCTCGGGCTGGCCGAGGCCTTCCGGCGCGCCGCCCGCGACGACCGGCTTCGGTACTTCGGCATCCGCCACGAGGGTGCCGCCGCCTTCGCCGCCAGCGGGTACGCCAAGGCGGTAGGTCGGCCGGCGGCGTGCTTCTCGATCGCCGGACCCGGCGCGACCAACCTGCTGACCGGGCTGTGGGACGCCAAGGTGGATCGCGTGCCCATCCTGGCACTCACCGGCCAGGTGGACACCCAGGTGCTGGGACCCGGGGCGTTTCAAGAGATCCCGCTGGCCAGTGCGTTCGAAGCGGTCTCCGAGTGGAGCCAGCCGGTGTTGCGGCGGGAGAACGCACCGGAGTTGATGGCGTTGGCCATCAAGCATGCGGTGGTGCAGCGAGACGTCGCCCACCTCATCTTCCCCGATGAGGTGCAGGAGCTGCCGGGCCTCGAGGACCCGCCGGCCACGCCCCAGGAGGGCCGCGTGTCCACCACGGCCATCGCGCCCCCGCAGGGCGACCTCGAGCAGGCTCTGGACCTGTTGCGCGACGCAGACCACCCGGTGATCATCGTCGGCAATGGGGCGCGGCCCTTTCGCGATCAGGTGGTCGCGCTCGCCGAGCAGCGGGACATGCCAGTGGTGACCACCTTCAAGGCCAAGGGGCTGCTCGCCGACGACCATCCGCTGGCGTGTGGCACCGTGGGGCGCTCGGGCATCCCGGTGGCCTCTTCGATGATGGCCCGCAGCGATGCCCTGCTGGTGCTGGGAGCCTCGTTCTCGAACCACACCGGCATCTCCAAGAACAAGCCGACCATTCAGGTGGACTTCGACCGGATGACCCTCGGCAAGTTTCACGCAGTGGACATCCCGCTGTGGGGCGACATCGGCCGCACCCTCGACCTCTTCATCGAGGGGCTCGAACCCATCGACCGGCCCGATCGGAGGCAAGAGATCGCCGACCGGTGGGCCGAGTGGCGGGAGGAGAAGGCGAAGCGGGAGAAGATGACCGACGCCAGGGGTCGCATGCACCCGGCGGCCATCTTCAATGCCATGAGCAGTCTGTGCCCGGTCGATGCGGTCCTCCCCGTGGACGTCGGCAACAACACATATGCCTTCGGCCACTACTACGAGTGCCGGGGCACCCAGGACGTCATCATGTCCGGGTATCTGGGCTCGATCGGGTTCGCCTTTCCCGCCGCCATGGGTGCATGGGCTGCGCTCGGGCACGAGCGCAAGATCGTGTCGATCTCGGGCGACGGTGGCTTCGGGCAGTACCTGGCCGAGTTCACCACCGCCGTGCGGTACGGCATGAACATCACCCACGTGCTGCTGAACAACAACGAGCTGGGCAAGATCAGTCGCGAGCAGATCAATGCCGTTCGGCCGGTGTGGCAGACCGAGCTGGTGAATCCCGACTTCGCCGAGTTCGCCCGGCTGTGTGGGGGAGAGGGCTTCACCGTGAACACGCCCGACGAGCTGGCACCGATGCTGGAGGCGGCGATGGCGGTGACGGATGGTCCCTCACTGGTCGAGGTGCACAGCGCGGCCCGGTTCGTGTGACGCTCCCGTCTCATCCGTGAGGATGAGATCCGATCCTTCACGGGTGCGATGCGCCAGACGCCCGGTACCCGTACGATCGGTGGCATGAAAGGTGACGCTCAGGCCGGGACACGATGGTTCGACCTCGCGCTCATCACGCTGCTGTTGGCGGTATCGATCGCCGAAGCAGTGGCCGTCGGCGATGATCTCCGGGTCGACACGGCGGGAGATGCCTGGCACATCCTCCTCATCGCCTTTGCGGTGGTACCGCTGCTGCTGCGGCGGCGCTTTCCGATCGGGGTCGGCATTGTGTCCACGCTCGCCTTCATGATCGATCGCGCGGCGATCCACCCCGATTCGATCTCCGTCATCGCGTTGCCGGTGGCGCTCTACAGCATCGGACGCCACTGCGAACGGCCACGAGCGTTGGTGGCCGGAATGTCGCTCACCGCGGCGACTCTCGGATTCACTCTGTACGGCATCGTCATCGAGGCCGCCGACCTCGGGTTGTTCAACTTCATGCTGTTCGGCGTCTTCCTGGTGGCGCCCCTCCTCCTCGGGATGCAGCTCCGGGTGAGTCGTGAGTACCTGGAAAGCCTGGAGGAGCGGGCCGAGTGGCTGGAACAGACCCGGGAGGCGGAGGCTCGCCGCGCCGTCGCCGAGGAGCGAGCGCGCATCGCCCGGGAGCTGCACGATGTCGTTGCCCACGAGGTGAGCGTCATGGTGGTCCAGACCGAGGCGGCCCAGCGCGTCCTGCACACCGACCCGTCCAAGGCCACCGAGGCGATGCGGCACGTGGAAGAGGCCGGCCGGGACGCGCTCACGGAGATGCGCCGCCTGCTCGGCGTGCTCCGCCGCGACGGCGAGGAGGCGTTGCGGAGCCCACAGCCGATACTGACCCAGGTCGGCGGCCTGATCGAGCAGATGCAGCTCGCCGGATTGCGGGTCGAGTTGGAGGTGGAGGGGCAGGCGCGCCCGCTCCCGCCGGGTCTGGATCTGAACGCCTATCGGATCGTGCAAGAGGCGCTCACCAATGCGCTGAAGCACGCCGGCCCGGATGCCACGGCCCGGGTCACGGTCCGGTACGAGCCCGACGAACTGCAGCTCGAGATCGTCGACGACGGCCGTGGCGCCGCCCAGGCGTTGCGCCGCACGAACGGTTCGGGCAACGGGCTCGTGGGGATGCGGGAGCGAGCCGCACTCTTCGGCGGGGTGCTGGACGCCGGCGCGCGACCGGGGGGCGGCTACCGGGTGGCGGCTCGGTTGCCGGTGTCATCGGCATGATTCGAGTCCTCCTGGCGGACGACCAAGCGCTGGTGCGCAGCGGGTTCCGCATGATCCTCGAGTCGGAGCCCGACATCACGGTGGTCGGCGAGGCGGGGACCGGAGGCGAGGCGATTGGGCTGGCTCGGAGCGAGCGCCCGGACGTGATCCTGATGGACATCCGGATGCCCGAGATGGACGGCCTCGACGCCACTCGCCGTGTCTCGGAGCTCACCGATCCGCCCAAGGTGTTGATCCTGACCACGTTCGACCTCGACGACTACGTGTACGAGGCGCTACGGGCCGGGGCGTCGGGCTTCTTGCTCAAGGACGTGGCCCCCGAGGACCTCGTGGCGGCGATCCACGTGGTTGCGGCAGGCGACGCCATGCTGGCGCCGTCGGTGACGAGACGGCTCGTCGAGGAGTTCGCCAAGCGGCCGGATTCGCCGTCGTCGCCCGCTCCGGAGCTCGCCGACCTCACAGAGCGCGAGGCGGAGGTGCTCGGTCACATCGCCCGCGGCCTGTCCAACCAGGAGATCGCCGACGCCCTCTTTGTGAGCGAGACGACGGTGAAGACCCACGTGTCGCACATCCTCACCAAGCTCCGACTGCGCGATCGGGTGCAGGCGGTGGTCTTCGCCTACGAGAACGGCGTGGTCGCTCCGGGTGCCTGAAGGGTTGAATCATCCTCCAGGATGAGGGGCGAATCCCCCTCGAGAGCGGCGACATCGGAACCCACCTGCCATACGCTGGCGAGAGTGACTACGGGAGCCACGTCATCCAGAGGGGAGATTCCGATGAGTCCTGATTCCACCGTCGCCGGGCATACCCGATGACCACCGCCCACGACACCCGCACGCGGATCGCCGCCCGCACCGAAGGCGCCACCAAGATCTACGGCTCGGGACATGCTGAGGTACGCGCCCTCGACGACGTCGACGCCGCCTTCGCCGCCGGACAGTTCACCACGATCATGGGCCCCTCGGGCTCCGGGAAATCGACGTTGCTCCACGTGCTCGCCGGCCTCGATCAGGTGACGAGCGGTGAGGTGTACATCGGAGATGTCTCCTTGAACACGCTCACCGACAAGGCGCTCACCCTGTTGCGGCGCGAGAAGGTGGGCTTCGTCTTCCAGGCCTTCAACCTCATCCCGACGCTGACCGCCGAAGAGAACATCGTGCTGCCGCTGACCATTGCCGGCAAGAAGCCGGATCCTGTCTGGATGGAGCAGGTGGTGACCACCGTGGGGCTGGGAGATCGCCTCGAGCACCGCCCCACCGAGCTCTCCGGTGGCGAGCAACAGCGCGTCGCCGCCGCCCGAGCCCTCGTGTCGCGGCCCGAGATCGTCTTCGCCGACGAGCCATCGGGCAACCTGGACACCACCTCGGGAGCCGAGTTGCTCGGCTTCATGCGAATGGCGGTCCGCGAGCTGGGCCAGACCATCATCATGGTGACCCACGACCCGAATGCGGCGAGCTATTCCGACCGCGTCATCTTCCTGCGTGACGGCAAGATCGTCGACGAGCTGCTGGAACCGACCCCGGACGGCATCCTGGGCCGCATGAAGGGCCTCGGAGCATGATCAAGGCCGCGCTCAAGAGCGTCGTCGCCCACAAGCTCCGGCTCGGCCTCACCGCACTCGCCATCGTGCTGGGCGTGGCATTCGTCGCCGGCACGTACGTGTTCACCGACACGATCAACTCGACGTTCACCACGTTGATCGACGACGTCTACCAGGGCACCGACGTGGTCGTCCGCTCCGAAGATCCCGGGTTTGGGGTCGAACAGGTCGGGCTCCCCGAGTCGCTGGTGGACGAAGTACGTGCCGTTGAGGGGGTCGGCGCCGTCGCGCCCAGCGTCGAAGGCATCGCCCAGATCGTGAAGGACGGTGAGGCGATCGGCGGGCAAGGCCCACCCACCCTGGGGTTCTCCTGGACCGACGAGACCGAGTTGACGCCCCTCACGCTGCGGGACGGTCGGGCCCCGACCGGAAGTGGCGAGTTGCTGATCGATGCGGCCACCGCCGACGGCAATGCCATCGCCACCGGCGACGTGGTGACCATCGTGGCGCTCGGCCCACCCGAGGAGTTCGAGGTCGTCGGCATCGCCAGTTTCGGCGAGAGCGACAGCCTCGCCGGTGCCACGTTGAGCATCTTCGACTACGAGACGGCGCAACGCCTGTTCAACAGCGAAGGCATGGTGCAGACCATCTCCATAGCGGCGGCACCCGGGGTCTCCCCGGACGACCTCACTGAGCGCGTCGGCGGCGTGCTGCCCCAAGGAGTGGAGGCGATCAGCGGTGCCGATCAAGTCGACGAGACGCTCGCCGAAGTGGCCGAAGGGCTCAGCTTCCTGAACATCGCGCTGCTGAGCTTCGCTGCCGTCGCCGTCTTCGTCGGTGCGTTCATCATCTACAACACGTTCCGCATCATCGTCGCCCAGCGGTCCCGCGAGCTGGCCTTGCTGCGGGCCATCGGTGCCACTGGTGGTCAGGTGACCTGGATGGTCATCGTGGAGGCGTTCTTCGTGGCGCTGGTGGCCTCTGCCGTCGGCATCGTCCTGGGGATCGGCGTGGCGGCCGGCATCCGCGGGCTGATGGCCGCCGTCGGATTCACACCTCCGGAAGGTCCACTCACCATCGAACCCCGGACCATCGTCGTGGGCTTCGCTGTCGGGTTGATCGTGACGCTGGTGTCGGCGCTGCTGCCGGCCAGGCGTGCTTCCCGTGTCAGCCCCGTAGAAGCGATGCGCGAGGGCGGCTCACCGCCACGCCGGCGCTCCCTCGCCACCCGGGCCATCACGGGGACCGTGGTCGCCGTGGTGGGCATCGGTTCGTTGTTCGTCGGCCTGTTCGTGGGGGTCTCCAACGCGATCGCCTACGTCGGATTCGGGGCGTTGGTGACCTTCCTCGGCGTGGCCATCCTGTCTCCGCTCGCTGCCAAGCCGATCGCCAAGTTCGTCGGCTGGCCGCTCCCGCGCACCATCGGGGTGACCGGGAAGCTGGCCCAGGAGAACGCGATGCGTACGCCGCGGCGCACGGCCTCCACGGCGAGCGCGCTGATGATCGGGGTCGCCCTGGTCGCGTTCGTGGCCATCTTCGCCTCTTCGATCTCCGCCTCGGTGCGGGCGTCGATCTTCGACAACTTCCCGGCGGATCTGTCGGTGCAGTACACCAACTTCGCCGAGCCGGGCATGGGCGGGATCAGCCCGGACCTCGGCCGGCAGCTACGCGAGATCGACGAGTTGGAGTCGGTGTCGCCGATCCAGTTCGGTCAGTTCCGCAAGAGCGACGGCGGCATCGCGTTCGTCACCGGCGTCGACACTGCCACCATCGCCGACGTGTACGCGCTCGGTGTGCAGAGCGGCAGCCTGGATGCCGCCGCCGACGGTGGAGTCATGCTGCATGTCGACACCGCCGACGACCTCGGCGTGACCGTGGGAGACACCATCGAGATGGAGTTCGCCCTCACGGGCGTCCAGTCCGTGACCGTGGATGCCATCTTCGAGCGCAACGATCTGAACACGCCCTACATGCTGGCGACACCGGTGTTCCACCAGAACTTCACGAGTCGATTCGATCAGATGATCTTCGCCAACGTGGCCGCAGGCTCTGACCTGGCGACGGCCCGCACCGCGATGGAAGGCGTCGCCGCCGACTTCGGCAACGTGGAGGTGCAGGACAAGGGTGAGTTCGTCGCCCAGCAGGAGGCCCAGATCAACGGGATCTTGGCGCTGTTCTACGGCTTGCTGGGCTTGGCCATCGTCATCGCCGTGCTCGGCATCACGAACACGCTCGCACTGTCCGTGTTCGAGCGCACCCGGGAGATCGGCCTGCTCCGTGCCGTCGGCATGGCGCGGCGCCAGGTCCGGTCGATGATTCACTGGGAGTCGGTGATCATCGCCTTGTTCGGCGCCATCCTGGGCGTTGCCGTGGGCTCGCTCTTCGGGTGGTCGGTGGTCACGGCGCTCGCCGACGAGGGTATCGAGGTACTTGCATTTCCTTGGGTGCAACTGGCTATATTCATCGTTGCAGCCGGCATCGCCGGTGTCGTGGCCGCAGCGCTGCCGGCCCTCAAGGCCTCGCGGCTCAACGTGCTGGAGGCCATCGCATACGAATGACGCGTTCGTGATCCCAAGGGGGGACGATGGGGGGCCGCCGCCTGGGCGGCCCCCCATCACTAGGTTGGCGGCGTGCGATTCCTCTTTTCCTTGCGGGACGTCACCGTCACCGGGTCGAGTGGCGTGATTCTGCGACACGTCGATCTCAACATCCCCGATGGCGCACTGACCGTGTTGGCCGGACCGTCGGGTTCCGGCAAGAGCACCCTGTTGCGGCTCTGCAACCGGCTGGAGGCGGCGTCGTCCGGAGTGGTGTCATTCCGCGGCGAAGACGTCATCTCCATAGATCCGCTGGTATTGCGGCGACGAGTCGGCATGGTGTTCCAGCAGCCGGTGCTCTTCGGCGGCACGGTTCGCGACAACATGGCCGTGGCTGATCCCGATGCCGGTGACGATGCATACATGGCGGCACTGCAGAGAGCCGCGTTGAGTGCTGAGTTCCTGGATCGCCAAGCCGATGAGCTGTCAGGTGGAGAGGGACAGCGGGTCTGCCTCGCCCGCGCCCTCGTGGCGGAGCCCGAAGTGCTGTTGATGGACGAGCCGACGTCTGCGCTCGACGAAGACGCCGGCAGGCTGCTCGAGAAGCTCGGGCGAGATCTGGTGGCGGCGGGCGTGCCAGTGGTGTGGGTGACCCACGATCGGGCCCAACTGGCCAGGATCGCCGACTGGGTGGTCATGGTGGAAGAGGGCAGGGTGGTGGCGAGCGGACCTCGCCCGGAGGTCGACGTTGCCGGGTGATGTCGATGCCCTCGGCTTGGCGGCCTCGCTCCTCTTGGTGGGGGTGGCCGTCGCCATCTCGGTGTGGCGGGGTCTGGGCGTCGAACGGTCCATCGTGTGGGCGACGCTCCGGGCACTGGCGCAGCTGCTCGCGGTGGGCGTGGTGCTGGCCTTCATCCTCGATCCGGGCCGCTCATTGGCATGGTCGTGGACCTGGGTTGCCTTCATGGTGGTGTTCGCCAGCTTCGTGATGAAGAACCGGGCCCCGGAGGTGCCGGGGCTGCAGTGGGTGGCGCTGGCCGCCTTCACCGCGGCTGCAATCCTGACGTTGGGCGTCATCTTCGGGCTCGGCATCTTCCCACCCGAGGCGCGGGCCATCGTGCCGCTGGCCGGGATGATGATCGGGAACTCCATGAACTCGTCCGTGGTGGCGGCACGCCGCACGGTGGAAGAGCTGCGGGACAAGCGAGCCGAGGTGGAGGCCCGGCTGGCGTTGGGCCAGTCGTCGCAGGAGGCGGCGCGGCCGTACCTGCGCAATGCCATTCGCACCTCCTTGATCCCCCAGATCGAGACCACCAAGGCCGTCGGCTTGGTGTTCCTCCCGGGCGCGATGACCGGGCTCATCCTCGCCGGTGTCGACCCCTTCGATGCCGTGCTGGTGCAGGCGGCGATCATGTTCTTGATCCTGGGGGCCGTGGCGACCACCACCTCGGTGATGGGCATCGGGGTGACGCGAAGGGTGTTCAGTGCCGATCACCGATTGGCGCGGCTGCCACGCCAGGCGGAGACCTGAGGGGTGCGCCGGTGGCCGGACCCTGCCGCTGTAGCATCCGCCGGCCGTGACTCCCTCCGACCTCCCACTCACGCTGCGCCGTGCCCTTGTCGGCGAGGACGATGCCTCCGTTGCGGACCTCGTGTCGGCCCACGGCGGCACCCCGCTGGTCGACGGCACCACGGCCACATTCGTATTCCGCGGTGACGCCGAGGACGTCGAGCTGAAGCACTGGATGGACACGTTCCCGGATGCCTCACCGTTCATACGCATCGGGGACACGGCGACGTGGTACACCACGGTGCACCTCCCGAGGCTCGCCCGCGTGGAGTACAAGCTGGCGGTGCGGCGCCGCGGTCGACGCCGCCTGATGCTCGATCCGCTCAATCCTGATCGGGCACGCGGACCGTTCGGGAGCAATTCGCTGGCGACCGGGGTGGACTACCGGAGACCGGAGTGGAGTCAGCCTCAGCCGTCGGTGCCTGCGGGAACATTGGAGGAGCTGGACGTCGTCTCGAGGATCTTCGGGAAGACGCGGACCGTGACCCTCTACCGGCCGGCGGGCGACTCCGGCGAGCGCCTGCCGCTCCTCCTGGTCCACGACGGGTCCGAGTACCGCACCTGTGCCGCGCTCACCACGGTGCTCGACAATCTGATTCACGCTGGCGACATCGTGCCCACTCGGGCGGTGCTCGTGGACCCGGGAGCCCGCAACACCGAGTATGCGGCCGGCGAAGACCATGCCGACCACCTGGTGGGTGAGGTGCTCGTGAAGCTGCGGACGGCGATCGCCGTGGATCCGCGTCGGGTGGTGGCGATGGGCGCCAGCCTCGGTGGCGTGGCTTCCTTGCACGCGGCGTGGCGCCACCCAGGCACCTTCCAGGGCCTGGTGTTGCAGTCGGGATCCTTCGTCAGGGCGCTCGGTGGCCCGTTCCGGCGGGGCCCGGTCTTCGCCCCGGTGGCGAGGTTCCTCCAGGAGTTCGATGACGATCCCGGCCACCTGCCCGGTCGGATCCATCTGGCTTGTGGCCGTTACGACGGTCTCTACGTCGACGATCTCCGGATGCGGGACCAGCTCGAGGCTCGGGGGTTGGAGGTGGGATGGGCGGAGTCGCGCGACGGTCACCACTGGGGGACGTGGCGCGACTTGTTGCGGCCGGGTCTCGTCCACGTGCTGGGTCCTGCCGGGTAGGCTCCCGCCGTCGGCGAAGAGAAGGGGCAGGCGTGGCGAACGTCACTCGACGTATCGGGCTGTCGCTGGGCGCGGATCTGTGCTGGCCGTCGTTCTACGAGGACATCATCGGCCTGCTCGAGCCAGAGGTGAGCGTCGGGGGAGATCGGGTTCGTTTCGACATCGAGCGGATCACCATCGAGCCGTACGACCTGACCCAGCCGGTGCACTACGACGTGGTGCTGGACCGCCTCACCCACTGGTACCACACGAGCCGCGAGTGGATCAAGAAGGCGGTGATCAAGGACGGGCTCTACGTCCTCAACAACCCGTTCTCGATCCAGTCGATGGAGAAGCACACGTCGTACGTGGCCATGATGCGGCTGGGGATGCCGGTGCCGAAGACGTGGATGGTGCCGCCGAAGCACTACGAACCCACCGCCGATCTCCAGATCGTTCTCGAGAGCTACGCCCGTCACTTCGACCTGGGGGAGGTGGGACGGCAGGTGGGGTTCCCGGTGTTCATGAAGCCGTACGACGGCGGCGCGTGGGTGGGAGTGTCCCGCGCCGCCGACGAGGCCGAGCTGGAGCGGGCCTACGACGAGTCCGGGACGCGGCTGATGCACATCCAGGCGTCCGTGGAGCCCTTCGATCTCTTCGTGCGCGCCCTGGCGGTTGGCCCCCAAGTGAACGTCATGCGATATGACCCCTCTGCCTCGCTGCACGACCGCTACCAGGTGGACTTCGACTTCGTCGACGCCGCCGAGTGGCAGACCATGGCCGACACGGTGCTCACGATCAATACGTTCTTCGGCTGGGACTTCAACTCGTGCGAGGCGTTGCGGCGGGACGGCGTGTTCCACCCGATCGACTTCGCCAATCCGTGTCCGGATTCCCAGGTGACGTCGTTGCACTACCACATCCCCTGGTTGGTCAAAGCGAAGATCCGCTGGTCGCTCTTCTGCGCCGCCATGAAGCGGCCGATGCATCTCAACCTGGATTGGGTACCGTATTTCGAGGTGGCCGAATCCGACCGGCCCTACCCGGAGAAGCTGGCCGCGTACGGGGAGATCGCCAGGAAGCGGCTGGACGCGGAGCGGTTTGAGGAGTTCTCGGCTACGCAGCTGGCCGACCTCGACGAGGTCACTCTGGAGTACTTCCGTACCGACCGTGCTCGCAGCATCGTGGCCCGCAAGGTGGCGGCGCTGTTCCCTCCGCACGAGGTGGACGGCTTCGCCGAGCACTTCTGGGGCCTCATCCAGTTCTGGCGCAAGACCGAGGCGGACCGGCTGGCGGCCTCCAAGTGAGCATCGCCGAGTCCTGGTACTCGGACCGGGTGCAGCGTGACGTCCACCTCGTGCGCTGGGGTGAGATGGGGACACCGGTGCTCTTGTTCCCCACCGCCGGGGGCGACGCCTACGAGTGCGAACGGATGGGCCTGGTCGGAGCACTCGACGGGCTGCTCGCCGCCGGTCGAGTGAAGCTCTACTCCATGGACAGCATCGCCGGCCGATCGTGGCTGGAGCACGCCGACCCCCGCCACTCGATGTGGCTGCAGAACCGGTTCGATGCGATGGTGGCAGCCGAGGTGGTACCCGCCATCAGGGCGGACTGCCGCAGCGACGACATCGAGCTGGTGGTGGCAGGAGCGTCGATCGGCGCATTCAACGCGGTGGCGACGCTGTGCCGTCACCCCGATGTATTCCGGGTTGCGATCGGCATGAGCGGCACCTACGACCTGAGCAATCGCCTGCAGGGCCACTGGAGCGAGGACTTCTATTTCTCCTCGCCGCTCGACTGGCTGCCCGGACTGGGGGAGGGGGAGCACCTCAACCGGCTGCGGACGTGCTTCGTGGTGCTCGCCGCCGGGCAAGGCCGCTGGGAGGACCCCGGCGAGACCTGGAAGATGGCGCACGTGCTCGGCTCGCGGGGAGTGCCCAACCGCGTGGATCTGTGGTCATCGGGACACGACCACGATTGGCCCACGTGGCGGGAGATGCTGCCGCTCTACCTCGACGACTTGGCGTGACCCGATCGGCGGGTCGGTTTATCGTGTGACGCAAGGAGGATCACCCCTATGGCCACGCTCCACGACACACGCATCGACATCCCTGAACCCGAGCGCAAGGCGCTCATCGACCTGCTCAACGCCCGCCTCGCCGACACGCTGGACCTGTACACGCAGGCGAAGCATGCGCACTGGAACGTCAAGGGCTCCGACTTCATCGCCCTCCACGAGCTGTTCGACGAGCTCGCCGCCTCACTCGTCGAGTACATCGACATGATCGCCGAACGCGCCACCAGCCAGGGCGGCGTGGCAGAGGGCACCGCCCGGATGGCGGCGGCCGCCTCGTCCTTGCCCGAATACCCGGTGGACGCCGTCGACGGCCCGGCACATGTCACGGCGCTGGCCGATCGTTATGCGGCATTTGCGGCCCAGCTGCGGTCGGCCATCACCACGTCTGAGGAGCATGGCGACATTGACACCGCCGACCTCTTCACCGAGGTGTCCCGCACCGTCGACAAGCACCTCTGGTTCTTGGAGGCACACCTCCAGGCCTGAAACCGGCCCGGCTCGGTATCGGCTCACGGAGCCAGGACGGCGAGACCGGTCACCAGCACGACGACGAGGCCGAGCACGATCTGTTGCGCGCCCAAGATGGCAACCCGCGGCGGTGGCAGACGAGTCGCCACTGCCTGGAACACCGCCAGCACCGCAATGCCGACGGCACCGAGGACCGGCGCCGCTCCGGCCGTGACCGCGGCCGTTGCGCCAGCGAGCGCAACGAGCTGGGACACGTCGCTCGCCACTGCACGGTGCGGGTGCCCCTTCAGGCGGAGGATCTGTACCCGCACGAACGGGATGGAAGCGACCGCCCGGCTGGCGACAACGGCCCACAACCCGGTCGCCACGAGCGGGTCGGCCCCGCCGGCCAGGGCGATGGCGGCGGCGAAGGCGCCGATGCCGACGGTCCCCGCCAGCTCCGGGAAGACCCGGCGGCTGCGGCTGCGGGCGTCGTACCAGAGAGCCACCATCACGAGCGGCAGTGCTGCCAGCAACGGCACCCAGAAGGCACCGTCGGCCGTGATCGCGGCGATGCCGATCAGGAGCGCAACCAGAGCCAGCTCGCCGGTTGCGATGATGTCGGCCAGCCGGGTGCGCGCCAGGCGGCGACGTCGCCGGCGGTCGACCAGCCCCACCTTGAGCGGCGTGCGCACTACGAAGGAGGTCAGGGCTGCGGCCGCCAGCGCCAACCCCGACACGCTCGGGGCGACGAGCAGGCCGAGTAGCGCGGGCTCCAGGGTCAAGCTCCACCCGCCGTGCTCCGTGGGTAGCGCAACCGAGCGCACAACGGATCGCCGGTCGGCCGTCCCAGGGTGTGCCACGCCGCCAGGCTACCGCCGCCTCCGCAGTGAGCATCCACCGCGAAAGGTCGATCGCTCCTCGGCCGGCCGGGCAGCCCCGATCGGGGCGGGGTTGGCCGGCGTCGGCTGCTAGCCTCGTGGCGGTACTGGGAGCGCTCCCAAGCCCCTACGAACGGTAATTCGATGCGAATGATATCGAGAGACATCGATTGCGACCAGTTGCCTACATGTGCGCGTCGGACGTCACCGACGGTCCGCCGTCTCCCGGCACCGCTCGCCATCGCCATGGCGCTGGTGTGGCTCCTGGTGGGCGCCGCCTGCACCGACGGAGACGACGCCGACGTAGTCCAGACCACCCAAGGCGCCGTGACCTCCACGACCGCGGTGGCCGACGAGACTCCCACTGCGGCGGCCCCGCCGGCCGCGTTGGCGCTCGACCCGGTCCCAGGAGAGATCTACTACGCGCCGTTTCCCGTGGCGATCACCCTCGACGGTGACCTGTCGGATTGGGCCGGCGTACCGACGGTGGTCATCCCGCCGACCGCTGACGTCGTGATCGGCTCGACATCGGTCGAGTTCGCTGCCGCCGCAGATGACGAGTTCCTGTACCTCATGGGCGATGTCACCGATGCCCGGATCGTGACCGGCCAGCACGGGACCGACTACTGGAACGAGGACTCGGTCGAGTTCTACCTCAACGGTACCGGCGATCTGATGCTGGCGTCCTACACCGACGGGGTCGCTCAGATCACGGTGCCGCCGCTCAACGCCGGCCGCCCTGCCGAAGAGATCGTGCTCGGCGGAATCCGGGCCGACTCGGCAGAGGCAACGGTCGTGGTCGAAGAGACGCCGGACGGCTACGTCGTGGAGATGGCGGTGCCCCTCAAGAACCGGGTGTGGAACATTCAGCGCGAGCACGGGCGCTCGATCGGATTCCAGGTGCATCTCAACAGCGCATCGGAGTCGAGTCGCGACCTCAAGGTGATCTGGTCCAAGTTCGACACGGGCGACACGTCGTATCTCAACCCGAGTGTGTTCGGCCGGTTGACGTTCTTCCGGATCGGCGAGACCACTGTCGAGGTGGCGGCGGCGCCGCCGGATACCACGCCCCGCGAGCCCGTCCCCGACGACGCGCCGTATAGGCAGCCGGATCTGGCGATCTCCGAGCGGGTCGAGGACCTGCTGGCCAGGATGACGCTCGCCGAGAAGATCGGGCAGATGACCCTCGTCGAGAAGAACAGCATCGTGCCGGAGGACATCGCCACCCTCGGCATCGGTGGACTCCTCAGCGGCGGCGGCGGCTCGCCCCCGGAGAACAGCCCTGAAGCCTGGGCGGCGATGGTCACCGGGTTCCAGGAGTACGCGCTGCAGTCCCGACTCGGTGTGCCGTTGCTCTACGGGGTCGACGCAGTGCACGGCCACAACAACGTTCACGGTGCAGTGATCTTCCCCCACAACATCGGACTGGGCGCCGCCAACGACCCCGAGCTGATGGAGCGGATCGGTCAGGTCACCGCGGCGGAGATGATCGCCACCGGCATCTACTGGAACTACGCCCCGGCGGTATCGGTACCACGGGACATCCGGTGGGGCCGGACCTATGAGGGGTACTCGGAGGACCCCGCCGTGGTGTCGGAGTTGGGCGCCGCCTATCTGCGCGGTCTCCAGGGTGACGACCTGGCCGACCCGGCCACCGTGCTGGCAACGCCCAAGCACTACGTGGGTGACGGAGGCACTGTGTGGGGAAGCTCTGCAACCGGTGACTACCAGATCGACCAGGGGGTCACCGAGGTCGATGAGGCGGTGCTGCGTGCCGTCCACCTCCCCCCGTACCCCAGGGTCATCGACGAGGGAGCTCGCAGCATCATGGTCTCCTACTCGTCGTGGGGTGGCAGCAAGATGCACGCTCAGGAGTACCTCATCTCCGACGTCCTCAAGACCGAGCTCGGCTTCACCGGGTTCGTGCTCTCGGACTGGGGAGCGATCGACCAGATCACGAACGACTACTCCGAGGCAGTGACCACGGCGATCAACGCCGGCATCGACATGAACATGGTGCCGCACGACTACCGCCGCTTCATCACCACCCTCACCCAGGCCGTGGAAGCCGGCGCGGTCTCAGAGAAGCGGATCGACGATGCGGTGCGTCGCATCCTGACGGTGAAGCTGGAGCTTGGGTTGTTCGAGCGCCCGACCCCGGCCGACGACCTGTCGCCCGCAGTTGGGAGCGAGGACCATCGCGCCGTGGCGCGCGAGGCGGTCGCCAAGTCCCAGGTGTTGCTCGAGAACGAAGGCGGCCTGTTGCCGCTGGACCCCGACCTCCCCGCCCTCTACGTCGGTGGCGCCGCAGCCGACGACATCGGCATCCAGTCCGGCGGCTGGACCATCGAATGGCAGGGAAGCAGCGGTGACATCACGGAGGGCACGAGCGTCCTGGAGGCGATTCGCGACACGGTCTCGGCGGAGACCACAGTGGTCTACGACGAGTTCGGTCGATTCGAAGCAACCGGCGGGCAGCTGGTGTGCGTGGGCGTCGTCGGTGAGGAACCCTACGCCGAGGGCTTCGGTGACGACGGCGAGCTGCGGTTGCCCGTCGGGGATGTACGGACGCTGAATCGTATGGCTGACCAGTGCGACCGGCTGGCGGTGATCCTCATCACCGGAAGGCCTCTCATCATCACCGACCACCTCGATGAGTGGGACGCCGTGGTGGCGGCCTGGCTACCCGGCACGGAAGGACACGGCGTCGCCGACGCGCTGTTCGGCGTCGAGCCCTACACGGGAGCCTTGCCGTTCACGTGGCCTCGCAGCGTCGACCAGCTCCCGATCGACGGCACAACGGAGCCGCTCTTCCCCCTCGGATTCGGCCTGCGCACCGGTTGAGCCGGTTCGGCTCGGTCGGCGCGCATGCTTGCGTGTCTCCCATGGGACGCCGCCTCTCCATGGCCTTGTGGCTCTATCCGACGGAGCGGCTGACTGATTCACTGAGCGGGTGCGCCCAACGCGATGACGCAGGCGAGATAGTGGATCAGATTCGATTCTTGACACAGTCCGAACTCCGGCAGAAGATGTGAGCATGGCCGCACCGCCCCCCGTCGGATCAGCTGAATTGCTCCGCCGGCATGGCGTCCAGGTCACGGCTCAGCGGCTCGCCGTGCTCGAGGCGGTGGCCAGCCGACCGCACGGCTCGGCAGACGACGTGGCCGAGGCGGTCAGAGCCGAGATCGGTGCGATCTCACGCCAGGCCGTATACGACGCTCTCGGAGTGCTGGTCGAGAAGGGTCTGCTGCGGCGGATCCAGCCGGCCCGGTCTCCCGCCCGCTACGAGCATCGGGTGGGAGACAACCATCACCACTTGGTGTGCCGCACCTGCGGACGGATGGTCGACGTCGATTGCGCGGTGGGGACGGCGCCTTGCTTGGACGCCGCTGATGACCGGGGATACGAGATCGACGAGGCCGAGGTCATCTATTGGGGCCACTGTCCCACTTGTCGGGAGGCAGCAGGCGGCACGTGAGCACGGCACGAAGCATCAGGGAAGTCCACCAGACGATCATTGCAGGAGGAGTGGAATGAGCAACGAAGCGCAGGGCACGACGGTCACCAGCGACGAGCCGTCGGCCGCGAGGTGCCCGGTGATGCACACCGGCCATCAGGCCGTCGGGAGCACCGCCAACCAGCACTGGTGGCCGAACCAGCTGAATCTCAGGATCCTCCGCCAGAACCATCCCGCCGCGGACCCCCTGGGCGGCGACTTCGACTACGCGGCCGCGTTCAACAGCCTCGATTTCGATGCCCTCGCGGCCGACGTCGACGCCATCATGACCGACTCGAAGGACTGGTGGCCGGCCGATTACGGCCACTACGGCCCGTTCTTCATCAGGATGACGTGGCACGCCGCCGGCACGTACCGGATCGAAGATGGCCGTGGGGGTGGCGGTAGCGGAGCGCAGCGCTTCGCGCCCCTCAACAGCTGGCCGGACAACGCCAACCTCGACAAGGCTCGCCGTCTGCTCTGGCCGATCAAGAAGAAGTACGGGCGGAACATCTCGTGGGCCGACCTGTTGATCTTCGCCGGCAACCGTGCATTGGAGACCATGGGCTTCACGACCTTCGGCTTCGGTGGCGGACGGCAGGACATCTGGGCGCCGGAAGAGGACGTCTACTGGGGCCCGGAGATGGTGTGGCTCGGCGACGAGCGCTACAGCGGTGACCGGGAGCTGCAGAAGCCCCTC
>JBFGCM010000051.1:0-27251 GCA_041581135.1 Acidimicrobiia bacterium
GCTGACGCCCGAGCAGGAGGCCTACCTGGCCAGCTGGCAGATCGGTACCTGAGAGTTCCCAGGCGGGGAAGGGAGCGGGCAGATCTCCCTCCCCCGCAGGTCCCCTCCTCGGATGGAGGGAAACCTGGGTGGTGGTGGGCCCACCGTCACAAATCGGATGGTGGGTTCCCGAGCAACTCGATCTCGGCCTGGAGCGTGATGCCGGCGGTCGGATCCTCTTGGAGGAGCCGGGGCTCTCGATCCCGCAGATCGACGATCACCTCACCAGACGCCAATGCGTCTGCTTCCGCCTGGCGTAGTACGTCCAGGATCTCGTGTTCGACGAGCTCGCTGCGGTCGAGCAGGGCCCGTCGCAGCCCCTCGACGAGGTAGCGATGGTTCAGTATGAGCCGCTGCACTTCGTGCTTGGCGTCGCGGAGGATCTGGTCGACCTTGCCTCGCGCCTCGTCGTCGGCGAGGACCTTGGCGACGAGGTTGCCGCCCATCACGCCGGGATCGATGGAGCGGAACGAGATCAGGGAGCCGCCCAAGCCATAGGAACCCACCATGTCGGCGGCGAGGCCGGTCGCGGTCTCCAGGTCGCCGGCAGGTCCGGTGCCCGACTCCTCGAAGAACACCTCCTCGGCGACCATCCCGCCCAACGCTATCTGGATGAGGGACTTCATCTCGCTCTCGGTCCGAGTGAAGCGTTCCTCGGTGTCGCGGTGCGACAGGAGACCGAGGGATCCCCGCCGCTTGATGATGGACAGCACCTCGAGTCGGCGGCCCTTGCCCACCAGATAGGCAGCGACGGCGTGACCGGCCTCGTGCACCGCGATACGGTCCCGCTCCTCGTCGGGGTAGTCCGCCGGGTTGGGTAGGCCGATCTCCACCTCCATCTTGGCGTCCTTCAGGTCACCCAGCGTGAGCGCCCTTCGGCCGTTCCGGAGCGCCACGAGCAGCGCTTCGTCGAAGAGTCGTTCGAGTGAGGCCGGGGTGTATCCCTGGGTCGCCGCCGCCAGCTTGCTCCGTTCCAGTTCGCTGTCCAGCTCGGGATCGTGCGCCTTGCGCTCGAGGAAGTAGTCGATGAGCTCGCGCCGGTCGCTCTTCGCCGGCAGGTCGACACTGAGGATGCGATCGAACCGTCCGGGGCGGAGCAGCGCCGGGTCGAGCGAGTCTGCTCGGTTGGTGGCGCCGATCAGCAGGATGTTGGCGAACGCCGGAGGAATGGTCTTGATGTGCCGATGCGGGGGCAAGAAGCGGTTGGCGAATCGGATCAGCACGTTGTAGAACCGCTGCGGGCGAGTCGGTTCGTCGAAGCTCTGCATCTGCACGAGCAGCTCGTTCACCACGCCGCCTGTGCCTGACGACACCGACGGGGCGACCGCCCCGCCGCCGGGCACGGCCTCGCCGTGGCGGGCGTCGCTGGCAAGCGGGCTGAAGTCGAGACCACCGCGCCGGGTGGCGATGGCGTCGATCTCCTCGATGAAGCCGATGGCACCACCTTCTCGTCGCGCCACCTTGCGGAGTTGACGGAAGTAGCTCCGGATCTTGCGGGCCGTGGCTCCGTACCACATGCTCTGGAACGACGTCGACGAGATGAAGAGAAACGGTACCCCCGCCTCCTTCGCCATGGCCTTGGCGATGTGTGTCTTTCCGGTGCCGGGTGGCCCTTCGAACAGGATGCCGCGGCGAGGTGAGCCGCCCATCTCGTCGCGGAACCGTTCGTGGTCCAGGAAGACGTCGAGCGTGTGGCGAACCTCGCGCATGATCGACCCCAGGC
The DNA here is from genome assembly GCA_041581135.1 of Acidimicrobiia bacterium. Taxonomy (GTDB): domain Bacteria; phylum Actinomycetota; class Acidimicrobiia; order Spongiisociales; family UBA5794; genus JBFGCM01. Next base: position 1,763 of record JBFGCM010000051.1, read on the forward strand.
CCTTGACGTCGCTGAAGCCCACCTCGAGCTGCTCCGGCAGGTAGATGGTGTGGGGTGACCGGCCGTTGCCCAGCATGGGTCCGACCAGCACGAGCGCGATGAGCAGGATGATGACGATGCCGGGCAGCCAGAACAGCGCCTCGGGTGGGAGTTCGGGGAGCCCGGGTGAAACCGGATTCCCGGCGAGGAGACGGATCCACAGCCACGCCGCCACCGGAGTCAGTCCGTAGGCGACCCGGCGCAGCCGACGACGCCGATCCTCTTCTCGCGCTTCAGCAACGTCGATCGCCATGAGACCTCCCTCTCTCCCCCGTGACATCGAAGGGAACCTGCCCACCACGCACAGTAGTCGGTCTAGCGTGCCGTGTCGACCACGTTTTGTGTTGCCGCAACCACCGACCGGGAACGCCGCCAGTACAGGTACGAGAGGGCCCCGAGCGGTATCGGGACCACGTAGGTGAGTGCCCGGAACACCAGCACGGCGGCGACGATGCCGGCCTCCGTCCCGCTCGACACGCCTACGGCCAGCGCCGCGGTGTATCCCAGCTCGACCACACCGAGACCGCCGGGGGTGATGGGGAGCGCTGACACGAGCCGGACGAATGCGAAGGCCGCCAATGCCTTGGGCCATGACACATCCTCGGGCGAGACACCTACGTTGCGCAGCGTGACCAGCAGCACCACGAACAACGATCCGTGGCTCACCATCGAGGCAACCGTGATCCACAGCCAGCGCTCCCGCAGCAGACCGATGGTCTGGCGACGGAATCTGGCGGCTGCTTCTCCCCACGTTTCCACGGCGGGCCGGCGGAACAACGCCCGTACCCGACTCACCACCCTGCCGAGCCCGGAGCCGATGGCCCGGGCCAGCTGTTCGCTGTAGAGCATGAGCCCGTAGAGCACGATGGCGGCCAGCAGGACCGCCACGCCGATGGCAGCGGCGGACACCAGCGCGGCATTGGCATCTCCGGCGACGGCCAGGATCGCCAACGCCACTACCGGCATGCCGAGCTTGACGAAGTTGTTGAACACACCCGACACCAGCACGGAGAGAGCGATCTCGGAGGTGCCGAATCCCCAGGACGAGTACATGGCGTAGCTCACCCCGACCCCCAAGGCACCTCCGCCGGGCAACGTGTTGGCGATGGCGGTCGATGCCTGGTTGGCGATCGCCGCCTTGGGATAGGTCAGGCCGGGGAGCACCGCAACCAGCACGAACCAGTAGGTGACCAGGTTCCACAGCGTCACTGCCAGCAGACCGAGGGTCTCGGGCCAGGTCATGGCGGCGATGGCATCCCAGACCTCGCCGTAGCTGGCGATGCGGGGAAGCACCCCGACGAAGATGCCTACGACGATGAAGGTGGAGAACGCCGCCTGGAGTACGCGCTTCAGCGTTGAGCGCTCTGCCACGGTCCCCCTCTCGGGTCTCTGGCGGCGAACTCTACCGGCGCCCCGGCCTCGGCACGTCTGTCAGCATGGTGCCGGTCGCAACACTTGTAGGCTCGGCCCGGGAGGTTCATGACCGAGTTGCATCGGGAACGGACGGAGTTCGAGCCGGAGCTCGCCGGGGTCAGCTCCCGCAGGGTCCTCCGCGTCGGGGGATTCACCGTGGCGGGGCGGAGGCGGCGCCCATCCGGCGAGCAGCCCCCTCTGCCGGGAACCCTGGACACCGCTGGGCGCGCCTGGCTCGTCACGGCCATCCTCGTGGTCGGCGTGTGGATCACCGTCATCTGGGTGGAGGGCACGGCAGACTGGTGGAACGAGCGGGACGAGGCCGTGGTCCGATGGGTGGTGGATCTCCGCTCGGATGCGGCGACATCGGTGATGAACGCCATCCACGCCTTGGGCTCCGAGTGGTTGACGCGAACGCTGCGGTGGGTGACGTTGGTGGTCCTCGTCGGGTTCCGCCGCTGGCGCTCGCTGCTGATCGCTCTCGGCGTACTGATCACGGTGGAGGTGTCGGTCGCCACGGTCGGCCGGGTGGTGGGTCGCCCTCGCCCGTTCGTCGACATCATCGGGGAGTGGGACGGCTTCGCCCATCCGTCCGGGCCGGTTGCTTCGCTGGCGGTGACGCTGGCGATCGTCGGGCTCACGCTGATTCCGGCTGGCGCCTGGCGGCGCCGGTACTGGAGAGCTGCCACCGCAGCCGTGGTGCTCCTGGGTATCTCGCGCCTCTACCTGGGGGTCGACCATCCCACAGATGTGCTGGTGGGAGCGGCATTCGCGGTGGCAGTCACCGTGGTCGCCTTTCGCTGGTACCGGCCCGAGACCGTCTACCCGGTGACCTACCGGAGGGCCAGCGCAGCACACGTCGACGTCGCCGGTCCGCGCGGTGACGCCATCAAGCAGGCCGTGCGCGACCAGCTCGGGCTCGAGATCGAGGAGGTGAGGCCGACTGCGCTGGAGGGCTCGGCCGGCTCGACACCGTTGAAGCTCACCGGAGCGGGGGAGGCCGTGTTGTTCGGCAAGCTCTACACCCGCGGGCACCTGCGCTCGGACCGTTGGTACAAGGCGGCGCGAATGGTGCTCTACGGCGCTCTCGAGGACGAGGTCGAGTTCAGCTCCGTTCGGCGCCTCGTCGAGTACGAGGACTACGTGTTGCGGCTGTCGCGTGACGAGGGTGTGCGAGTACCAGAGCCGCATGGGCTCGTGGAGATTGCACCCGAGCGGGAGTACCTGATCCTGATGGAGTTCTGCCAGAGAGCGGTGGAGCTGGGCGAGGCCGACATCACCGATGTCGTCATGCACAACGCCTTGGCCTTGGTGCGAAAGCTGTGGTACTGCGGGCTGGCGCACCGGGACATCAAGCCGTCCAACCTCATGGTCCAAGGCGAGCAAGTGGTGCTCATCGACGTGGCGTTTGCCACAGTGCGTCCCAGCCCGTGGCGTCAGGCAGTGGACCTGGCCAACATGATGCTCGTGCTGGGGCTGAAACGGCGCCCGCAAGAGGTGTACGCCCACGCAGTGCACCACTTCTCCCCGGACGACATCGCCGAGGCGTTCGCGGCCAGCCGTGGGGTGACGATCCCATCCCAGCTGCGCCGCGCCCTGCGCGAGCGGCAGCAACGAGACGGCATCGATGTCGCCGCTGAGTTTCGGGCGCTGGCGCCTTACCGAGAGTCGATCGCGATCCAACGTTGGAGTCCTCGTCGGCTGGCGCTCGCGGCCCGGTTGCTGGTGGTCGGTCTGGTGGTTGCGTGGCTGATTCTCCGCAACGTCCAGGGGGGTGGCATCCTGTGAGAGGCTGGATCGTGACGCTGGCAGTCCTCGCCTCGGCCTGCGGCGGTAGATTGCTGGGCGTCGGCGTACCCAGCTGTGGCTCAGGATTCGAGAATCAGAACGGGAGCGCGTTGTTCGTGCAGGCACAGTCGGTGGACACAGCGACGCGGCTGCCATGTGTCGAGGATCTCCCCACCGGCTGGTCGTTCTCGTCCTTCATCGTGGAGCGGGAAGAAGCGGTGTTCACGCTCGATTCCGATCGGGTGGGTGCCCGATTCGTCACCGTGTCATTGGAGCCGGAGTGTGCCCCTGCCGGAGACGAGGTGCCGAGCGACGAGCCCGGCACCCGGCTCTTCGTGGACGTCGCGATCGACGACGACACCTATGCGGGTACCTGGCACTACCTGTTCGAAGGTGGCTGCGTCGAGTACATGTTCCATGCGGAGGGTGAGGATCTCAGCGAGCTGCCGGCCGCCGTTGCAGACACCCTGGGGCTGGAACCGGTCACGCCGTACGCCGAGCAGGTGGCGGGAGACGCATCATGAACGAGCGCATCAGGGTGGAGCGGCGCACGTGGCATGGTCCGGGCCTCCTCAGCTCCCATACGGCGGCAGTTGTCGCATCGGCCGTCTTGTACCTGGTCGCCGCCGGCATGTTCGTCGCCATGGCGACAGGACCGGGCTCACGATTCTTCCAACGCATCGACGACTGGTGGTTCGAGACGATGGTCGCCGCCGAGGTCGGATGGTTGGTGTCGATCACCAACCCCCTCGATCTCATCGGGGGGGCCTGGGTCACGGCGCCGGTCCGCATCGGCGTTGCCGGGTGGCTGGCCCATCGGCGCCGGTGGGTCGCCTTCGGCAGCTTCGTCTCCGCGGTGCTGCTCGTCGATGTCGCAGTGGGCATCCTCAAGCCCCTCTATGGGCGGGCCCGCCCGCCCATGGCTCTGGTCGAGACGACCAATGCCGCATTCCCGTCGGGCCACGCCAGCGCAACGGCGGTGACCGCGATCGCCGTGGTCATCGTGCTCATTCGGGCGGGTCCGCATCGCCGGGAGTGGGAGATCCTCGCCGGCACGATTGCGTTCTTCATGGCGCTCAGTCGCACCTACCTACGCGCACATTGGCTGACGGACGTGGTGGCCGGGACGTTGCTCGGCGTCGCCACCGCCATCGGCATCGCCGCCGCCTTCCAGGCCTGGCGCGTGCACTGGTACGTAGAACGGCGCCATCGGCTGCCTCCACCCGAGGAGCCGCCACCCATACCCTGACGGGTCGTGTCCCAGGCCCCCGATACCGTGGGCCCCGTGTGGTGGTGTGTGGCGTGCGGTAGTCATCGGATGCGCCGTTCCGAGCGCGTGGCCGGGCTGTGTGCGGCGTGTGCCGGGTCGGTCCGGCGGGTGCCGGAGTTCAGGACCGAAGGGGGCTTGCTGGTTCGAGCCGGTGGTCACCACGACGGGGTCGCTCGGGCACTGGTCCACCGGCTCAAGTATCAGGGTGAGGTGGGCGCCGCTCGGCCGCGGGCGGCGCTGATGGCGGCGGTCATCGAGCCCACGCCCGGTGTCCTCGTCCCCGTGCCACGGGCTCTGCTGCGGCGGGCTCGCTTCGGGATCGATCCGGCCGTGGAGCTGGCGCAGCGGCTCGGGCTTCTGCTCGGGTGGCCGGTGCGGGACGTGCTGCAACCGGCGCCGTGGTGGCCCCGGCATGCGGGGAAGCCCCGCAGCGGACGGGCCAGCTCGGTTCCCCGGTTCCGACTCCTCCGAGATGCGGGAGCACCGACCATTCTGGTGGATGACGTGGTCACCACCGGAGCGACCGCGGCTGCGGCGGCGGAGGCCCTGGGGCACGGGCCCGGGCGGGTCATTGCTGCGGTTGCGGCCGGTAAAGTGCCTTGAGAGGCCCCAAGTACTGGCCAGATGCGAGGAGCACGAGTGGCGGGAACGCCGCCGGACATCACCGGGAGCACGCCAGTCGCACAGCGCCGACGAGGCGGACCGGTGCGGGCCCCTTTGGAGATGTCCTCAACACAGGTACTGCTCGGGCCGTTGTATTGGCACGATCGTGCCCCGAAGAATCAGGAGGTGCAGTGGACGTTCGCGTGCATGGCAAGAACAGCCAGGTGAGTGATGCGATCAAGCAATTGGCAGAGGATCGTGTGACTCATGCGGGGCGCATCTTCGACACCGGTGGAAGCGCCGACATAGAACTCACGGAGCACCAGAATCCGCGCAATTCCAATGGTCGCTGGTCGGCGGAGATCACCAGTCATGTCGCCGGGCACACCGTTCGTGTGGAGGCATCCGCCGCCGACGATCGAAGCGCGCTCGACAGCGCCATGGACAAGTTCGAGCGCCAGCTCCGGAGGCTGAAGACGCGTCTCATCCAGCGTTCCAGAGTGTCTAGCCACAAACAACTCAATGCCGAGGTGGAGGCTGACGATGAAGACATGGAAGACGCTGGACCGCAGATCGTGCGGGTCAAGCGTTTTGCAGTGAAGCCGATGATGCCGGAGGAGGCAGCGTTACAGATGGAGATGCTGGGCCACAGCTTCTTCTTCTTCATGAACGCAGAGACCGGCGATCACTGTGTGCTGTACAACCGCCGCGATGGATCCCTTGGATTGATAGAACCCGAATGACCAGACTCCTTGTTGTCGACGATGTGCCCCTCTTCAGGGCCGGCCTGGTGGCAGCGCTCACCGAGGCCGGGTTCGACGTGGTCGGCGAGGCGGACAGCGGCGAGAGCGCCGTTGCCGCCGCAGAGAGTCTCAGTCCTGACCTCGTCCTGCTGGACGTGCTCATGCCGGGGCTGTCGGGCCTCGAAGTGGTGGAGAAGATCCACGCCGTGGCACCCAACAGCCACATCGTGCTGCTGACCGGGTCCGACTCCGAGGAGGATCTGGTCGTCGGTGTTCGCGCCGGGGTGCGCGGCTACGTGGTCAAGGACACGCCGTTCCCTGCACTCGTCGATTCCATCAGGCAGGTTGCCGACGGCGGAGCGGCCATCTCGCCGACCATGGCCGGCAAGCTGTTCGACGTCTGCCGGCAGCTGCTGCGCCATCAGGAACTGGTCCAGTCTCGGAAGCCGGCACTCACAGGACGCGAGATCGAGGTCCTGGGTCATGTCGCCGACGGGCTCACCAGCAAGCAGATCGGCGACAAGCTGTACATCTCCGAGAACACGGTCAAGAATCACATCCGCAACATCCTCGACAAGCTCGGCTTGCACTCACGTAACGAAGCCGTCCTGTACGCGGTGCGGGAGAACCTCATCTCCCTGAACTGATGGACCGGTCCCGCACCTTCGGTCGGGAGGAATCGCGATCAGGGCGTGTACTCAGCGCATTCGGCTCCGCCTTCAACGCCTACGCCCTGTATCCGAACCCCACCCAACAGCTGGCGTTCCGACGAGCGCTCGAGACCTTGGTGGAGCTCGGCGAACACGGCAAGATCACGTTCGAGATCGGCACCGGTGGCTTCACCCATGCCGGCGAGGAGCTCGACATCGCCAACGACGGTACGGAGCGGCTCGCCAAGCGACTGTTCATTCACGAAGTCGAAGCCTTGCGGTTGGCACGTCCTCCCTCTTCAGACGACCTCGTCGAGTTCTTCACCATTCTCGGCATGGACGACAACGAGGTACGCCAACGTGGCGGGATCCTCTCGATGCTCCTCGAAGCCGATGTCCGATCTGTGGCCACCCGTCAGCGCGGTCTGCTCGACGACTTCGACGAAGACGAGGACGAGCCACGAGAGACAGCGAATGATGAGTTCGGTCACGCCAAGGTCATGGAGAACGATTCCCGTCACCTCGCCGAAACCCTCATCGAGAGCGCCACCACTCCGGAGGAGATCAGCGAGGAGTACGTCATCCGGTATCAGACCGCTACCGAGCTCCTGGGGGCCGATGACCTCGACGAGAAGGAGGCCATGGTCAAGGGCTTCGTCGACGCCTTCTTCTTCCTCGACGAGGAGGCGCAAGTGGAGATTCTCGAGGAGCTACTGCAAGAGCGCGACGACCCCGCCAACACCATGCTGCTGGACCAGTTCAGTGGCCATGATCTGGCCGAGATCGCGCCCAAGCTGCCCCCGGCGGCCTTCGCCATGCTCCTGGATTACGCCCGGGTGGCTACCGACACCGTCGACTCCCGTCCCGAAGAGCTGCTGCCGATGCTGCAGTCCGCCGACGACGTGAAGGAGGCGAGAGTCGTTGTCGAGCAGCGGGTAGAGGCCCTGCTCAGCGCCACGCATGGCCATGGCCCGTCGTCGGAAGCGTTCGTGAACCTCCGCGCCGAGTTCGCGTCGCGCCCGTCGGACCTCGACGTGAGTACGAAGGTGCTGCGATCGCTGTTCGCCGTGGAGGACCGTCACCACCGCTTCCTGCGGGTGGCGCGCATCTGGGCCGGGCGAGTGGCCCGAGCCCTGCGAGAGTCGGATTTCGAGGCCGGTAGTCAGCTACTGCAAGCCGCCCTGACCGATCCGCCGTACTCCCCCGACCGCCAACCGCAGGTCGATGAAGCCCTCGACAAGATTCTCACCCCGGATCTGCTCAGTGGTCTCGTGGATGCCGTCGGCGCAGGGGCGGCGACTGATACCGTGGCGGCGGTGCTCGATGCCTTCGGAGCGTTGCTCGTACCGCGCTTGGTCGAACAGCTCGCCAACGAGGAGAACGCAGCGGCGCGGCGCACGCTCATCGACATGCTCGCCGCGACCGCACGCACCCGGCCACAGCTCATCATCGATCACCTCGACGACCCGCGGTGGTTCGTCGTGCGGAACCTCGCAATCTGCCTGGGCAAGACGGGCCGGCCCCAGACGGTGGCCGCACTGCGCGGTCTGCTGAACCACAACGACCACCGGGTTCGGATCGAGTCCATCCGAGCCCTCGTCCCGCTCCTGGGTCGGGCATCGGCCGAGATGCTCGCCGGCGCCCTCACCGACCGTCATGAGCGAGTCCGCCAGACCGCCATCGGCCTGCTCAAGACGAGCACCTACGACGGCGTCGGCGAAGCGCTGATCGCCGCGGCCAACAACGATTCCGTGCCCGCAGAGGAGCGGGTACAGGTCATCGAGATGCTCGGGGAGCGCGGTGGCAGCTCAGCTCGTGCCGCATTGGGATCGCTGGCGAAGAAGAAGTTCGTCGTTGCGGGCTCGGCGCGTTCGGTTCGGGACGCGGCACGCCTCGCGCTCGAGAAAGGACCGGCCTGATGGAATTCGAGGTGAGGCAGTTCCTCAAGGCGTTGCGCCGTGTCACCAAGCAGGTGGAGCTCTACCCGCAGGGCCATCCGCAAACCCAGGCGGCCATCACCATCGCCGAGGACGCGGCTGAGGAACTCACCGGGCCGGCAGGAGAGGTCGTCATCACGTTGTACGAGGATGCGTTCTACCTGAACCGAGCGCTTTTGCCACACACGTCGCTCGAATACCACAGCCTGTTCCTCCAGATGCAAGAGCGTGGCGTGGAGTCGTTGACGCTTCTCAGCCCGGTATCGGGGCCCGACGTGTTCGATCTGGGTTCCTTCGTGGCCGGCATGTCCGATGATCTGCCCGCCGACGGCACGATCCGGCTCAACGAGCGTGCCCTGGCCACCGCAGATCTCGAGATCTCCAACCTCATGAAGCTCCGCTCGTCCTACTCGGGCGCAGTGGACGCGCTGCGCTCCGTGGCGTCAGCCATGTCGGGCGACGGCGGATTCGAGCTGAACGGTGTCGCCAAGGCGGTCGAGAACCTCCTCGAGTACAGCCTGACCAACTCCGGCGCCGCCCTGCTCCTCTCGACGGTGAAGAGCCACGATGAATACACCTTCTTCCACAGCGTCAACACCTGCATCATGGCGCTGGCGATGGGACGCCTCATCGGGCTCGACCGTATCGAGCTGCTGCCCATCGGCGTGGGGTCGCTGTTGCACGACATCGGCAAGGTCGCTGTCTCGGCGTCGGTCCTGCAGCATCCCGGGCGCCTCGACCCCGAGCAGTGGGCCGAGGTCAAGCTGCACCCACAGGAGGGCGCCCAAGCCATTCTCGCCGCAGCAGGCCCCGGCCACGAGATCGCCGCCGCCATCGCCTTCGAGCACCACTCCCGCTTCGACGGGAAGGGCTACCCGGCCATCTTCGGTGGGGAACGTCCCCACCCGTTCAGCCGGCTGGTCTCGGTGGCCGATACGTACGACGCGGTCACCACCCGGCGTTCGTACCGTCGGGCAGAGACACCCAACCGGGCCCTCAACGTGCTGCTCAACGGCGCCGGCAAGGCATACGACCCCGACATGGTGCGCGCCTTCATCAAGATGATGGGTGTCTATCCCCCGGGTTCGCTGCTGCAGCTCCACACCGGGGAGGTGGTGATGGTCACTCATCACGAGGAACTGGCCGGTGAGCTGCAAGGGGTCGTGGTCAAGGGGCGCGACGGGCGGCTCGTGTCCGAGCCCGAGCCGTTCCCGTTCGTCCCGGAGGACATCGTGGACCAGCTCCTGCCCGATCGAGCCGGTGTGGATCCGGCGTCCCTCTTGGAACGGGTGGCCGACTTCGTCACACTGTGAGAACCGCCACCGTCCGGGCGAGTGCGCCCGATTCCTACGACGGTGCACCACCTAGTATGTCGCCAGACACGAGGTACACCTGATGTCCTTCCTCACCCGAATGCTCCGCGCCGGCGAGGGCAAGCGAATGAAGGAGCTCCTCGCAGTCGTCGCCCGGGTCAACGAGCTCGAGGACGGCGTTCGTCAGCTCACCGATACCGAGCTGGCCGCCAAGACTGCGGAGTTCCGTCAACGCCTGGCTGCCGGCGAGACCCTCGACGACGTCGAATCCGAGGCCTTCGCCGTCGTTCGCGAGGCGGCCCAGCGCGTCCTTGGTCAGCGGCCCTACGACGTCCAGGTGCTGGGAGCGGCCACGTTGCACCGGGGAATGATCTCCGAGATGCGCACCGGTGAGGGCAAGACGCTCGTGGCCACCATGCCCACCTACCTCAACGGGCTCGGCGGCGACGGCGTGCACATCGTCACCGTCAATGACTACCTCGCCCATCGTGACGCCAACTGGATGGGCAAGATCCACCAGTTCCTCGGCTTGGACGTCGGGCTCATCCAGGCTGCGATGACGCCGGCGGAACGCAAACCGGCGTACGCGGCCGATGTCACATACGGAACCAACAACGAGTTCGGTTTCGACTACCTCCGGGACAACATGGCCATGCGTCCCGGGGACATGGTGCAGCGGGGCCACAGCTACGCCATCGTGGATGAGGTCGACTCGATTCTGGTGGACGAAGCCCGCACCCCGCTCATCATCAGTGGCCGGGTCGGTGACTCCGGCAAGTGGTACCGCGAGTTCGCCCGCATCGCAGAGCGGCTGCACCCCGACAGCCACTACGAGGTCGACGAGGCCAAGCGCCAGGTGATCACCACCGAGGCCGGCGTCGCGAAGGTGGAGCAGCTGCTCGGGATCGAGAACATGTACGACCACGCCAACATCGACCTCGTCCATCACCTCGAGGCGGCCTTGAAAGCAAAGGCGCTCTTCCATCGCGACGTCGAGTACTTGGTTGCCGATGGCGACGTGAAGATCGTCGACGAATTCACCGGACGCGTGTTGGACGGGCGGCGCTACTCCGAGGGCCTGCACCAGGCCATCGAGGCCAAAGAGGGCGTCAAGATCAAGGAAGAGAACCAGACGCTGGCCACCATCACCCTCCAGAACTACTTCCGCCTCTACGAAAAGCTGGCCGGCATGACCGGCACGGCCAAGACGGAGGAAGCCGAGTTCAACCAGATCTACGGCCTCGACGTCATCGTCGTTCCCACCAACCGCCCCATCGCCAGAGCCGACGAGGCCGATCTCGTGTACCTCAACGAGCCGGCAAAGTACGACGCGGTGGTCGGTGACATCGTGGGTCGCCACGAGAAGGGCCAGCCGGTGCTGGTGGGCACCGTGTCCATCGAGAAATCCGAGCTGCTGTCGAACGCCCTCAAGCGGAGAGGCATTCCCCACGAGGTGCTCAACGCCAAGCACCACGAGCGCGAGGCTCAGATCGTGGCACAGGCCGGTCGTCCGGGCGCCGTCACCGTTGCCACCAACATGGCGGGCCGCGGCGTGGACATCCGCCTCGGCGGCAACCCCGAGGCCATGGCAGAGATGGAGATGAAGCGCCAGGGCCTCGAGCCCGACGACGAGGGTTACGACGAGGCGCTGGCCAACGCCACCACCAAGTACGATGCCGAGGTCGCCGACGACAGGGACGCCGTGCTGGAGGCTGGGGGCCTGTACGTGCTGGGCACCGAACGTCACGAGTCGCGCCGCATCGACAACCAGCTGCGCGGTCGCTCGGGACGGCAGGGTGACCCGGGGGAGTCCCGCTTCTACCTGTCGCTCGAAGACGATCTGATGCGGCGTTTCCAGTCCGAACGTGTCGCTTCCATCATGACGCGCCTCAAGATTCCGGAGGATGTCCCCATCGAGCACAAGATGGTGACGAAGTCGATCGAGCGCGCCCAGACCCAGGTCGAGAGCCAGAACTTCGAGCTGCGCAAGAACGTCCTCAAGTACGACGAGGTGATGAACACCCAGCGGGACATCATCTACAAGTGGCGGAGCCGCATCCTGCAGGGGCGGGACACCGACGGGCTGGTCGCCGAGTGGCGCACCGAGGTGATGGAGACCGAAGTCGGCGCCATGGCGGCGCAGTCGGCCGATGCCCACGACTGGGACTGGGACGATTTCATCGGCCGGATTCGCCAGATCTACCCGACCGAGCTGACCCGCCAGGGCTTCGATCCAGAGGTGAGCGCCGAGGAGGTGATCGAGGCTTTCGACGAGGAGGCGGCCGCCTACTACGCCAATCGTGAGCAGGAGATCGGCTCCGAGACGATGCGCCAAGTGGAGCGACACTTCGTGCTCATGGTGATCGACAACAAGTGGCGAGAGCACCTCGCCGAGATGGACTATCTGCGTGGCGGCATCGGGCTACGCGCCATGGGCCAGCGCGATCCGCTCACCGAGTACCAGCGGGAGGCGTTCGACATGTTCGCCGCCCTGGTCGACTCGGTGAAGTTCGAGAGCCTCCAATACGTGTACCGGGCCCAGGTGGTCGAAAAGCAGGAGGCGAAGCCGGTGATCCAGCTCCAGACCTCAGCGGGCCCCACCGTGAAGCGTCAAGCGCGCAACAAGGGCAAGGTCGGGCGCAACGAGGCCTGCCCGTGTGGATCCGGCAAGAAATACAAGAGGTGTCACGGCGCGCCGGGAGCCGCCGCGGGCTAGGTCTCGGGCCAGGCGTACGAGTTAGCCCGCGTCGCGCCGGCGGGACCATGCCTCCCCTCCGGGGGCCGTTCGAGCCACGGAGGCTCGCTCGGGCTGCCGGCAGCATCGGATGGGTTCACCATGGTCGAGTTCGGCTCATTCTTCGCCGAACGTGACGACGGGCCGGTCTCGTAGCGGGGGCTGCAAACCCAGGGCGGAGTTCGGACCTCCTTGGCGCCTTCGTGCTCGCCAGGAACCCGAGGTCCTCGTCCGGTCTGGCATCTGGCATCTGGCTCAAACGCGGCGCGAGTCCGGTTCGCCTCTGGAGCGGTACGCCACGTGCGGACTCCGAAGACCTCACGTTGCGCCCGGAGTGGAATCGCCACGGAGCGCTCGTCTGGCGGGTCGCAGCGCACCGCGTCGACAGGCCTGAGCTGTTTCCCCACCCATCTAACATCACGCTCATGATCGAAGACCCCAGAGCCCTCCTGGAATCCCTGCGCGCCCGTTTGGCCGATGCCCGGAGGTTCCTTTGACGTCGAAGGCAAGGCAGCCGAACTGGAGGCGCTGAAGGAGGCGGCGTCATCGCCGGATCTCTGGGACGATCAAGAGCGAGCGCTCGAGGTGACGCGGAAGCTCGCCCGGTACGAACGGGTGATCGCGCATGTCGACGGTCTGGCCGCCGAGCTCGACGACGCCGAGGTGTTGCTCGAGCTGGCGGTCGAGGAGGACGACGCGGGGTCGGTGAAAGAGGTCGCCGCCGAGCTGGCCGGGACCGAGCAGACGCTCGCCGAGTTGGAGCGCGAGTCGCTGTTCTTCGGTGAGTACGACGACCGGACGGCGATCTTCTCGGTTCACGCCGGCGCCGGTGGCGTGGACGCTCAGGACTGGGCGGAGATGATGCTGCGGATGTATCTCCGCTACTTCGAGAATCGCGGGTTCAAGGTGGAGATCGACGAGGTGTCCCCGGGTGAGGAGGCCGGCATCAAGTCGGCGACCGTCACGGTGCAGGGCGAGCATGCGTATGGCGTGCTCGAGGGCGAGCGGGGCGTGCACCGCCTGGTGCGGATCAGCCCCTTCGATGCGGCGGCACGGCGCCACACGTCGTTCGCCGCCGTCGATGTGGTGCCCGAGGTGGAGGTCGCCGAGGTCGAGATCAACACGGACGACCTTCGGATCGAGACATTCCGCTCCCAGGGCGCAGGAGGTCAGCACGTCAACGTGACGGACTCGGCCGTGCGCATCACGCACCTCCCCACCGGCGTGGTGGTGAGCTGCCAGGCGGAACGCTCCCAGATCCAGAACCGGGCTCGTGCCATGGCCATCCTGGCCGCCCGACTGGCCGAGCTGGCCCGCCAGCAGCAGATGGACGAGATCGACGAGATCCGCGGCGACCAGACCTCCGCCTCGTGGGGTCAGCAGCTCCGCTCCTACGTGCTGCAGCCCTATCAGATGGTCAAGGACCTGCGCACGGGTCTGGAGGTCGGGAACGTCGACGGAGTGCTGGACGGCAACCTCGATCCGTTCGTGGATGCGTACCTCCACTGGCGCCGCACCAACGCGGCACATTGAGGACAAGATCCCGCTCGTAGATACCAACTGCGAACAGGCCACGGGTAGTCGGCGCTGTTCCGAGGTACTGGTAGGCTGCGGCGGTTGCCAGCGGAGTGGGGCCAACGAACTGAGGGGGTGCGGACCACTGCGCACTCCCCCCGAAAGGTTTCAACCCGAGCATGATCCGTCTGGAAAACGTCACGAAGGTCTACGACGGCGGCGTGGTGGCCGTCAAGGACGTGAGCCTCGATGTCCAGAAGGGCGAGTTCGTCTTCCTGGTCGGTCCCTCCGGGTCCGGCAAGTCGACGCTGATCCGTCTCATCATGCGCGAGGAGCGTCCGACCTCAGGCGAGATCCACGTGGCCGGCAAGCACGCCTCCAAGATGCCGGCGTGGAAGGTGCCCCACCTGCGGCGGTCCATCGGCACCGTCTTCCAGGATTACAAGCTGCTCCCCAACAAGACCGTCTACGAGAACGTGGCCTTCGCCCTGGAGGTGACCGGACGACCTCGCCAGGTGGTCCGCACCCAGGTGCCGCAGGTGCTGAAGCTGGTCGGTCTGTCGACGAAGGCCGACCGGTATCCGCGCCAGCTCTCCGGTGGTGAGCAGCAGCGAGTGTCGGTGGCCCGTGCGTTCGTCAACCGCCCGCTGATCCTGCTGGCGGACGAGCCGACCGGCAACCTCGATCCGGGCACGTCGGTGGGCATCATGCGCATCCTGGATCGCATCAACCGCACCGGCACCACCGTCGTGATGGCGACGCATGACCATGCCATCGTCGATGCCATGCGGCGCCGAGTCGTGGAGCTGGACCGCGGTCGCGTCACCCGAGACCAGAGTCGTGGCGTCTACGAAGGTCGGCGACTGGCACCGGCGCCGCCTGTGCCCGCCGGCGACACGGCCGAGGTGACCGTCTCCGATCGGGAGCCGCCCACCGAGGAGATGCCCGAGCGCATCGTTCCGGAGCCCGTCGCGTCCGAACCCGGGAGCGCCGACACCGGCACGGACGGGGGTACGTGAGTGCGTCTTCAATACGTCCTCGCCGAGGCCTTCCGCAACATCGGCCGCAACCTGCTGGTGGTCATGGGCGCCATCCTCGCCGTGTTCATCGCTCTCGTGCTTGCCCTCAGCACGCTGGTCTTCGGCAAGATCGTGCAGAACAACACAGATCAGTGGTCGGAGGGTGTACGCATCGTCGCCTTCCTACGCGACGACCTCTCGTTCGAGGACTCGAACGCACTGGTCGAGGCGGTGAGGCAATGGGAGACCGTCGAAGACGCGTTCTACTTCTCCAAGGCGGAAGCACTGGAAGAGGCCCGGCGGCTGCTGAAGGACCGCCCCGCCGCCATCCGTTTCCTCGAGGAGGATCCTTCGATCGTCCTCCCCTCGGTCCGCATCAAGCCGGTCGAGGCCGGTGAGTACGAGACCATCGAGGCGGGGCTGCGTAATCAGGTGGGGATCGAACGGGTGACATCGGCGGGGCCGGCGATCGACAACATGGTGGCACTGCGCGACGGTCTGCAGTTCTTCTTCGTGGTCGCGGTCGTCGTGCTCGGCGTCTCCGCCACGCTCCTCATCGCCAACACCATCCACATGGCGATCTACGCCAGACGTGAAGAGATCGGCATCATGCGCCTGGTGGGCGCGGGCAACTGGTTCGTGCGCACGCCTTTCATCCTGGAAGGCGTCATCGAGGGGTTGGTCGGTGCCGCGTTGGCGGCCGGCACCGTGATCGGGCTCCACTGGCTCGGCGTCAATGTGGTGACCGGGCTGCCCGAGTGGATCGACATCGACGTCGGCTCCGGCTTCTTGATCGGTTGGAGCCTCGTCATCCTCGGTTTCGGTGCCGCTGTCGGACTCATCGGCAGCGGCCTGAGCTTGGCCGTCCACCGGGTACTGAAGACCTGATGCGACGCACATGGGCGCTCGCGATGGTGCTGTTCACCTTCGTCGCCCTGTTGCCCGGTATCGCTCCCGTTGCTGCTCACGATCTCGAAGGCGATCTCGCCGAGGTCAAGGACCGCATCGATGCCACCGCCGCCCGCATCGAGGCGTCTGAGGCGGCGCAGACCGATGTCGCCGCATCGATCGTCGCCAGCCGTGACAACCTCAACGAGCTGCTCGCCGGGCTCGGCCGGCTGGAGGCCGAGCTCCTGTTGGTCACCACCGATCTCGAGGATCGTCAGCTTCATCTCGACCAGGTGCGCGACCAGCTCCGCGCCCACTACGACGCCATCGCGTACACCCGCCAGCAGCTGGTGACCACGCGTGCATCGACCGTAGAGCTGACCAAAGAGATGTACATGAACGCCGGGGCCAGCATTCCCGACGTCGTCTTCACGGCAGAAGCCATCTCCGACGTGGTGCTGACGCTCACCTACCTCGATCTCATCGCCAGCCGCGACGAGGCATCCATCGCTCGGCTCGAGGCGTTGGAGTCCCAAGAGGTGCGTCAACAAGCCCTCATCGAGGAGCAGGAGATCGAGGTCGAGCTCCAGGTGGCCGAGCTGCAAACCGCCCAGGCGGAGCTGGACGTGTTGGTCGCCGAGCTCGAGGCGCAACACACTCAGATCGAAGCCGTCATCGCCGAGCAGTCGAGTCTCCTCGCCGGCCTCGAAGCCGAGGAGCAGTTCTTCCGGGAAGAGCTCGACGGGCTGGAGGCCGAGCAGGCCGAGATCGAGCAGCTCATCGCCGAACGGCAGAGCGAGGGCGGCTCGGCGCCCGGGATACTCGTGCGCCCGGTTCCCGGTCCCATCACGTCCGGTTTCGGCTACCGGCTCCATCCCATCCTGGGGTACCAACGCCTGCATACGGGCGTCGACATGAGGGCGAGCTACGGCACCCCGATCGTCTCGGGCGCCGATGGCGTAGTCATCTACTCCGGGGCGCGGGGCGGATACGGCAACACGGTGATGGTCGACCATGGTGGTGGCATGGTCACGTTGTACGCCCACCAGTCGTCGATCGCCGTTGCCAACGGGCAATCGGTGGCGGCGGGTCAGCTGGTCGGTTACGTCGGCAGTACGGGCCTGTCGACCGGGCCACATCTGCACTTCGAGGTGCGCATCAACGGCGCGCCGGTCGATCCCGCCCCGTATCTCTGATCAGGGCGCACGATGGCGAAGAAGAAGAAGCAGCAGCAAGGGAAATCCGGCGACGGCAAGAAGGTCGTCGCCTCCAACCGCAAAGCCCGTCACGAGTTCTCCGTGGTCGACACCTACGAAGCGGGCATCGTGCTCACCGGCTCGGAGGTGAAGAGCCTGCGAGAGGGGCAAGTGGTGCTCAAGGACGCGTACGCGGTGGTCCGCGACGGTGAGGTCTGGCTGCACAGCATGCACATCGCCCCGTACGCCTACGCCCGCGATGGTGGACACGATCCGGAACGGCGCCGCAAGCTGCTCCTGCACCGGCGCGAGATCAGCAAGCTCGTCGGCCGCATGAACGAACAAGGCCTGGCGCTCATTCCTCTGTCGGTGTACTTCACCCACGGGCTGGCCAAGGTGGAACTCGCCCTGGCCAAGGGCAAGAGGACCATCGACAAGCGGGAGACCATCAAGCGGCGCACGCAGGACCGTGAGATGCAACGCGCCATGCGACGTCGCGCCTGAGACATGGACAGTGTGACGCTGGCTCTGGCGTCTGCTCCTGAGATCGACCGCCTGGTGTTCTCGGTCTTCGATGTGGCCCGGTCCCGGAGCGGCGACACGGTCGCCACGTTTGCGGACCAGATCGGACGAGACGCGTTGTTCCTGTCGGTGGACATCGGTGGACCACTGCTCACGACTGGTCTCACCCGCCGCCAGATCCACCTGCGCTCTCGGTATGCGGTCCCCGACGACATCGACCGGATGATCGACACGATGCAGGGGAGCGGACTCCTCGTCGCAGCCGGTGACCGCCTCCGGGCCGCCCCAGAGCTCGCCGAAGCCGTCAGCGCTCTGATCGAGGTGCGTAATCACGCAGCGCAAGAGCTGTGGGAGGGTCACGACGTCGGCTCCGCGTCACTTCCCGCCGCCCGGATCCTGGCTCAGCCGCCCCTCGTGGCCGACGGGCTCTTGGCCAGTCAGGTCGGGAAGGGCGAGCCGGCCGAGCCCTCTGCCCTGCTGGCCCACCGCCTCGTGATGATGCGGCTCCTGCGCAACGATGCCCATGCGGCGGCCTGGGCCGCCCACGGGCTGACCGCGGCGGACATGGTGCAGCTCACCCCACGCTGGCGGGGCGAGGCGCCCCGCCGGCCCGATCCCGACACCGTGGCGTCGCTCACCGCGCGTGGCCTGGTCGACGGTGACGAGCTGACCGCGGCCGGGCGCCGGCTCCGCGACGAGGTGGAGCGGCGCACCAATCAGGTGGCGGCACCGGCGTACGAGGTGCTGGGTGCTGACGAGCGAGCGGCGTGGCTGGCGGCACTGCGTGCCCTGCCGGGGGCGGGCTGACCTCAGCTCTGCGCTTCGACGTGCAGTCCGGATTCTCGGTCCCTCCGGTGGGCGGCCCGGTACCCGGCCTCGCGGCGAATGGTGATGGCCAGTGCCGCGACCACGATGGCAATACCTGGGATCTGCCATCCCACGATCGACTCGTCCAGGACGAGGGCGGCACCGATGGTCGACAGCACCGGGACCCCGAGCGTCAGTAACGACGTCGTCGAGAGGGTCACGCGAGAGTGCGCCCAATTGATGAGCAGGTGACCGGTGGCGGGGATCAGCAGCAGGAGCGCGATGCCCGGCCAGTGCTCGGTATCGGGCACCACGAGGCCTCCGGCGTCGATCATGGCGAACGGCAGAAGAACGACGCTGCCAACGATCCACACGAGCGTCTGGAATTCGAATGCGGGGACGTGCTGGCGTGCCGACTTGGCGGCCATGTAGTAGGCGGCGAACAGCAGCATGGCCCCGAAGGCGAGGATGTCGCCTCGCGGGCTCCAGATCGGCTGGGTGGACGACCCGAACACGACGAGCGCGACACCTGCGGTGGCGATGACGGCGAGGCCGGCCAGGCCGGCGGTGAGGCGCTCCCCGAACCGCCTGATGCCAAATGCGAGGAGCACGATGGGTTGGAGCGCTCCGATAACGGTCGTGTTGGCCACCGTGGTTGCTTTGATCGCCACGAAGAACACAGCGAGTTCGAGGCTGATGGCGACACCGGCCGGTGCCGAGAGCCTGAGCTGTGCCCATGTGAGGCGGCGCCCTGAGAGGGTGAGGGCCATCCAGTACAGCGCGGCTCCGATGAGGACCCGCCAGAAAGCGAGCTGCACTCCGCCCAACTCGATGAGGCGGACGATGATGTTGCCGGTCGCCCAGAAGACGACGGCGGTGACGGCGGCCATGATGCCGGTTCGTGAGCTCACCGGTGTCGTCCAATCGGTCGGTGATTCCGTGGCGGAGGAGGCTAGGCGGCGGTCACGTGCCTGCGGCGAGTTCTTCGAGTTGGGTGAAGATGCTGTCGATCTGGCCCTCTTGGAGCAGGCCTCCGTGGTTGCCGAGGACCGTGCCGTCCTTGCCCACGAACACCCAGTACGGCACCGATCCCTGGTTGCCCAGGCTGAAGCTGATCGACGCATCGGGATCCATCAGCACCGGAGCTGCGAGTGCGATCTCGTCGAGCAGGAGGTCGTGGTCGCCCCGCGACGGGTCCTGGAACGTGCTGATGGTCACCAGCTCGGTGTTGGGGAATCGGTCTCGATTCTCCGGGTACCAGACCGTCAGGAACTCCAGGTCGGCCTGACAGTAGGGACACCAATGGGCGAACACGAGGTAGACGCGGGCAACACCGTCGTCGGCGCCGAAAGTGACCTGGTCACCGGTGTAGTACTCGCTCCCCGAGATGGTCGGCATGGTCGCCGGCAATGCGTTGGCCTCGCCGGGCTGCGATGTAGCCGACGGCGCCGACGAGCTGGGGGCGTCAGACCGGAGCGCCTCGATGGTGGCGAGGCGGTCCTGGACCGTGCCTATCTGTTCCTGGACCCCGGACACATCTTGTTGCACGGAAGCGACGTCATCCGTGAGCGAATCGACGGCCGCGCCGGAGTCGGTGACTGCTTCGGTGAGGAGCTCGACCGACTCGTTCAACTCGGCGATCGTGTCGTTGGCCGAGTTGAGAGCGATGGCGACCATGACCAGCCCGGCCACCGATGCTGCCAGGGCGAGGCCCACCACGAGGCCGACTCGCGTCTGCGGCGGTGATGGAGGCGACGGCGCAGGCTCCGCAGGCATTGACTCCGTCGGCGCGGGCGAGGGTGAGATGTCGGCGTCCATGTCCGTGCAGTATGACAGCGGGAGGAGGGTTGGCGAATCCTGTGGTCCGAAGTCGAACCGACGTGGTCGTCGATATCTGCACCCGCCGACGCAATTCGTCGATCGACGGTTTCACCGGGGTTGCTGCTGCTCTTCGTCTGGCGGCAGATGTCGTAGCGCATTCACCATCAGTGCCCATGCGATGAGCATGCCAGCCGCCGCCGCCCAGTTGGCGACGCGGACGTTCGACGCCTCGGTGATCACGCCGCCGAGGAAAGCCCCCACCGGGACCACTCCCATTCCGACCATGCGGAAGGTCGCCACTACCCGGCCGAGGAGGTGTTCCGGAGTGACGGCTTGGCGCAGCGCCCGGCCAGGCACGTTGAACACGACGATGGCGAAGCTGACCACGAAGAAGCTGATCCCCACCACCCACGCTGCCGGGGCGAGCGCGTTGGTGACGAAGCCGGTGACGAGTGCCGCCGGAAGACTGCGTAGGAGCCGACTTCGGCCAACCACATCCACGAGCCGCCCTGCGATGAGCGACCCGACGATGCCCCCGACGGCGCCGACGCCGAGGACAACGCCATAGGTGGCTTCGGCGGCACGCAACTCGTCGACGATGAGAATCACGAACACACCAGATGCGGTCGTAGCAGCGAGGTTGGTCATGGCTACTGCTCCGGTGAGGCCGCGCAACAGTTCGTGCCCGAGGAGGAACCGGAACCCTTCGCCGATGTCGGCTCGGACACTCGAGGTCGCCGTTCTCGCTCCCTGCAGCGGACGCCGGACCGCCAGCAGCAAGGCGGCACCGACGACGAAGGTGGCGGCGTCCACGACGAACGGGAGCCCGGTGCTCACGCTGAACAGCACGGCCCCGAGCGTGACACCCGCCACCTGGTCCAGCACGGTGACAGCGGCGATCAGATGAGCGTTGGCGCGATCGAGCTGGTCGGGACGCACCAGCTGTGGGATCGCCGCCTGCGACGACGAGTCGACGATGATCTCGCCACAGCCCAAGCCGAAGGCGACGACGTAGACCCACCAGATGGTGGCCTGCTCGGCTGCGATCAAGCCCACGAGGAGAGCGACCAGGGCCGCACGAGCGACCTGTCCCGCCACCATGAGCGTGCGGCGATTGCCGCGATCGACGATGACACCACCGATCGGCCCGAAGAGGAACCAGGGAAGCGTGGTGACGGCGACCACCCCGCCGATGAGCCGAGCATCGTCCGTCAGGGCGAGGGCGAGAAGGGGCAAGGCACCGAGCCGGATGCCGTCTCCGAGGTTGGAGAACGCCGAGGCCGTCCAGAACCGCCAGTAGTCACCGCCCAGGGATCGAGGGGCTGCGGTATCGCTGGTCACGCGTCGAGGCTAGGCGGAACGGCGGTTGAACCAGCTCCTGGCTGGAGGGCGTGGACGGGCCGGCGGTGGAGACCATGTGAAAGGAGTGTCGCCGAGACGGCCCCAACGGGAGAATGCTGCGCATCCTCCGCCTCCAGCATTTGCGGCGGTGCCCGTCCGACTATCCCGATCCACAGCCGCCCCACACGGGACCGGGCAAACGTATACGCGATCGGGTTAGATCGGGGTGCTCGTATCGGTCCGAAAATCCTTCAAGCGGATGAGCGCCGCCCGCCTGCCCTGCATACCCGCCCACCGCTGAACGCCCTTAGCTGGCGATTCGATCACTCGAGTCAGCAGGTCAAGGACCATGTCCACCGCATCTGATAGCCGCTCGAGTAGATACGTTGCATCTTGGCTCGACACGTGGGTTGGGTAATGCGGGTGTTCAACCGGCGACATCGGTTGGGGCCGATGATGCAGGAGCGCGCCTCGGTAGTCCGCGAGATCGATGAAGCCTTGTCGCCACGCAACTGGATCATCCGGAACATGGGTCGTGATCTGGTGGGGGCGCACTTCATTCGCGTTATCTTCACCGACTAACTCCTTGAGGATCAGCAACAGGTGATGGACACAAGCTCGAGCCGCCACGAGGCCGAGTTTGGCTTCGTCTGATTCAAGACCCAACCAAGGGGCAAAATCCTCCTCCCTGGTACCCCGAAGCCTGGCTTCCATTGCGCGGTGTTCTTGGCGTATGGCCATTCGGGCAGAGGTGTACCACTCATTCGGCGTAATGGAGAGTGAGGGGCTCAGGACCTGAGTCGACAAGGGAATAGTGATTGGGTCGACAACTTGGCCTTTGGGGATGTGGGTGTTCATGGCTTGCGGAACATAGTCGACGCGCGGGTCCTCGGCTCGCATCTGGCCGAGCCATGGACGGCGCCCAGTCCCGGCCGTTCCGCGGCGGACTCGAACGGCCCCGGAGGGGCGGGCCTTCCGTCGCGTTCGGCGAGCGACGAGCCGAACTTGGCAACGGCGGACTCGAACGATCAGCGCAACGGGCGTCAGCGAGCCTCCGTGGCTCGAACGGCCGCGCCGGAGGCGACCAGCACGGTGGAGGTGCGGGGAGTCGAACCCCGGTCCTTTGAGGCGTCAGCGCCGGCATCTCCGAGCGCAGTCGACAGCGAGCGTTCGGAACCGGGGGACTCTGTCGACTAGTTTCCCTCGGCCCTATCCCGAATTGGTCTTACCGGATCGGTCCGGGAATCCCGACCCGCGCATCCTGCATTGCGATGCCCGGTTCCGGCGAGGCAGGAACCCCCCGGGCGGACAGGTTGCATTTAGTTATGCAGCCAGGGCGAAGTTGTCTTCGGCACCTATTGGTTGTTCCGGCTCTTTAACGAGGACTCCGGAGACCTCGGCTCGCTTCCGACGCATCAACCCTCAAAGTCGATACCGTTTCACCCCCATGGTGAACACCGACCATGGTAACGCATGCCACTCATCGGTATTCCCGACCGTGTCACACCGGCGCGCCGGCGGGGGCCCGGAGGCCCCCGCCGACTCCGGTCTACGCACGATCAGACGATGCCGGGGCTCCCGCCGTCCTTGTCGACGAAGCCGACCAGTTGGATGCTGCCGAACTGGTTGCCCAGGTTCAGCGGCTGCGAGCACGACGTGTGGAACTCGATCTGCGACAGCACGTTGTCGTTGAGGTCGTAGATCGTCACGTGCGTCGTCGATGGCAGATCGTCGTCGTTCACCAACATCGAGTCGATGACGAAGGTGTCGCCGAGCAACACGTTCCCGTCGAAGTAGACGTCACCTCCTCCGAGCTCATCCTTGGACGCCACGATCTTCACCTCGGGTTCGAACGCCGGATCGCCGGTCACGACGACCTTCCCGGCATCCTGCGTGTGGTCGAGAACGTTGTCGCCCGTGTAGACCATGGTGAGTCGCTGCGGCTTGTTCAGCGTGTCACACACGTCCCCGGGTGGGAACACGGCGATGTAGTGGCTCGGGTCCTCGTCGGTGACGTCGGGACCGATCGGGTCGCCGTCGTCATTCACCGGAGTTCCGACGACGTCGCTGACGTTGGCGTACTGGCCCGGGAAGGCCACGCCGAACGCCTGGTACAACCATTCCTCGCCGACGTCCAGGAACCCGTCCATGTCGGTGTCGCCGACGTTGAACCCACCGTCCAGGACCGGGGCCGGAGAGAAGTCGTCCCCGGCGTCACCGGCGGTGCCGTTGTCGTCGGTCACGATGATGTTTGCCAGCTGCACGTCGCCCGGGTTGGTGACGAAGTAGGTCCACTGGATGGTGTCCCCCACTTCGGCCTCCGGGCCGGTCGGGGCGTCGGCGTCGCTACCGAACTCCGTCTCAGGCACCGGCAGCGTCGCGCTTCCGTCCTGACCGTTGTAGCCAGTGAGCAAGATGCTGCCGTACTGGGCGCCCAACACGATGGGCTGGGAGCAGGAGTCGTGCCACTCGATCTCCGACAACAGCGTCGTTCCGGTGGCGTCATAGATCTCGACAACCTTCTCCTTGTTGAAGATGTCGAACGAGTCGTCGAGGTCGATGACCACGTCGGCCTGGTTGTCGACTCGGATCAGCACCGGCGTTGCGCCACCAGGATCGCCGCTCACGATCACCTTGCCAGGCTCCTGGAATGTCTCACCGCCGTTGAAACCGACATATTGGAACGTGTAGCCCTCGGGGTTGCCCAATGTGTCGCAGACGTCTGCGCCACTCGTCGGGACCACCAACGTGAACTTCTCGATGTCGATGTCCGGGTTGATCGGCGGCTCGCAGTAGTGGGACGGATCGACATCGGTGACCGAGGTCCCGCTGTCGGTGGTGCCCACTGCGATGCCCATGTTCTCGTAGGCGGGACGCGGATCGCCTTGATCGCACCCGTCAACCGTGGTGAAGCCGGTGACGTCGAGGTCTTCGGCGACTCCGTTCGCCTCGTACTCCCACGTCTCACCCGGGTTGAGTATCCCGTCACCGTCGTCGCCTCCGACGAACACGGGCACGACACCCTGGTCGTCGGTGACGTTCAGGGTGGTGAGATCCGTGTCACCGATGTTGGTGACCAGATACGTCCACGTCACCGGGTCACCGGGGGCGATGTCAGGGACGTCGGCGTCGAAGCTGCCGTCGGCCTGGTTGCCGTTGGTGAGCTTCTCGATGTCGATGTCCGGGTTCTCCGGCGGGTTGCAGTAGTGCGACGGGTCGTCGTCGGTGCGAGAGACGCCGGTACCGGTGGTCCCGACGACGGATCCCATGTTGACGTATGCCGGCCTGGGGACGTCGTCGCAGCCGTCTTCGGTGCTGAAGCTCGTGGTGGCGAGGTCCTCGGCGACTCCGTTGGCTTCGTACTCCCACACCTCGCCCGGATTGAGGATGCCGTCGCCGTCGTCGCCGCCGACGAACACAGGGACGACGCCCTGGTCATCGGTGACGTCGACCACGGGGAAGTCGACGTTGCCCGTGTTCGTGACCACGTAGGTCCAGGTCACCGGGTCTCCCGGCTCGATGACCGGTACGTCGGCATCGAAGCTGCCGTCGGCCTGGTTGCCGTTGGTCAGCTTCTCGTTGTCGATCCTCGGCGGTAACTGCAGTCTCGGGTTGCAGTAGTGCGACGGGTCGATGTCGTCGACCACCTCGCCCGCCGCGCTCGTTCCCACCGCGATCCCCATGTTGACGTACGCGGCCCGCGGTCTGTTCGTCTTGCAGCCGTCCTCGGTGGCGAAGGTGGTGTTGGTGAGGTCTTCGGCTAAGCCGCTGGCCTCGTACTCCCATATCTCGCCTGGGTTGAGGATGCCGTCGCCGTCATCGCCGCCGACGAAGACCGGTACGACGCCCTGGTCGTCGGTCACGTCCACGGTGACCAGGTCCACCATCCC
>JBFGCM010000052.1:0-27122 GCA_041581135.1 Acidimicrobiia bacterium
CCAGGCCGGCGCGACCAGCCGCCACGGCGGCAGAGGCAACGCGCTCCTGCTGGCGGGCCTTTGCCGCACCTCGTTTCGGCAGCGCAGCTGCGTTCTTCCGGTAGGCCCTGAGCCGAGCCTCCAGGCGGGCCTCGTCGGACGCACCTCGGCGCTCCCCGCCGTGCAGGCGCACCACGTACGTGATCGTCGCCGAGATCACCGGTACGACGGCGGGTTCGACGCGCACCCACCAATCGACGTCTTCGCCCACCCGAAGATCGGTGTCGAACTCCTCGACGATGTCCCGCCGCAGGGTGAGCTGGCCCACGCTGGGCGTTCGCGCCCGCATCCGCTCTTCGGTGGTGACCGGACCCGGCTGGGACACATCGACGGCCTCGGGTGTCTCGCTACGCACAAGAGCTCCGACGTGACAGTTGACGTCCGGGTGGGCACGCAGTGCTTCCATGGCATCACGGACGCGGCGCGGCGAGATGAGGTCGTCGTCATCGAGGAATCCGATGTACCGGCCTCGAGCGGCGCGAATCCCCGTGTTGCGAGCCGCCGCCGGTCCGAGAGGCCGATCATGGCGAATCACCCGCAGCCGTGGCTCGCCATCCGGGATCCGAGCCGGGGGGTCGCTGCCGTCGTCCACCACGACGCACTCCCACGAATCCCAGTCCTGCCGGATCACAGAATCCAGCGCCGTCTCCAAGTAATCGGGCCGGTTGTGGGTGGGCACGATGAGGGTGACGTCGGGCCGCTCCGGCCCTGCCGTCCCGCGTTCCTCACCCACGTCGGTTGCCGGCCCGCCCACCGGGCCTATAGGTAGCCATATCGCCGAGCGATCTCCACGATGCGGTGCTTCTCGGGCCCGTCCGGCAAGTCGTCCCAGCCGAAGTCGAACGTACCCTCCTTCTTCGAGTACGCCTCATTGCGAGGCGCCGAGGCGATCGCGGCTGCGACCCCGGCGCCGTCGATCGGCAAGCCGACACGCGTGCCGATCTCGCTGACGAGTGCGGTATCGACATCCTCCAGTCTCCAGGTCCATTCGGCGATGGCTTCCGCTTTGACGAGCCAGCGCTCGGTGGTGAGGAGGGCATCGATCATGGGATCGCCCGTGTAGTCGACGAATTGCGTCCGGTACCGGTACCACGCGTTCCGGCGCCGGTGCGGCGCCACCTCGACTGCCGCTACCGAGCGCATGGTCACCAGCGGGTCACGGACCTGATGGAAGATGCGGCCTCCGTAGCCGTCCAGTTCGAACGTGGCGCACCACGAGGCGTCGCCCTGCAGCCGAGGACGCTTGCGGTCGAGCGGGCTCCACCAACCCTCATGTCCGCACCTGATGCCACCGGCCCGCAACAGGGCGGCGATGTAGCCCGTGCCTGACCGGCCCGTTCCGACGATCACGAACCGAGGCTCGACCAGGAACGGTCGTTCAGCGAGGGTTCGGGCGCGTTTGGCGGCTACTTTGGTGATCCTGTCGAGCACGTGTGAGATGGTAGACACGTGCAAGATGTGGGCTTGTAGCCGGTTCGGCTACCGCGCGTAGTCACGACGACGCCGGGGTCTATCCTCGATCGTGCCACGACTCGTTCGGGTGACGAATGCTCGAGACACTCAAGATGATCTACCAGGTCTTCATCCCGCCGGGTCAGCGCGCCCGTTGGGTCGGTCTCATCTTCCTGGGTGTCGCCGTCGCCGTGGCCGAGACACTGACTGCGCTCCTCATATTCCGCGTTCTGGACCACGTAGCCGATCCCCGCCCGGCCGATGTCATCGAGCTGCCCCTGGGACTCGAGACGACCCTCGTGCCGCTGCTCCTCGTCGCCGGCGCCGTGTTCGTCGCCCGGGGCCTGCTCTCGATTCTCAGTCTCTATGCCCAGGCCCGGGTGGTGCACAACGCCGCAGCGACCGTGTCGGCGCTGGTGCACCGCCGCTACCTGCAGGCTCCTTATCGCTTCCACCTGACCCGGAGTTCCAGCGAATCGCTGCGTACGGTGCTGTGGAGCGTCGATGTGACGGTCAACTCGGCGCTCAACCCGGCCATCAGCGTCGTCACGGCCGGTCTCACCGCCGGCATGCTGTTCGTGCTCCTGCTCGGTATCGCCCCGGTCATGACGCTGGCGGCCGTCGGTGTGCTCGCTGTGGGTTTGGCCCTCGTCCTGACCGTGGTGCAGCCGCGGTTGAGCCGGCTGGGCAGGAAGAGCGAGAAGACCTCGCAACTGATGTTGGCGGCGGTGCGCGACTCGTTCGACAGCGTCCGCGACATCAAGGCCTACCGGGCCGAGGACTACTTCGACACTCGGTTCCGGCGCCATCGCAGCTACCTCGCCAGGCTACGCAGCGATCGGGCACTGCTGGATCAACTGCCCCCGAACATGGTCGAGTCCATCGTGGTGCTCGGGCTCCTCGTGCTCATCGGATTGGCCCAAACGGGCAGCTCCTTCAACGACCTCGTGCCGGTGCTGGGGGCCTTCGGGTATGCCGCACTGCGCATCGTGCCGTCGGTGAACAAGATGGTGGCGAGCGTCAACAAGCTGCGGTTCGGACAGCAGGCGGCCCGCAACGTCTGGGACGACCTCCACTTGGCCATCCCCCAGGCTCCCCCGGACGAGCTGGCACCCGAGGATCTGGGCCCACTGCTCGAACGTGAGATCGAGCTCGAGCAGATCTCCTTCACGTATCCGGCCGGTGAGCGCCCGGCGCTGGACGGAGTCGACCTCACCATCCGGCGTGGGGAGATGCTCGCCATCGCCGGCGGGTCGGGATCGGGCAAGAGCACCCTGGTCGATGTCGTGCTCGGTCTGCTCGAACCCGACTCGGGACGAATCCTCATCGACGGCATCGACACGCCACCGCCGGGCTGGCACCAGAAGGTCGGCATCGTATCCCAGACGGTCGTGTTGCTCGACTCCACGGTGCGCGACAACGTGGCGTTCGGGGATGCGGTCAACGCAGACGACGAGCTGGTGACGCGTGCCTTGAAGCTCGCCCAGCTCGGGCCGTGGCTCGAGGGCCTCCCGGACGGCCTCGACACCTTGGTGGGGGAATCGGGCAAGTTGGTATCCGGGGGCGAACGGCAACGCATCGCCATCGCCAGGAGCCTCTACCGGTCCCCGGACCTCTTGATCCTGGACGAGGCAACCTCGGCACTGGACGGCGCCACCGAGGCCTCCCTGGTCGAGGGACTCGCAGAGTTCTCGGGGGACCTCACCATCGTGATCGTGTCGCACCGAATCGCCCCGATCAGGGCCGCCGACCGCATCGCCATGATGTACGACGGGAAGGTGGTTGCGGTGGGGTCGTTCGACGAGCTGCGCAGCTCGACGCCGGAGTTCCGCGACCTGGTGGGCATGTGACCCAGCCCAACGCCGGGCGCCTACCCGACTTCCTCGTTGCAGGAGCCATGCGATCCGGCACGACCTCGCTGTACCGCTACCTGGATGCCCATCCCGAGATCGGCATGGTCCCGAAGGAGCTCGGCTTCTTCACGGAACGCTTCGACGAGGGCATCGACTGGTACCGGGCCCAGTTCGCCCAGATCGGCTCTACCCGGGTGCTCGGGGAAGCCACCGCCGACTACCTGGCCAGGGACAGTGCCATGCACCGCATTGCGGAGGTGCTCCCGAAGGTACGGCTGGTGGCGTCGCTACGTGACCCGGTCGAGCGGACGTGGTCCCACTACGGCCTGCTGCAGGCTCGCGGTCGGGAGACTCGGACCTTCGAAGCGGCACTCGATACAGAGGAGGCGGCCTTGGCCGAGCACGGACCGAACGCCCCGGGTGTCGTCTACCTCTACCACAGCGCCTACGACGTGCACCTGGAACGGGTGTACCGGCTCTTCGGGCGCCAGCAGCTCCACGTGTCCATCTTCGAGCGGATGGTGAAGGATCCTGCAGCGACCTACCGATCGATCTGTCGGTTCCTCGGCGTCGACGACACCTTCGTTCCTCCCAACCTGGGCCGGGCGGTGAACCCCCAAGTCGGCTTCCGCTCGCTGCGGATCCGCAGTTGGTCGAAGCGTCTCCCCGTCCCGCTGCGCCGCGTGGTCGATCGGCTGAACACGAGGCAGGCGGCGCGGCGACCAGACCTCAGCCCGGCGCTGCGTGCCCGCTTGCAGGAGTACTTCGCACCGCGGGTGCGTCGCGTCGAGGAGCTGCTCGGCGATGAATTACCGGAATGGGGTGATTGACTCGGTCCTCGCCGCCATCTCCGACACACCCCTCACGGGTCGGGATGGCCGCCCGGCCGCAGATCGTCCGGTACGCGCGACCGGGCGGCCGCCGTCGGGTCAGGCTGCGCGGAAGCTGACGTCGATCGCAGTCGGCTTGATCAGCGCCAGGTAGATCGGACAACGCTGCAACCAGATGTCTGCGATGGCCGCGACCGCATCCTGGCCCTCGGGCGACGACACCGCGACGTCGAGCTCCAACGCTTGCAGGTCAGGTGCCACGCCGCCGAGCCCGAGTAGCCCGCGCGCATCGGTCTCACAGCGCACGGTGGCTTCGACTCCGTCCACGGTGACCCCCAGCTGGGGAGCCAGCACGTCACGCACGAACGCCACGGCGCATCCAGCCAGGGCGCCGAGCAGGAGCGCAGTAGGGCTCGGCGCCGCGTTCGAGCCCCCGAGCGGCACCGGGAGGTCGGCCCGCCAGGTGAACGTGCCCGCTTCGATGACCGCTTGACTGCCGTCGGCGCGTGCCGTCACCGTCGGAACGCTGCGCGCCTTCTCGGGATCGTCGGTCCAGGCGGCAGCCGTCGCCTCGATCACATTCATATTCATGGCCCCTCCTAGGACCCTGCCCGCCGCCCGTCGGCGGGCCTCTCGGCAGGAAACGTACGTTGGGTGGGTGAACGAAACATCCGGAATTCTCCGTATCCACTGCGGTTCCGGAGTGGCAAGATGGCTGCCATGCGGGCACAGCGAGAAGCGCTGGGCGGCGACGCACACCGCGTGGGCAACACCGAGATCGCAATGGCCTCCGTTGGAGACGCCACGATCATGCGCGAGCGGATGGCTCCCGGCTGGCGCTGGTCGGTCGACCTCAAGCCGATCGTCGGCACCGATCTGTGCCGGGCGATGCACCAGATGTACGTGGTATCCGGGCACCTCCATCTGCTCATGGAGGACGGCTCCGAGATCGAGGTCGGACCCGGCGACGCCGCCGTCATCCCACCAGGGCACGATGCGTGGGTCGTCGGCAGCGAACCCTGTGAGATCGTCGACTTCTCGCCCACATACGGCCAGCTCGTTGCGGCCGGCGAAGCCTACAAGGCGCTCGCCGACCGGGACGGGACGCGCCCCGCCTCCTCGAGAGCCCAGGCGGCAGCACGCCTACGCGCGGATGCGCGTGCCGGCCGTCTCGACCCTGCGGCGGTGGAGCTCGTGCTCGGTGCCGTCGGGGGCCGTCCCCTCCGGCAGAGAGGGCCTGCCGGGCTCACCGAGCGCGAGCTGGAGGTGCTCGTCCTGATCGCCACCGGGGCGTCGGCAAAGCAGGTCGCCCACGTGCTCGGGATCGCCGTGAAGACGGCCACCACGCACATCGAGCGGATCTACACGAAGTGCGGCGTGTCGACCCGCGCTGAAGTCACGCACTTCGCCATCGCCAACGGGCTGGTTCGCCCACTCACGCCCACCGACATCCGCGAGGCCCGGTCGGCTCGCGCTTCGTGAACCGGGCGGCCGAGCGTGATCGAGTCGGTAGCCTCGCACTCGTGACCGACGCACCGCGATCCCAGTACCTCTACCGCTTCCTGCCCGGCGACCGTCCCGAGCTGGCGACCGACCCGAATGCGTGGACCCCCGAAGACCGCCGCATCGGTGCCGCCCACTACGAACGGTTGCGGACGGCGACTCTCGAGGGCGTCGTGATCCTCGCCGGTCGCAGCCTCGACGGAGCCGGCCCGGCCGTCGTCATCTTCGAGGCCGACTCCGACGACGACGCCCGGCGTTTCATGGAGGAAGATCCCTTTGTCCGGCATAACCTCTTCCGCGCCGAGCTGCATCCTTTCGCAGCGGCGCTGGTACGCGCATCGGAGGGCACGCTGCGCGCCGACGACGCCGAATCCTGATCACCGAGCCCCGGCAGATCAGCCGTACCGCAGAAAGCCGCATAGGGTGGCGCCATGCCCGATCTGCGTCGATTGACCACCGAGATGATCGTGGTGGTGGTGCTCATGCTGGCCACGGTGATGATTGCTCTCTGGCTGGGCGGCGATCGGGTGATCCCGTGCGGCGATCGGCAGGGGCTCGACGTGCTGCTTGGAGATCAGGCCGGCCACGTCGACGGCCCGTTTGGCGGTGGCGGATGCATCGTGCCCACTGCGGCCGCGTGGACTGCAGCGATCGGCGGCGCCTTGGTCGTGATGGTGGTCTGGTTCGGCTCGATCTTCATGCGCGTGAGACGAACCGCGGCCGCCCGCTCCTCCACCGAGGCGTGACCGCTACACCGTGACGACGACCTTGCCCCGCGCATGGCCGGAACCGGCCATGGCGATGGCGGCGCCGGCGTCGCTGAGGGCGTAGGTTCTCCCGACGATCGGGGCGATCCGTCCGGCTTCGATCAGCTCCGCCAAGGTCTCCAGATCCACCAGCTTCGAGATCGAGAGGAACGGCCGGAGCTTCTGGCTGACGAAGGGCGAGAGGAGCCACGCCTTGATGATGCGGCCGACGCTGCCGAACACGGGCCCACCCACCCCGCTGTTGGGAATGAGGGTGCCGTGGTCGGTCAGCATGCGGCGCCGCGTTCCGAGCGAGTGCACGTCGGCCATGTCCAAGATGGCGTCGTAGCGGTCCACGCCCTGGGTGATGTCTTCGGTGGTGTAGTCCACCACGTGGTCGGCGCCAAGGGAGCGAACCAGGTCGAGGTTCGGCGTGCTACAGACCGCGGTGACCTCAGCCCCGTAGTACTTGGCGATCTGGAGCGCGAAGGTGCCGATGCCTCCGGAGGCGCCGATGATGAGGACCCTGTAGCCCGGCTTGACCTGGGCGATGTCCCGCATCGCCTGCAACGCGACCACCCCCGCTAGCGGCACCCCGGCGGCCTGCTCAAAGCTCGTCCGGGACGGCTTGGGAAGCAGTTGGTCTTCTGCAACCACGACGTACTCGGCGAATGCCGCTGTGCACCACCCGAACACCTCATCACCGGGCTGGAAGCGACCCACGGCTTCACCCGTGTTCTCCACGGTGCCGGCGACGTCGGTGCCCCGAATACCTCTGCGGGGACGGCGGAGCCCGTATCCGAGGCGCATGAGGTGAGGCACACCCATCGTCATCGACCAGTCCGCCCAGTTGACCCCGGCGGCGTGTACCCGCACCAGCACCTCGTCCTCGTCGAGCACCGGAATCGCGACGTCTCCCAGGGCGACGACCTCATCGGGAGGTCCGTAGACATGGTGGACCGCGGCCTTCATCGTGCCCTCCTCTCGAGCGCACCTCCCATGATCCATCGACGGGAGCGCGCCGGGTAGGGGCCGATGTCCATTGGCCTCGGGCTCAGATCCGGCCAGGATCCGCTTCGTCGAGCTGCCGGCCCCTCGGCAGCCGCTTCTCGGGATCGAAGAACGGCAAGGCCACGATCACCCCGGTGAAGTCGCCTCGCACGGTCACCGTGCGACCTGTCCAGCCGCCGTCGATCGGCCCCCGGAACCGGACATAGCCGATCCCCTCTTCCAGCGTCGGGGACCACTCCCCCACGGTGGTGTGTCCGACCAGGGTCCCGTCGACGAACACGTCGTCGCCGACGGCCGGGACGCCTTCCTCACATCGCACGCCCCACAAGAGCTGGTCTTGCGGCGCGTCGAGAAGCGCTTCACGGCCGATGAAATCGGTGTTGTCGAAGTTCACGAACCGACCGAGTCCGGCCTCGAACGGTGTCATCGTGCGGTCGAAGTCGGTGAGGTTGTCCAGGATGCCGGCTTCGATGCGACGCGGTCCCATCGAGTCGCCGGCCGCCAACGTCATGCCGAACGGTTCACCGCAGGCCATCAAGTGATCCCACAGCGCCAGGTGATCCAAGCCTGCGTGACCGTAGATCTCGACTCCCAACTCCCCGGTCCAGCCGGAGTTCGACACCAAGACCTCCTGGCCTCCGAGGTCGAACATCCGGGCGGCGAAGTATCCGAAGTCATCGGGGATGGGAGCGCCCGATGCGGATGCCAAAACCTCATGAGACTTCGGCCCCTGAATCTGCAGCACGCGGGAGCCCGGGTCCGTCACCGCAACGTCCATGCCGACGCCGTGGGCCGCCATCCAGTTCTCGATGTCGCCATCTGCCTGTACGTACCAGAAGTGATCGGAGGCAAGCCGGATGAGCACGCCATCCATGAGGACGCCCCCGTCCGGGAAGCAGGCGAGACCGTACACCCCGCGCCCGTTGCGAATCGACGCAACCGGCCGCGTGAGCACGCGCTCCAGCAACCGGACCGCGTCCGGGCCCTGGATCGAGATCGGTCGCTCCGGCACGTCATAGAGGGCCACCCCTCTGCGCAGCTTCCAATAGTCCTCGAGAGGATCGGTGCCGAGGGTGACGGGGTGGAGTCGGTTGGCGTAGAGGGCGTAGACCACCTCAGGCGAATGCCAGCGCTCGACGAACGGCGACTGCTCTCTGCGCTTCGCACTCACTGGAAGGACGCCGTAGTGCGCGGCATGGCTGATCTGGCGGCCGCTCACGGCATGAGCCTCCTATGGGACGGGTGTCGGACGATCGAGGGAGCCTACCCAGCCACAGCGGGCGAGGTCGCGGTGCGATGGGCCACAATGACCGGATGACGGATCGTCTGGTACATACCGCAACCGCCGTCGAACTGGGTGAGATCTACCGGGCGGGCGACCTGAGTCCGGTGGAGGCGACACAGGCGTTGCTCGAGCGCATCGACGAGGTCGATGCCACGGTGAATGCGTTCTGTCTGCTCGACGTCGACGAGACGCTGAGGCAGGCTGAGGCATCGGCAGCCCGATACCGCGCCGGTGCGCACCTGGGTCCCCTCGATGGCGTCCCCGTTGCGGTGAAGGACACGTTTCGAACTCGCGGTTGGCCGACTCGGCTCGGCTCCCGGCTCGTCGATCCAGATCAGCCGTGGCTCGACGACGCCCCGGCGGTGGCCAGGTTGCGTGAGGCCGGTGCCGTGCTCATGGGCAAGACGACGACACCCGAGTTCGGATGGAAGGGCATCACCGACAGCCCACTCTCGGGTGTCACCCGCAACCCGTGGAACCTCGGCATGACGCCGGGGGGATCGAGCGGTGGCAGTGCGGCGGCGCTCGCCGCCGGCATGGCACCATTGGCCCTGGGCACGGATGGCGGGGGCTCGATCCGGATCCCCGGCGCCTTCAGCGGCGTAGTGGGCCTCAAGCCGACGTTCGGCAGGGTTCCCTACGCCCCGATGAGCCCGTTCGGCACCCTGAGCCACGCCGGACCGATGGCGCGCACGATCGCCGATGCCCACCTGCTGTACGAGACCCTGGCGGTCCACGATCCCGCCGACTGGACGGCGTTGCCGACCGTGCCGGTCGCACCGCTCGGCGCCGGTGATCTGACCGGGCTCCGTGTGATGTGCAGCCTCACCCTGGGGTTCGCCGAGGTCGATCCTGAGGTGGCGGCAGCGGTCACCGGCGCCGCCGACACGTTCGAGGCCTTGGGAGCCTCGGTCGAGGCCGCCGACTCGGACATCGGCGATCCGACCGCCATCTGGGAGACTCTGTGGTACGCGGGGGCCGCCGCAGTGGTCGATCGGCTCGACCCGACCCGCCTCGACGAGGTCGATCCCGGTCTCGTCGAGATCGCCGCCGCCGGGCGTGAGTTGAGCGCCTTGCAGCACGTGAAGGCTTTCCAGGACCGGGTCGAGGTGGCCGTGCGGCTCGGCGCGACGTTGTCCGACTACGACCTGCTGCTCACCCCCACCATGCCGATCCCTGCCTTCGAGGCGGGCGGGGAGGTGCCGCCCGGCTGGCCCCATCCGCGCTGGCAGAGCTGGTCACCGTTCACCCTGCCGTTCAATCTGTCCCAGCAGCCTGCGCTCACGGTGCCGTGCGGGGTGACGTCCCAGGGGCTCCCTATCGGGTTGCAGATCGTCGCCGGCACGCACCGCGACGACCTCGTGTTTAGGGCCGGCCACGCCTACGAGCAGACCCGGTCCGGCGGCGACGACATGTTCATGCGGCCGCGTCCGGATTCCGGCGACGTCGGCGGCACGTGACAGTGGACTCCTAGCGACCCGAAACGGTCGCCTGGCCCTGGTCGCGCAGCATCGCTTCGGCCGACGATGGCGGGGTGCGCACCACGCAGCCAAGAGGGAGGGACCCAATGAGTGACGTCAGGGCACCGCTGAAGAACCACCGCGTCGTGGCCACACGACCCGGGGGGCCCGGGGTGCTGCAGATCGTCGAAGAGGACGTGCCCGATCCGGCACCGGGCGAGGTCAGGCTGCACGTTCTGGCCGCAGGCGTCTCGGCGTTCGACAGGATGATCACCTCGGGCCGGTTTCCCGGCTTCCCGAAGATGCCGCTGACCCCCGGGGAGGACGTCGTCGGACTCGTCGAAGTGCTCGGCGAGGGCGTCAGCAACTTGTCGGTCGGCCAGCTGGTCGCCGGCGCCATGATCTTGAGAAGTCACGGCGGGTACTCCGAGTATGTCTGCATGCCGGCGACGGAGCTGGTTCCCGTGCCCGACGGCGTCGATCCGGCTGAAGCGGTGTGCGTGGTGATCAACTACCTGACCGCTCACATGGTGATGCACCGAGTCGCCAAGGTGCAGCCCGGCGAGCGCATCCTCGTCCACGGCGCCGCCGGTGGCGTCGGCTCCGCACTGCTCGACCTCGGCAAGCTGGTGGGGCTCGAGATGTACGGCACCGCGTCGCGGCACAACCACGAGATCGTGGCCTCGTATGGCGCCATCCCCATCGACTACCGCGCCGAAGACTTCGTGGAGCGCATCCGCAAGGAAACCGGCGAAGGCGTCGACGTGGTGTTCGACCCCATCGGGGGTACCCGGCACATGTGGCGGTCGAATCGTGCCCTCCGCCGGGGTGGTCGTCTGGTGTGGTTCGGGATGGCGGCCACCGCCCGCCACGGATTGAAGGCGATCCCATTGACGCTGCTGACCCGCTTCGCCATGAAGCTCATCCCAGACGGCAAGAGCGCCCCGCCGGCGAAGGACTTGGGCAAGGAGAGGGACTGGTACCTCGCCACCCTCGGCGAGCTCTTGGGACTCTTGGCCGCCGACCAACTGCAGCCGGCGATCGCTGCTCGCATTCCGTTGCTGGAGGCGTCCCTCGCCCACGAGATGCTGGAACGTGGGGGCTACGCCGGCAAGATCGTCCTCGTGACGTAGTCGACACCGGGGCTGGTGAACAAACACCCTGGGGTGGGAACGGGGCTCGCCATCGAGCGACGCCTGGTCAGCCCGCGTGGTTCGCCGCCGGTATCCCGATGAAGATCGTCGTGCCGTCGCTGTCGCCGTCGGGATCGTGGTTGGCGGCGCCGTCGTAGGTGAGGGTGTCGTGCGCGACGCCGGTCACCTCCACGGTGACGCCGCCGCTGCGGTTCGAGATCCGCGTCGTGATCGAGCACTGGCCCGCTGCGTCCGTCGTGCACGATGCCGTCAGCGTGCGCCGACCGACCGCGTAGCTGAACGACACCGTGGCACCTTCCACGACGCCCTCAGCCGTGTCGTGCACAGTGGCGGTGGCGACGCCCTCTAAGCGGCGGCCGCGCGGCTGAGTGACCCCATCGAGATCGCCAACGTGCATGTCGGCACCGACCTCACCCACATTCGTCGTCTCGGCTGACGAGTTGTTGGAGGGATCCGGATCGGGCTCGTTGCCGCTCACCGTGGCGGTATTCGTCATCATTCCCTCAGCAAGCGCCTTGACGGTGATGTCGATGGTGGCACTGCTGTTGGCGGCGAGTATGCCGAGCCGGCAAGTCACGGTGGTTCCCACCTTGGTGCACTCGCCCTGGCTCGGAGTGACCGACTGGAACTTGTCATCAGGCGGCAGCTCGTCGACGACCGCCACATCCAGGGCCTCGGTCGAGCTCGGATTCGTGACGGTCACCGTGTAGGTGACGGATTCGTTGACCGCCACCGGGTCCGGCACGTCCGACTGGGTCACGGACAGATCGATCGAATCCGGCACCTCGTCGGTGAGCCGGTAGATGATCCCCGCCGCGTGATCCGCCACCCACACTGCGCCGGCCTCATCGTCGCCGAACGTGACGACGGCGGCGTTGGTGTCGTCCACCAGCGCGTGCTGCCAGGTCTGGCCCTCGAAGACCAATCCCCAGAGACTCCCGGTGCAATAGTCGCCGTAGAAGTAGATGCCGTCGAGAGCCGGCTGCGACGCGTTTCTCGCAACCAGTCCTCCGGTCACCGAACAGCCCTGCGAGTGGTCGTATTCGACGACCGGCAGCGTGAGGCCCGTCGGGTCACAGGCGGCCGCCTCGAAGCAGGAACCACCCTCCATGATCCGCCATCCGTAGTTCTCGCCCCCGCCGCTCGTCGCCGGCTGATGATCGATCTCCTCCCACTCGTCCTCGCCGACATCTCCGATGTAGAGGTCGCCACTGACACGATCGAAGGAGAAGCGCCACGGATTGCGCAACCCGAGCGCCCAGATCTCTTCTCGGTGGTCGGGAAGGCCCACGAACGGGTTCGATGAAGGGATCTCGTACGCGTCGGGCCCGCCGGCATCGACATCGAGGCGCAGGATCTTGCCAAGAAGGGTGTTCGGGTTCTGGGCGAGGTTTCCGGGGTCGCCTCCGTGGCTTCCGTCGCCCACACTCACGTACAGGTATCCGTCGATCGGGCTGAACGCCAGCTCGGCACCCGAGTGTCCCCCGGCCCCCGGGGTGGCCATCGGAATGGTGATGATGACCTCACGACTGGCCGGGTCGGCGACGCCGGGGGCGGCAGTCACGCCGTAGCGAGCCACCACCAGACTGCAGTCGTCATCCTCGTGGGCCACATAGAACTCACCGTTGACGGCGTAGGACGGCGAGAACGCGATGCTGAACAGGCCGGCGCACCCCACTGTGGTGGTCAGATCGAGGAAGGGCTCCGACTGCGGAACGCCCCCGGCCACGATCCGCACCAGGCCGCCCTGTTCCACCACGAACACCCGTCCTGAGCCGTCGCCGGCGTTCGCGATGTCGACGGGCTTGGTGAAGCCGGCGACGGGGTCGGCCAAGTAGATCTCGGGGAAACTGACCGTGGCGGCGACCGAGGGAGTCGGGAGGGACGCACATGCGATCAGCGCTCCCGCCAAGACCCTGAACATCCGAACCCACGGCCGGGCGTGTCTGCCACGCCACTGCGTGGGACTCACGATGCCGGGTTGACGCGGTGTCGACCAGAACATCGTCATCGCCAAACATAGGCCTCGAGGCACGATTGTCAATGGCGAAGATGGGAGCGGGTGCGATCCGCTCAGGCCGATGGCGGGTACCTCAGCGGGGGCACCTCCACTGCCGGTACCGCCCCCTGGGCTCGGGCCGTCTCGTGCGACACGATCGTCTGTCCGAAAGGCGTGAGCGCGGCGCCGGCCAGCTTGAGGTGCGCCACAGCGAACGGGATCGTGATGATGAGGATGGCGTTGAAGAACGCAGCCACCAGATGCCCGATCGCGAGCCAGATTCCGCCGAACACCAGCCAGATGATGTTGCCGATGGCGGCGATCCCCGGGCTGGCTCCCTGCCGAGGCACCATGACCCGGCCGAACGGCCAGAGCGAAAACGACGCCAGCTTGAACGCCTGCACGCCGAACGGGATCGTGATGATGAACACGAACGAGATGAGGCCGGCGATGGCGTAGATGAGCGCCATCTCCAACCCCCCGAGGATCAGCCAAAGGAGATTGCCCACGACGCGCATTCGACCTCCCGACCGGGCTCACTACCAACCTACGCTCACCGACGGCCGGAACCGGGCCGTCCCAGTTGAATCGGCCCGGCTCGGTCACCTAGCGTTGATCGAGTACCCGAGCCCAAGGGAGGCACGAATGGCGAGCTACATGGTGCTCTACAGCGGCGGCATGGGCATGGAGATGGATCCCGAGAAGCGGGACCAGGTGATGGCGGAGTGGGGCGCCTGGTACGGGAAGATGGGAGCGGCGGTCAGCGACGGCGGCGCTCCGTTCGGCGCCTCCAAGCACCTCAAGGGCAACGGCGTCGAAGACGGACCGCTCGGCGAGGCTCCCGCTACGGGCTACACCGTCATCACGGCCGATTCGCTCGATGCCGCCGCCAAGGCCTGCGAAGACCACCCCCACCTCAACCATGGCGGTCAGGTACAGGTCTTCGAGTGCATCGACATGAGCGGCGAGGGCTGAGCCACCGCTCACCGCTCCTCCCCACCGCAACGCGCGGCCAGCATCACGCGGCCCGGATCAGCGGGCCCGCGCACTCGCAGACGCGCGTCCGCAACAGCGTACGGAACCCGACCTCGCCTGCGGGCAATGATCCGCAAGCAGCGACACGCCCAGCCCGGGCCGGGAAGCAGAGGTCAACACCGCCATGCGCGCATTTCGTACGTTCATCGCCCTACTCGCCGTCCTCTTGGTGGGCGTGCCCTCCGCCGGGGCTCACCATCCTCCGGGGCAGAACCCGGCCGACGGCGTGTCGACCATCGACGACATCGCCTGCACCGACAGTGACCCCGGCTACCGCGAGTTCGTCACCGAGGTGGATGGGGAACGCGCCTATGGCATCTTCGCTGCACCCGACACCGGTACGACGCCCACCGCGCTCGTGGTGATCGGGCATGGGGCGTGGCACACCGTCGACTCGTGGCAAGCGCACATCGAAGGCATCACCTCGACGTATCACACCGTCACGGTGGCGATGGAGTATCGGGGCCTGGAGCGGG
Source organism: Acidimicrobiia bacterium (assembly GCA_041581135.1). GTDB lineage: Bacteria > Actinomycetota > Acidimicrobiia > Spongiisociales > UBA5794 > JBFGCM01. Next base: position 14,844 of record JBFGCM010000052.1, read on the forward strand.
TCGACGGGCACCTCGGGGACGACCCGAATCACCCGGAGGCCAAGAACTGGCCGGAGAAGAAGGGCGGCGAGGACCTCATCGCCGCCGCCAAGCTGTTTCAGGCCACGTGTGGCATCGACACGGTGATCCTGGCCGGGGTCAGCATGGGCGTCTCGATCTCGGGGTATGCCGTGTCCCACCTCGACCCGGCCGACCACGGCCTCTTCGACTACTGGGTGACCTCAGAGGGGGTCCACTCGATGCTCGAGACCTACCAGGCGGCGAGCGCCGCCGGCAGCGAGGCCGCCGAATGGATCGAGGCCGAGTCCGGCGGTCCCTACCACCCGGTGACCAATCACCAGCCGTATGCCGAGCGCACCAACATCATGCAGACGGCGGCCATAGAGGCCGCCGGGCTGCAGCGTGTGGTCTACCTGCATGCGGTGGCGGACGGCCTGGTCCCCTACAACCAGAGCCGTCAGATGTCTCGCGCCCTGCAAGTGCCGTCCGAGTTCTATACGTTGACGTCGGCCGGCGAGGGTTCCGACGGCACCAGCTGGACGGACTATCTCGCCGACGGCGACGGTCCGCTCGCCGGCCACGCCTCTGAGCGGGATCCGAACTCGCTGCTCACACGCGCCACCTTCGCGCGCATCGGTGCGATCGCCACCGGCAACCTCGCTCAGTGCGGGGAGTATCACGTGGACGAGGGAGCCGCGTTCCCGGATGTCGCGTTCCTGCCCCTTGTCACCTATGACTGCGACGTCCCGCCGGTCGGCGATCCGCCAGACGCCCACGACGACCACGCCTCCACCACGGATCGGATTGCCGTGGACATCGACGTGCTCGCCAACGACGAGGGCCAGGACCTGACCATCGTGGCCTTCACACAACCTGCGGCCGGGTCCGTGACCCAGAACGCAGACTCGACGCTGCGCTACACGCCCGAGGCCGGCGGAACCGGGACGTTCACGTTCGAGTACACCGTGGCCGCCCCCGACGGGCAGTCGGACACGGCAACCGTCACCGTCGAGGTGATCAAGCACGGCTCTGACGACACCGGCACCGGCGAGGGCCGTGTCCACGGTTCCGGATTCTGGGAACGCACCACAGGCGGCCAGCACGACAAGGTCGACTTCAGCTTCGACGCCACCCGCCGCAACGATGGGCTCGAGGGGAAACTGAAGCTCAGGGACAAAGACCTCGAGGCCAAGATCGACGCCACCACTATCACGTCGCTCTCCACGGGCGCCGGCGTGGACTGCAACGGCGTCGTGCTGGACGGCACCGGTAGCTTCACGTTCACCGCCACGGGCTCGTTCGAGCTCGACGACTCCGTCGTGGTGGACGCCGAGTTCTTCGCCTGCGGCATCGACAACGACAAGAACAACCAGGAACCCGTCGACCAGCTCTTCGTGGAGTGCACCGCCGGTTGTGCGTACTCGACGGCCGACCGCGCGGAGGACGACGGCATCGATGGCGGGAACCTCCATCTCCACGAACCGATTGGAGACGGGGCGGCAGGCTCATCGGCCGATTCGACGTCTGCGAGCACCACACAGGCGCAGGTAATCGACCTGGATCCGATGCTGTTGGCGTCAGTCCCCGCCGGGATTCCTCTCGTCTTGACCGCCAGCGCAGAGTCCGACGCCGGACCTCTCGCCGACCATGTGCTCGTGCTGCACTGGGTCGCTCGCTCAGGGGCGACCGGCACCGTGTCGGCGATCACCGACGGTGCCGGTGTGGCCACCTTCGTGGTGATCGTCCCGCCCGGCGACATCGAGTACACCGCGTGGTCGGATGACCTGAGTTCCAACGGCGTGCGCTTGACGGGTGAGTGAAGGTTGCCTCGGGACCGGTCGAACCGGGCGGGCTAGGGAGTGAACGCCCACTCGCCGGAGGCGAGGATGGCCTCCTCGGCTCCGTCCGCCGTCAGGCCGTAGACGGATCGCTCCGGCGACCTGACGACGAAATCGACGTGGGTGGTGGTGTTTGCGTTCAAACCGGCGGCAGTGAGCTGCTCCGGGCTCATATCAGGCCCTCCGGCGATCGACACCGGGAAGGAGCGGCCGATGGCGCACATCCACGTTGGAAGCACCCGCCAGATACGCTTCGTTCACCAAGAACCGGGTGAACTCGATGGCGTCGACCGACGAACGGATCAAGAGTCGGTGTCCTTCGAGACCCGTTCCGACCCGAATCGTCACCTCGGCATACTTGGCCAACAGGTCGTCCGCCGGCACGATCGCTCCTTCCCCGACGCCAGGAAATCAGCGGACCAACCCTCGCCGCGGGGCGCGACCAACGGGGTCGCCGGCGCCCCGGAGAGGAACTCGCTGCCATTGGATTCGGCGGCCCGGTTCCAGGTATGGTCGTGTCAACCGAGGGAGGGGAGGTCAGTCGTGCGCAGACTGATCATCGTGTTGTCCGCTTTCGCATTGGCGGCGGTCGTGGCGGTCCCGATGGCAGGGGCAGCCCCGGGCAACGGGAATGGACCGAAACCGGACTACTTCGTAGACGAATCCAAGCTGCCCTTCGAGGCGCTGCCCGACGCCACCGCGTACTGGGGCGTGCACACCGGGGCCGGCTATCGGATCGAGGTCCCGGACAACTGGAACGGCAGACTGGTGATGTGGGCACACGGCTTTCGTGGCACCGGACTCGAGCTGACCGTCGACAACCATCCGCTGCGGGAGTGGCTCATCCCGAACGGGTATGCCTGGGCGGCGTCGAGCTACAGCCGCAATGACTACGACGTCACCGTCGGCGTACAAGACACCCACGCCCTGGCCACCCGCTTCAACGGCATCGTCGGCAAGCCCGACCGGGTCTACATCACCGGCGCGTCGATGGGCGGTCACATCACGGCCGTCTCCATCGAGCAGTACCGGAACTTCTACGACGGCGCCATGCCGATCTGCGGTGTGCTCGGCGACTTCGAGTTGTTCGACTACTTCCTCGACTTCAACGCGGCCGCTCAACAGCTCGGAACCGGATCCTCGGCCTTCCCCGTCGACCCGGCCGTCTACTTCGGGGTCACCGTGCCGGCCATCAAGGCCAACCTCGAAGCGGTCCCGGGTGGCTGGCCCGTGCTGCTCAATGGCGACGGCGTGAACCTGAAGAACCTCACCGAGTTGCGGTCGGGCGGCATCCGACCGAACTACGAAGAGGCGTGGTTCTTCTGGAACTCGCCGCTCGCGGCAGGCGATTTCCTGTTCAGTCTCGGCGTCGGTGACGGCTCGTTGGTGCGGTCGCCCGGCAGCGTCGTTGACAACACCGACGTCGTCTACCAGTTCGACACCGACCCGGCGCTGACACCGGCGGAGCAGGACTTCAACGACAACGTGGTGCGGGTGGCGCAGGATCCGCAGGGCCGCAGCCCGAACGGACTCTCGCAGGTGCCACCCATCGCCGGCGACCCGCCGGTGCCGGTGCTGGCGTTGCACAACCTGGGCGACCTGTTCGTGCCCTTCCACAATGAGGTGGTGTACGGGAACGAGGTAGCTGCCAACGGGAAGAGCGATCTGTTGGTGCAACGTGCGATTCGGGGCGTCGGGCATTGCGACTTCACCGCCTTCGAGCTGGTCACCGCGTTCGCAGATCTGGCAATGTGGGTGGAGTTCGGCGTGAAGCCGGCAGGGGACGATGTGACCAACCCTGCCGCCGTGGCCGATCCCGACTTCGGCTGCGCGTTCACACTCGATCCGTTGAACGAGCACACACTCGCCACACCCTGCCCATAGGCTGCAGGGGCGAGGGCGCGACGCTCCGCCATCGGTCGGGGCCGTAGCGCGCCTCGAAGTCGATCTCGTGCGTCGCGCCGGTGTCTCCCCGATATATTCGGGAGAGCACTCGAGCGTGAGGTGCCGCATGTTGGTGACGCCGATTCCCGACCCCGGCCTGGGCAACACGGCCTATCTCGTCGATCTCGGAGACGAATCGGGTCTGGTCGTCGATCCCGAGCGTGATCCGCGCCCGTACCTCGGCGCGGCTGCGGCGTTGGGACTGTCGATCCGCCACGTCGCCGAGACCCACCTCCATGCGGACTTCGTCTCCGGCGCCCGCGAGCTGGTGGCGCTGGGAGCTGAGCTGATCGCACCCCGTGACAGTCGGCTTGCACATCCGCACCGAGCTGTCAGCGACGGGGACGAGTTGAAAGTGGGTGACCTGATGCTGAGGGTGATGGCGACGCCGGGCCACACGCCAGAGCACGTGGCGTTCGTTCTGCTCGACGGCGCCACCCCGATCGTCGTCTTCTCCGGGGGCACGCTGATGGCGGGTGGCGTCGCCCGGCCCGATCTCATCGCACCCGACCTGTCGGAGCCTCTCGCCCGCGAGGCGTACACCTCGGTCCGCCACCTGCTCGAGACGCTGCCGGGCGAGGTGGAGGTGCGACCAACCCACGGCGGCGGCTCGTTCTGCTCGGCCGGCGCGTCGCCCGGCGCTGAGGTCTCTACGATCGCCGTGGAGCGCCGCACCCATCCCGCCGTGCGCGCTCCCAGCCCCGAAGCGTTCGCCGACGAACTGTTGAGCGGCCTGGGCACGTATCCCACGTACTTCGGGCGACTCCGACCCGTCAACCAGCGTGGGCCTGAGGTCTACGGGATCGACCTGCCACCACTCCACAAAGTCGCCGGTCACGACCTCCCTGGGCGAACCATCGTCGATGTACGGCCGATCGACCGGTTCGCCGCCGGCCACATTCCCGGGTCGATCTCGATCGAGCTGCGCGGCCAGTTCGGCACCTGGCTCGGCTGGTTGTTTGAACCCGATGAGCCCATCGTGTTCGTCATCGACCCCGATCAGAGTGAGCGCGATCTGGTTGCCCAGGCGCTCAACGTCGGACATGAGGCGATCGTCGGCAAGATCGACCTGCCCGAGTGGGTCGTGGGCGGCGGAGAGGCGGAGACCATCGATCTCATCTCGCCACAGGACATCGGACCCGAACGCACGATCATCGATGTGCGCCAGCACTCGGAGTGGGACGGAGGCCACGTCGAGCGAGCCGTACACGCCGAGCTGGGCGACCTGGCCTGCGGTGTGCTCACCATCTCCGGTGTGGTCCACTGTGGGCATGGGCAGCGAGCGATGACGGCCGCCAGCTTCCTGCGCCGGCGCGGCGTCGACGATGTCGCCGTGACCTCGGCCGATCACGCCGTCATCACCGCGGCGCTCGCCGCCACGTGACGCGGGGAATTCGGCTCGGCATCGGCGCCAACCTGGCGCAGTTCTCGCTCCTCGTCGGCGTCAACGCCCTCGTCGGCGGCATGCTCGGCCAGGAACGGACGGTGCTCCCGCTGCTCGCCGAGGAGGAGTTCGGACTCACAGGATTCACCGCCGCCCTCACCTTCATCGTCGCCTTCGGGCTGGTGAAAGCCGGCACCAACTTCTTCGCCGGTGCCCTCTCCGATCGCTTCGGACGCAAGCCGGTTCTCGTCGCCGGTTGGCTGATCGGTCTCCCGGTGCCGCTGCTGTTGATCTGGGCCCCGTCCTGGGCGTGGGTGGTGGTGGCCAACGTGCTGCTCGGCATCAACCAGGGCCTGACGTGGTCGACCACCGTGATCATGAAGATCGACCTCGCCGGGCCGGAACGACGCGGGTTGGCCATGGGGCTCAACGAGGCGGCCGGCTACCTGGCCGTCTCCGCCACCGCACTCGCCACCGGATACATCGCCGCCGAGTACGGGTTGCGACCCGAACCGTTCTTCCTGGGCTTGGCGTTCGCCGGGCTCGGCCTCGGGTTGTCGACGCTCATCGTGCGGGAGACCCACCACCACGCAGCCCACGAAGCGGCCAACCATGTCGCCGACCATCCGGCCGCCACCATGAGCACGCGAGAAGTGTTCGCCGAGACGAGCCTCCGGAACCGGTCGTTGTCAGCCGTGAGCCAGGCCGGGCTCGTCAACAACCTCAACGACGGTATGGCATGGGGGCTGCTCCCCCTGGTGTTCGCCGATGCCGGGCTGTCGGTGGCGAGCATCGGTGTCCTCGCCGCCGCCTATCCCGCCGTGTGGGGGGTCGGCCAGCTCGCCACCGGGGCCCTCTCGGACCGGCTCGGCCGCAAGTGGCTGATCGCCGCCGGCATGTGGGTGCAGGCGGCGGCCATCGCGCTCATCGCCACCGTGTCCGAGTTCGAGCCTTGGCTCATCGCCGTCATCGTGCTCGGAGCGGGCACAGCGATGGTGTATCCGACGTTGCTCGCTGCGGTCGGCGACATCGCCCACCCCAGTTGGCGGGCATCATCGGTGGGCGTCTACCGGTTGTGGCGCGACTCCGGATTCGCCGTCGGCGCCGTGCTCACCGGCATCGTCGCCGATCTGGCCGGGGCGCGGAGTGCCATCTGGCTGGTGGCGGTGCTCACGCTGATCTCCGGGCTCGTCGTGGCCCAGCGCATGCAGGAGACCCACATCCTGCGATGAGGTGACGGGGGGCGCTACGACAGCGAGTCGATACCAGCCGTCTCCACAAGCCTTTCGACTTCGGCGCCGAGGGCGGCATCGAGTGTCACGAACGCATCCGCCTGGAGCTGGGTCAGGGCGACGTACTCGGCCACCTGGGTCGATTCCCAGACCAGCTGGTCGATCGACCACGCCCGGCGCCGCAGCACCTTGTCTCCGAGGTACCTGATCTTCATGGTGACGAACCGGGCAATGCGGTCCAGACCGGCCTCCTGCGCCAGCTCGCCGCCGCGGACCTTGCGACACAGCGCCTCCAGCATCTCCGAGCGAAGCAGCGTCGGGGCGAGCAGCTGGTGGTTGGATGACACCTCGATGCCCTGGCGCCGCAGGTTGAGCACAACGGACGCATCGACCACGTACTTGGTCACGGGACTCCGGGTGGGGACAGCCGCGATCCTATCGCTGCCCGCGGAGGCCCGGCCCCTGCGCTGCGCCTCGTTGTCTCACTCCGGGCCGAGGCCCAGACCGACTCCGAGGCTCCTCGCCGAGGCGATCCAGGGATGGTCGAGGGGCACCAGCGCCCGCTTGCCTGCGACCTCTTCGAGCGGCACGGGTACGACTTCGTTGTCGCGGATGGCCACCATGACGCCGTTCACCCCGTCTGCGATCAGATCGGCCGTGGCAGTGCCCAGACGTGTCGCCAGCAGACGGTCGGCCGGGGACGGGGTGCCCCCGCGCTGCACATGCCCGAGGATCGTCACTCTCGCCTCCAGCCCGGTGAGATCCTCCAGGACCTTGCTGAGCCGGGCCGTGGAGTCCTTCCTTCCCGCCTCCAGCTCGTTGAGCTTGGACTTCAACGCTGCTCGCTCCTCCTCCGATTTGGACGCAGCGCGGCGTTCCTGGAGATCGACCACTGCGTCGTGCTCCGCATTGCTGAGCGCCCCCTCGGCAACGGCGACGATGCTGAACGTGCCTCCCGATGACCGGCGTGCCTTGATCGTCTCCGCGATCAGCTCGGCGTCGTACGGGATCTCGGGAATGAGAATCACATCCGCGCCCCCGGCAAGGCCGGCCCCGAGGGTCAGCCAACCGGCGTTGTGGCCCATGATCTCCACGACGATGATCCGGTGATGGGAGTGCGCCGTGGAATGGAGACGGTCGATGGCTTCCGTTGCGATGTTCAGGGCGGTGTCGAACCCGAACGTGACATCGGTGCCGTACACGTCACGATCGATCGTCTTGGGGAGGGTGACGACGGGGATCCCCGCCCGCTTCAGCCGGAGCGCGTTCTTCTGGGTGCCTCCGCCGCCGAGGCACACGAGGGTGTCGAGGTGGTGCTCCTCGATGTTGGCCTTGATGACGTGGGTCATGTCCATCGTCTGGCCACCGACATCCATCTTGTGTGGCTTCTCGCGAGAGGTGCCGAGGAATGTGCCACCAAGGGTCAGGATCCCAGAGAGCGATGCACCGTCGAGCCGCACGTGCCGGTTCTGCATGAGGCCTTTGAACCCGTCCCGGAAGCCGATGACGCTCATCTCGTGCTTGCGAATCGCGGCCTTGCCGATGCCTCGTATCGCCGCGTTGAGGCCCGGGGTGTCGCCACCCGACGTCAAGATCCCGATGTGTTTGCTCATGCGTGCCCGTTCCTCGACTGCCCCGATCGTAACGACCGTCCGGGCTCGACGAGCCTCATCGGTGGTGTCCGCGCCAAGTGTCAGGGCGTTGGCGTTGCATGCGCGAGCGCCACACCCGTAGGGTCTGCCGCATGACGGACGGGGTCAAGCGATCGCTGATCGGCATCATCGCCAGCATCGTGATCGGCGCGCTGGTCATCGCCGCCGGGAGCGACGGCAGCGTGAAGGTGGGCTCGGTCGCGGTCTTCGCCGTGTGCGGGGCACTCGCCTACCTGATCAACTGGGCGGTCTTCGTACCGTCGAACCTGGCCAAGACCGAGCACTACTTCGACTTAACCGGGAGCGCCACCTACGTGACCGTCGTGGTGGTGGCGCTCGTGCTCAGCGACGACCTGGACGCCCGAGCCTGGATCGTGGGCGCCATGGTGATCGGGTGGGCGCTGCGGCTCGGGTCCTTCCTCTTCATGCGAATTCGCCGCGCCGGGAAAGACGCCCGCTTCGACCAGATCAAGACCGACACGTTGCGATTCTTCATGACGTGGACCCTCCAAGGTCTATGGGTGCTGCTGACGATGGCCGCCGCCCTGGCGATCATCACGGGCATCGAGCGCCAACCGCTGGGGTGGATCGGCATCGTCGGCATCATCGTATGGGTGGATGGATTCGCCATCGAGGTGATCGCCGACCGGCAGAAGTCGGCGTTCAAGCAGGATCCGGCCAACGAGGGGCGCTTCATCACGACGGGTCTCTGGGCGTGGTCCCGCCACCCGAACTACTTCGGGGAGATCGTGCTGTGGACCGGCATCGCCATCATGGCGTTGCCGGTGCTCTCCGGCTGGCGATGGGTCGCCCTGATCTCACCGGTATTCGTCACGTTGCTACTCACGCGGGTGAGTGGCATCCCGATGCTCGAAGCCCGCGCCCAGAAGCGGTGGGGCGACGAAGAGGCGTTCCAGGAGTACACCCAGAACACCCCGGTGTTGGTGCCCCGGCCACCACGGTCATGAACAATGTCGGCCCGCCGGCCTCACTCTTCGGAGATGCCGACCTTCTCCGCGTCCGGAACGGACAGCCGAGCGATGCGACGGGCGAAGTAGTACACGCGTTTCAAGACAGCGATGACGTCGACCTCGAGACGGTAGGTGGCGATGCGGTCGGGGGCGTCCGCCATGAGCCGCTCGGTCTGGTGCAGGGAAGCTGCCCGCTCGAGGCTGCTGATGTGCTTCTTCATCTTGGAGGCCCGGCGACCGGCGTCGACGTTCTTCTGGGTGAGCGCCAACATTGCCAGGTCGAGCGCTTCTGACACCGCGGCGTGGAGACCTGTGAGCACTTCACGGGTCGCCGGCGAGACGGTGAGGCCCTGCTCGATCCTCTGGAGGCCCAGGTTCACCAGGTTGGTCTCGATCAAGTCGCCGATGGCTTCGAGATCGTTCGTCGCCTCGATCAGCCCGATCAGCTCCTCGGTGCTCGACTCGGACAGTCGCGTCTGGCTGATCTCGCCCAGGTAGCCGATGATGTGACCGTGGAGCGCATCGACCTCGTCGTCGCGGCTCTCTATCTCTTGCAGTGCCCACCTGGTGCCGTACAGCACGGCGGGCAAGATGTCGGCGAGCATCGCCCGCACCCGGTCGGCCATCCGGAGGAGCTCCAGCCGCGCTCGATCCAACGCCAACGTCGGCGTGCGCAACAGCGTCTTGTCGAGATACCGGGCGCGGATGGCAGCCTCGACGCCCTCTGGCCGATCCGGAACCAAGCGTTGCACCAACCGAGCCAGCTGCGGGATGAAGCCGACGGCCAAAGCGGCGTTGGCGACATTGAAGACGGTGTGGGCGTTGGCGATCTCACGCGCGGTCCCGCCTCCCAGGCTGGACACTGCCCACGCCAGGACCCCGACGAGCGGTATCCATACGACCACCCCGCCGACGTTGAACAGCGTGTGGGCAGTTGCTGCCCGCATCGCCTCGCGCGGTTTGCCCAAGGCAGCCAGGATCGCCGTGATCGAGGTCCCGACGTTGGCTCCCAGGATCAGCGCGATCCCCGTGTCGAGCGTGATGAGGCCCTGTTGGGCGAGCACGATGACGATACCGGTGGTCGCAGACGACGATTGGACGAGGGCCGTGAACAATGCGCCGACCGCCACACCGAGTAGTGGGTTCTCGAGGCTCACCATGGCGTCCAAGAACCGCTCGCTCGAGCGGAGGGGCGACATGGCATCTCCCATCATCGTCATCCCGAGAAACACCAGCCCCAGACCGAGCAACGCAGAGCCCATGGCCCGCTTGGCGCCGTCCTTGGAGAGGAACGTCACACCGAAACCGATGGCGACGGCCAGCAAGGCATACGAGGTCACCTTGAAGGCGACGATCTGCGCGGTGATCGTCGTGCCGATGTTGGCGCCGAGGATGACACCCAAGGACTGCTCGAACGACATCAAGCCGGACGTGATGAACCCCACCACCAGGACGGTGGTGACGGACGAGGACTGAATGACGGCGGTGATCCCGGCGCCCGTCGCCATGCCGACGAAGCGGTTCTTGGTGAGCCGCAACAGGATGCCACGGAGCCGGTCACCGGCGACGACCTTCAGCGCCTCGGTCATCTGCTCCATACCGAGGAGGAAGATCGCCAGGCCACCGAGCAGTCCGACCACGAGGACGAACATATCGATCTCGGGGGTCGCCAACTCGAGGATCTCGGCGGCGCCGACCAGCCAGGTCACGTGTCAGGGCTCCCGTTCACGAGGCGGGAGCCTAGGCGAGCCGAGCGGTGAGGCGGCGCGATCCGGCGAGGCCAACGAGAAGGCCGGCAGCTCCCCGGCTCGGAGGTTCGTGAGCCGAGCGGACGATTTTGCCGGTGTGGATCGGGCGTCGCCGTTGTCTGCCAAGCCGATGGGGCCGCCGAATCTGGTAGCGATCATGCAGTGCCGATGATTCGCAGCCGGGGAAAGTGCGAGTTGAGCGTCGGTCACCGTCCGCGTGGCGACGTCACCACGGGACGCTCAACGACTGAACGGCAACGACTGCGCCTCCAACTGAACGCCACCTCGGCACACGGAGGGCAGGTCATGGAGGACTGGTCGCGGGTCCCGCGAGAGCCTTCTCGCCCGACACGGAAACCAGCGACGACCTCCCGGACAGTCCAGACTGTTCGTCCAACCGCTCGGCTGGACGATCCTGGGAGATGCAACCCAACCACCGTTTGCACGCGCCTCTTCGCGACACGTAGAGTCAATTGGGTACGGGGCAATCCGATCGCCTGGGTGGCACCAGCGGACGGGTCGTCCAAGACGCTGGCGGTGGTGGCCTGGAGACCGGCCGTTCCTCGAGAAGGCGAATGGGCAACTCGAGCCGGCGGGAGTCGGCTGAGACCCCATTCGTTCCGGCAGGTGGCCGGAGGTCGAATGAGGATGTGGGGAATGACTCCGGAGAGTGCTCCCGGGCAGTGCCTGATGGAGCTCTTGTCCTTTCAACCGTTCGCCCCACGGCGCCCGTTCGCCAACACCAGATCGCGGGCGCGCCGCCTCAGGTCACGTCGGTGCGCCAGCGTGGTTCGCGAATCGATTCGCCGATGACTGCAAAGGGGTGAGAGGAAACGACTCTGATTTGTCACAGTCTGTATCTGATCAAGGAGGAATGGGATGGCAAGGAATGTACCTAGGGCGTCCGTCACCGGGGGTGGCCGGCGCCAGCTCTGGGTTCTGTTGACTGCGATGGCGCTGGTGGCCGGCCTGATGGCGGCTGCTGCTCCTGGCGCACTGGCAGTCCACGACACCGGAGCGTTCCAGCTCGATGGCAATGCGGAGACATCGGTCCAATCACCGGTTCCTGCGAACGATGACTGGGACAGGGTCTGTAACGAGGCCACCGGTGGAGCCGTGTGTGCGAGCGCGGGGCCGACGACCGGTGCCATAGCGGTGGCGTGGTCCGAGGACAACCTCTTGGCAGGCGGGCCCTCGCTCGACGCCACGATCTTCACCGGTGGCGGCTCCAAGGACCCGATCGACATCGACCAGTGGGCATGGAAGGACGGCGCCGGCGGCCTGCCCGACAAGGCCAACCTGTTACACAGCTTCGCGGTGCGTTACTCGCTACCCGATAGCGCAACGTGTCCGAGTGGAACTGCGCCCACCTGTGAGGTGCTGTTCTTCGGCTCCGACCGATACGACAACAGCGGCGACGCAGTGCAGGGCTTCTGGTTCTTCCAGGACGAGATCACCCTCGGAACGAACAAGATCGGCGGCGGTTTCGGGTTCAACGGCTTGCATCAGG
>JBFGCM010000053.1:0-26562 GCA_041581135.1 Acidimicrobiia bacterium
AGGGTACGCCGGCGGCGCCGGCGCCGGGTGAGGGAACGCCGGCAATGGCACGGCGGACTTCGAGTCGTCGTAGTATCCGCCGACCCGAGCGGCGGAGGACGCGATGCGACGAGTGGTGGTCACTGGAGGCAGCGGCAAGGCCGGAGTCGCCGTGGTGGACGACCTCACCGCCCACGGGTACGAAGTCCGGTCCGTGGACATCGCCGCCTCGATGCATCCCGATGAGCCGACCCTGGTGGCGGACCTCACCGACTTCGGTGACACGATCGGGTCGCTGCGGGGGTTCGACGCCGTGGTCCACCTCGCCGCCATCCCCGCCCCGAACATCCGCTCTGAGGCCGAGACGTTCCACATCAACACCCTGTCGACCTACAACGTGTTCAGCGCCGCCTGCCAGCTCGGCATGGAACGCGTGGTGTGGGCGTCGTCGGAAACCCTCATCGGCCTGCCGTTCGAGCGGGAACAGCCACGGTATGCACCGATCGACGAGGAGCATCCCGCACTCCCGGAGTCCCACTATGCGCTGTCGAAGGCCGTGGGTGAGACCATGGCGGCCCACTTCGCCCGGTGGTCGGGCATCCCGTTCGCCGGGCTTCGCATCTCGAACATCATGAACGAGCCCGACTACGCCGAGCGCTTCCCCGGATTCTGGGACGATGCGTCGTTGCGGGCGTGGAACCTGTGGGGCTACGTCGATGCCCGGGATGTCGCCGCTGCCTGTCGTCTCGGCCTCGAAGCCCCGCTCGAAGGCTCCGAGGCATTTCTCATCGCCGCCGCAGACACCTGCATGACGCGTTCGAGCATGGAGCTGATGGCCGAGATCTACCCAGACGTACCCATACCGCGCGAGGTGGCCGGTCATACGACGCTCCTCGCCATCGACAAGGCGCGATCGCTGCTCGGCTACGAACCGCAGCACTCGTGGCGAGATCACGTCGCGGAGCAGTGAGGCTCTCGGCCCTCAAATGGTCTTGCGGTACTGCCGTACGCCGACGGGGATGGCGACCACGAGGACCAGCGCCACCCATCCCAGCGCCTTGAGCACCAGCTCGGCCGTGTTGTCGAGGCCGACCGCCGGTGCCAGCGGGCCCAGCGTCAGGGCCCGGGCGGCATCGACGACCGCGGTGACCGGCTGGTTCTGGGCGAACGCCTGAAGCCACCCGGGCATCGTCTGGGTGGGTACGAACGCCGAGCTGGCGAACACCAGGGGAAACACCCACACGAACCCGGCCGCCTGGGCCGTCTCCACGTCGCCCGCTTTGAGACCCACGAAGGCGAAGATCCACGAGAAGGCGTAGCCGAACAGCAGCACGACGAGGATCCCGGTCAGCGCAGCAACGATCCCGCCACGGAAACGGAATCCAAGCAGGTACCCGACGCCGATCATCAGGGTGACGACGAAGAGATTGCGGGCGGTGTCTGCCAACGTGCGCCCGGCCAAGACCGCCGAACGCGCCATGGGCAGCGATCGGAACCGATCGATCATGCCGCGCCCGAGATCCTCGGCCAACCCGATGGCGGTGTTGGTGGCCCCGAACACGGTGGTCTGCACGATGATGCCCGGGATGAGGAAGTCGAGGTACTCCACGCCGGGAATGGCGATGGCGCCGCCGAACACGAACGCGAACAGCAGCACGAACATGATCGGCTGGATGGTCGAGAACACCACGAACTGCGGATTGCGGATGTTGCGCAGCACGTTGCGCTTCGTGACGGCCAATGCATCACGAACCACCCAGGTGAAGCCCGGGGCAACGGCAGGAGGCGTCGCGGTCTCTGCGGTCATGACCGGGCCCGCGATCGGCGCCGGCCGACGTTCGCCACCACATCGGTGGCCACGTCCTCGGCGGACTCACCAGTCAGCGCCAGGAAAACGTCATCGAGCGTCGGGCGACGCAATGCGATGTCCTTGATGGCGATCCCGGCGTCATCCAGCCGGCGGACGACATTGACCAGCGCCGCCGACCCATCACGCACCGGTACGGAGATGTGACCCATCTGGGGATCGACGTGGGCCTCATCGCGATTCTTGACGACCGCGGCGATCGCGTCGTCCATCTGTCCCACATCGTCGATGTGCACATCCAGGACGTCGGCGCCCAATTGCGTTTTGAGCGCCTCGCTGGTGCCCGATGCGATGACCGAGCCACGATCGATCACCACGATGTGGTCTGCCAGCTGATCGGCCTCTTCGAGATACTGCGTGGTGAGGAGCAGCGTGGTGCCGTCGCGAACCAGCTCCTCGATCATCTCCCAGAGGGCGAGACGGCTCCGGATGTCGAGGCCGGTGGTCGGCTCGTCGAGGAACAGCACCTGGGGCTTACCCACCAGGCTCGCGGCGAGGTCGAGCCGGCGTCGCATCCCCCCCGAGTACGTCTTCGCCGGGCGATTGCCCGCCTCGGAGAGGTCGAAGCGTTCCAGGGTCTCTCCGGCACGGCGCCGGGCCTCGTCCCGGCTGAGGTGATACAGGCGCCCGACCAACTCGAGGTTCTCGAACCCCGTGAGCATCTCGTCGACAGCGGCGTACGGGCCGGCCAGTCCTATTCGGCTGCGAAGGGGACCGGCGTCGGCGACCACGTCGTGTCCCAAGACGCGGGCCGAGCCCGAGTCGGGACGAAGCAGCGTGGTGAGGATCCGCACGAGCGTGGTCTTGCCGGCGCCGTTGGGACCGAGCAGACCCAGCACGCGACCCTGTGCGGCACGTAGGTCGACGCCGTCCAGCGCCACCACCTCGCCGAAGCTGCGGCGAACGTTCTCCACTTCGATGACCGTCTGCGTCGATCCCCTCACGAACGCGAGAGCCTAAACGCGTGCGACACGACTCACCCCTGTGCCTCGATGGCGTACGGGGAAAGCTCTGCGTAGCACCGCTGCAGCTCCTGCAGCGTGTCCTGGTGCTGCTCCGGGACGGCGACGTCCTTGGGCACGTAGGGGGCGAAACCGGTGGTCTCGTGGAGCCGGTGGTACCAATGCACCGACCACACGCCGTCTTCGGGCTTGGGTCCCGGTTCCCAGCTCAGCATGGCCGGATCCCACGGGATGCCGATGCGCCGGCACAGCTCGGCGAGGACGCCCGGGGGATCGAGCAGGACCTGCTTGGAATCGAGCACGATCGGCTCGGCTCCGGAGTCCACGATGCGGCGTAACAGGACGACTTGTTGGGGGAAGCCGGTCTCGGTGGCGGTGGCCGAGGGGAAGCCATCCAGCAGCGACGGGAGCATCTCCGCCGGGTCCCGGATGAGCAGCACGTTGGTGACCTGGTCGAGGAAGCCGAGGTCGAGCCCGGTGTCGATGATGTGGTGGGCCATGTTCTTGAAGAAGACCACTGGAGTCTCGTGATCACCCAGGATCACGTCTCGAATCACCGCCTCGCCATCGGTCTGCATCGAGGCCATCGTCTCTGCCCGACCGGGGTGATCGACGTCGGGCTTCACGCGGAGGAAGTGACCGTACAGCGGCTCGTCGACGACGGTCGTGTCGGCCCGGGAACGGAACGAGTACATCATCGCGGTCGAGATGTTGCGCGGCCCTGAGATGTGGTTGATGCGGACCGTCATGCGGTCGCCGCCTCGATGGCATCGCGGTAGTACTCGGACAGCCGCCGGGTGACCGGACCGGGCACGGCGGTGCCAATGGTGCGGCCATCCACCTCGGCGACCGGGGTGAGCGCCCCGAAGGTGCCGGTGACGAAGGCCTCGTCTGCTGCGTAGACATCGGTGAGGGAGAAATCCCGCTCGGCAACAGGGACGTCGTGGGCCCGGCACAGCTCGATGACCATGCCGCGCGTGATGCCGTTGAGACAGTACTCCCCGGTGGAGGTCCACACCGCTCCCCGCCGGACGATGAAGAAGTTCGTGGCGTTGCAGGTGGCGACGGCGCCGTTGACGTCGAGCATGAGCGCCTCGTCGGCCCCGGCTTTGATCGCCTGGATCAACGCGATCACCTCGTGCAGCTTGCTGTGGCAGTTGAGCTTCTGGTCCAGGACGTCCGGCCCGGGACGCCGCACCGTCGAGGTGAACAAGCGCACCCCCGTGTCGGTCACCGCCGGGTCGGCGCGCTTGTGTTCGGCGATGATGACGATGTTGGGGCCACCGACGAGGTTGCTGGGGTGTTGCGAAGGCGTCTTCTTGTCACCGCGGGTGACCATGAGGCGGACATGGACGTCGTCGTGCATGTCGTTGTGCTGCACGGTGGCGTGGAGGGCGTCGGTGAGCTCCTCCCGGCTCATGCCGATGTCGAGGTCGATGGCTTTGGCGCCGGCGAACAGTCGATCGAGGTGGCGGTCGAGGAATGCGAAGGTGCCGTGGTGGAGGCGAATGCCCTCCCACACACCGTCGCCGACCAGGTAGCCGCTGTCGAACACGGAGATCTTCGCCTCCGACCGCGGGTGGAAGACGCCGTTGATGTACACCTGCACGGAGTCGTTGCGCGGATCGTGAACGGCGGCGTGGGTGCTCTTGGCCATGGCCGGGGAGTGTACGCGACGGCGCACCAGTGGCGTCTCGTCCGCCTGGGCCGCCGGCGCCGCCTGCCGTCGGGGCGGTAGGCACCGATCAGAGCGGCGGGTACGCTGCTGGCTTCAGTCGAGGAGGACGCCCGTGGGCAAGGTGTACGAGCAGCTCGAGGGTGCCGTGGCGGAGTTCGTGACGCGGCAGCCGATGTTCTTCGTGGCCACTGCTCCTCTCTCCCCAGACGGACTGGTCAACGTGTCACCCAAGGGTCTCGACACGTTCGCCATCGTCGACCCGACCACGGTCGCCTACCTGGACCTCACGGGTTCGGGAGCCGAGACCATCGCCCACGTCAGGGAGAACGGCCGTATCACCATCATGTTCTGCGCGTTCGAAGGGCCACCGCGCATCGTCCGCATCCACGGCACGGGAAGGGTGGTCGAATCGACGGACGCCGAGTTCGCCGCGGCGGCGGCTCGGTTCCCCGACTTTCCGGCCGCGCGCGCCGTCATCGAGGTCGCCGTCCGGCGCATCGCCGATTCGTGCGGCTATGCGGTGCCGCGAATGGACTTCGTGGGACAGCGGGACACCCTCCACACCTGGGCAGGCAACAGGTCGGAAGCCGAGCTTGCCGCCTACCGAGCGACGAAGAACGCGACCAGCCTCGACGGCCTCCCGGCATTACGAGGCGTCTCGCCCACCTAGGGTGACACGGACCACGGAGCCCACATGGACACGGTCGAAACCCAGTTCTTCACCATCGACGAGCCGGTGGTGCTGCGCAGTGGCGCAGTCCTGCCAGAGGTGACTCAGGCTTACGAGACCTACGGCACCTTGAGCCGCAACGCCGACAACGCCATCCTCGTCTTCCACGCGTTGACGGGCAGCCAGCACGCCGCCGGGTTCAACCCGGAGGTCTCCGGTCTGGGCTCCCGCTGGACGGACGAGTGCCGGCGGGGATGGTGGGATGCCTTCGTGGGGCCGGGCAAGGCCATCGACACCGACAAGTACTTCGTCATCTGCGCCAACTACCTGGGGGGCTGCTACGGCACCACCGGGCCGTCGTCGACCAACCCGGAGACCGGGCGACCCTACGGAAGCGCGTTTCCGTATGTGTCGCTGGCGGACATGGTGGACGTCCAGGTGCGACTGCTCACCCACCTCGGCATCGACCGACTCCACGCCGTCACCGGCGGCTCCGTGGGGGGCGTGATGGCCATGTCCCTGGCGACCCGCTACCCCGATCTGGTCGAGATCGTCATGCCGATCGCCGCGGGGGTCCGCGTCACGGCGCTCCAGATGATCCACAACTTCGAGCAGATCAACGCCATCCTGGTGGACCCGAACTTCCAGGAAGGCGACTACTACGGCGGACCCTCACCCGACCCGGGACTGATGCTGGCGAGAATGATCGGGCACAAGACGTTCGTCTCGCTGAGCGCCCTCGAAGAGCGCGCTCGCAACGAGGTGGTGTCGCACGACGAAGGGCCCGGCAGCTACCGCATCTCGAACCCGCTGGAGTCCTACATGTGGCATCAGGGACAGAAGTTCGTGCAGCGCTTCGACGCCAACACCTATCTGCGGCTCATGGAGGCGTGGCAAGGATTCGATCTCGTTGCCGAAGCCGAGGTTGGCGACGTCACCGAGCTGTTCACGTCGTCGAAGCACCAGCGGTACATGGTGTTCACCATCGACTCGGACGTGTGCTTCTATCCGGAGGAGCAGACGGAGCTGGTGAGCTACCTTCGATTGGCCGACGTGCCGTACCGGCGCATCACCGTGCACTCCGACAAGGGGCACGACTCGTTCCTCCTCGAGCCGTCGCTGTTCGCCCCGCACATGCGGGACGTCCTGGACAACACCTGGGTCTGATCGTTGTTTTACGTTGTTTCAACGTGGTTGACGTCGATCAGCGCGTGCGGTATAACAGTGACATGATCAAGCGGAGCCTCTCGTTCGTCGCCCTCGTGGTGTTCGAGATCGTGGCCATCGTCACCCTCCATGCCCTCGGCAGGCTGGCATGGCTGCGCATCCCGTGGGCCGAGGTCGGCACCTGGATCGACGTGAATCCGGTGGAGGACACCATCGGAGCGATGGTTCGGTACCTGGCACTCGCCATCGCCTACTGGATGCTCACCACCACCGTGCTCTACGCCATCGCCAAGGCCACGCGGTTCCCGGCGGCCGTGCGGGCCGTGGAGTGGGCGACCCTCCCCGCCGTGCGCAGAGTGGCCGACCGAGTGGCCGCCACCACCTTGTCGGCGGTCGCCGTCGCCGGTCCTGCCCTTCCGGCGTTGGCACAGCAGCCGCCGACACCCGTGGTGCGCGAAGTGACCACCACGACACCCAACTACACCCCAGTGCCGGCCGGCCCCGGCGGCCTGCGGATCGTGCATCCCCCCGCCCCGGAGCCCGGCTACACGCCCACACCCGCAGGCACCCCGCGAGAGTCCACCACCGCCACCACCCCGGGCGGCGCGGTCGACGACATCCCCGTCGTCCAATCCGGCGAGCTGCTCGGCACCACCTACACCGTCAAGCGGGGTGACAGCTTCTGGTGCATCGCCACCCAGCGGGTGGAAGCCGAGACGGGCAGCGACGACCTCGCCACGGTCACCGAGTACTGGGTGCGGCTGGTCGACGCCAACCGCGACACCATCAGCTCCGGCGATCCCGACCTCATCTACCCGAACGAGGTCATCACCCTGCCGGCGCTCAGCGACAACGCCTGAGGGTCACGCTTCGTCGACGGTGTAGAGCAACCACCTGCCATCCACCTCCTGCAGCGTGATGAGCCAGTCGAAGCGCTGGGGCGTCTCCCCGGGCCGGGACATGACCAGCTCTGACCGTACGACGGCCATTGCCCCGGCGTGCTCGACCACTTGGGGCAGATCGAGATCAAACGTGTAGGGAGGGAGGCCGAGCGGCTCTGCGGCGAGCTGGGTGGATTCTGCGGCCAGCTGTTGCCACTGGGGCCCGTTCTCGACCAGGTATCCGTCGAGCTCGGTCATGTCTCCCGAGATGATGAACCTGCCCCACGCCGCCAGCGCGTCGTCCAGCCCGGCGACGATGCGTGCCGAGTCCGCGGGGCTGGTCGCCGCCACCGTCGTGGTGGGAGCAGGCGCCGGCGTCGTCGCCACGCCGGAGGTCGACGTGTCCGCCACATCGCTCGTCGTGGAAGTGGATGACGGCGCCACCGCCGGCTGCGGCGCTACGGGATCCCGCAGCAGGAGCCAGGCGAGGGCGACGGCCATCGTGGCCACGAGGAGGCCCCCGAGAATGGCGCGTGCGGTCACCGAACGTCGGCCGGGCGGGTCAGGGCCCGCCTCGCAACGCCCGACCGACCCCCTCGGCCGATACTCGAATCGGGCTGGTGTCGGCCGAAGGATCGAGGGTGACGAGCGCGGCCAGGAACGTGAGCTCGACGTCTCGGGTCACCGTCACCGTGATCGTGTCGGCGGCCACCACCACCTCGGCATCCGGGGTGGGGCATGCCGTGATGTCGCCGTGATCCTCGAGGTATCGACAAGCACGGTCGATCGCCAGCTCGGGGAGCAGGGGTGGCTCAGGAACACTCGGGTTGTCGCGCACGAAGTCCAGATCGATGGCGGTGCTGCCGGCAATGGAGGCCCCATCGACGAGCCCGGCCACCTCACGGTGCTCGGCGAGCACACGCCACAGGTCCACGGAGAGGCCGCCGAGGAGCAGCACCATGAACCCCAGCATCAGCACCAGCAGCGGGGTCGAGAACCCGGCCTCGGACCGCCGTCCGTCACCCCGCATCAGCCCTCCACGTTGCGGCTCACGATCTCGTCGACCTGGTACGGGTCGACTTCGAACTGGAGCACCGGGCTGTACTGAGCCGTGTAGGACCAGACCTGAGAGACGGGACTGTCGTCGTCAGCGATGAGCGTCACGGTGTAGTAGCCCCGCCACACCAGCGCCGTGGCGACGTCGTAGAAGTCCTTGGTCTCGTACACGTAGATGCGCGGCGGGTTGTCCTCCGAGCCTCCGGCCGCCACGTAGTCGGTTGCGGGCTCCCACTCGGTGTCGGCCAGGTCGATCCAGACGTCCAGCAACGGGTCGCCGCCTTCGTAGTCCATGTCCCAACCGACCTCATCGACCCAGGCCTTGCCGACCAGTGTCCAGTCGACGCCACGGTGGTTGATCACCGCGTTGATGTCGACGACCGGCGGCGACTCGGTGAAGTCGTACCACAGCCATGTGTCGATACCCGTGAGGCCGGGTCCCGACGGGTTCAAGTTGAGCGTGATCGTCGGCAGATCCTCCGACACCGCATCCTGGGCCATGTCTCCGGGGAAGATGAGGATGCACTCGTACGAGCTGACGATCGTCAGGTCGAGGTTGAACGGCCACGGAATGACGATCTGTCCCACGCCGTCGCCAAAGGTGGCGAGGATCCCGTTGGGATCGGCGTCGACTCGTCGGGGGTCCCATTCCGGAACGTACTCCCAGTTGGCGTTGACGAAAGCGAGCGCAGTGGGATCGGCGCACAAGTCCACCGGCGGAGGGATGATGATGCCCCCGCCCGTCGGATACGGCAGCAGGGCGTCCTCACCCGAGCAGGGGATGCCCTCGTCGGTTTGTTCGAACGGTCCCTCGTCAACCCATTCTTGATCGACGTAGGCGCCCGGGTCGAGCGGCACGCCGATGGCGGCCATGTAGATGGCGACGTGTTGCGCTTGCGTTCTCGTGCCGGTGGGGGGCAGCGCCGGGAAGGGGGGCGCCAGACCGAGGGAGATGTACTCCTCATTGAGTGCGACGAGGCTGTCGTACTGTGACTCGGCGAAGGCGATGAACCCGGCATGCTGACTCACCAGCTCGTCGCGCCACTGATCGGCGTACTGAGCACACTTCGCGGGAACGTTCCACACGGAGTACCCGTCACTGGTGGCGGCGAACAGCGCACCCGAGATGCTGTGGGGATCCAGGCTCGACGTAGCGGCTCCCTCACCGAGCTGCGCCGCTGACGGCCGCGCCAGGCCACCGACAGCGATCGCAGTGACCGCCACCACCATCAGCCATCTCGCCATCGACACCGACATGTGCATGCTCCGGCGCCCTCCTGTCATCGCACGTCCTCGAACTCTGCGTATGCGTAGTCGCCCGGCAGCTCATTCTCGACCAGATAGTCCCATGCTTCCCAACCGGTGAGCAGCTCCCCCGCTGCCGTTCGCGCCGCGAACTCTTCGATAGGTCCCTCGCGCTCCCAACGCTTCACGCGCCACAGCCCATCGTCGCCTCGCTGGATCCGCATCTCGTTGACGCTGAGCGGCCATGCCAGCCGCTCCCGAATGACCGACCCGGCCGAGTCGACGAGGCGGCTCACGAGTTGCACGTCGACGAAGCGGAAGCTCCGGTCCTCTTCTTTTCGATAGATGCTGTCGATCTCCATGACGGCAACGAGCGTGATGCCCTCGTCGTCGTAGGTCCAGTCGTTGTCGATGAGTTCCAGCAGCTCCCCCTCGAGCACGTCGTAGCAGGGGCATGACTCATCGAAGTAACTCTGGAACGACTCCAACGATGGGTTCCGCGACAACCAATCGATCGACTCGTGAACGGCAACCAGGCCCTGGAGCGGATCGTCCGCTGAGTTGTCCGGCGGTGCGTTCGGGTCGACCGGCTCCGTGGTGGTCACCACCGCCGTCGTGGTCGGTGCTTCGGTGGAGGAGGTGGTCGAAGGCGCCGGCGTGACCTCTGTCGTCGACGACGAGGAAGGCGCCGAGGTGTCTCCACCCGGCTCCGTCGTCGACGTCACGGTCGTCGGGGCCGCCGCCGCGCCTTCGTTCCCACCTCCCATTGCCAGCGCGGCGATCAAGCCGCCCGCCAGCAACACCACGATGCCGACCGCTGCCCACATTCGCCCGTTCACGATGCGACTCTCCGCTGCATGCGAACGGTCAACGCTACGTACGAGCCCGAGCTATCCATCATGGGAAGCTCCGGTAGTCGTCAACGCGCTCGACGTGCTCGGTCGTCCACTGGAACCCTGGCGCTTCCGCGATGAACCAGATGGTCGTAGCGGGAATGGGCACCTCGACCGTGGCGGTCACCTCGCCACTCCGAGCCAGTGCGCCGGGCGTGGTCGAGGAGAGCCCCATCCACAGGCAGCCGTCACCTCCCGGACTCTCACACCAGTCGCCGGCAGCGAAGCCGTAGTTGGCGGCGATCTCCTCTGCCACGGCACGCGCTTCGGCCTCACCCGTTGCATAGTCGTCCGCCAGGACCATCACTCGGGCGGCCTCGTTGGCGATGAGCCGCGCCATGGAGGCCCGTTCGAACCACGGAGCGATGGTGAGCACGAGCAGGGTCAAGGGCAACACGATGAGCCCGAGACCCAACGTCCACTCGACGGTGGTGAATCCACGCTCGGCGCGGCGGGTCAACAAGCTCATGGCGCTTCCTCGATGACCGCTTCGCCCTCGATGGTGTACGGGAACGGCCCGATGCCACCGGCCCACCAGTCGAAGGTTCCGGTGGCGGTGGCGCGCAGCAGCTCACCATCGACGACGCAGTCGACATCGACGTCGTCACCGATGGAACCCCGCAACAGGCCACCTTCACCGCGCAGCATGTTCATCGCCCTGGTCTCGCAGTCGACTTCATCCCGTCCCAGGACGGAGCCGAAACGCGATCCTTCGTCGACCGCGGCGCGGATGGCGCCCCTGGCGTACTGCATGGCGACCACGTTGGTGATCATCACCAGCAGCCCCATGGCGAAGGTGATCATGATGACCCATTGCACAGTCGCAAAGCCGCTCTCGCGGCCACGCCTGGGCATGATCCGAGACGGAGGCGAGGGCTACGGGGTGGCTGGAGTCGAGCCGCCCTCCGGCACACCGAATGCCGAACGGAACCAGTCGACCACATCGACGCCGAGGATCCGCAGCACCGTCAGCACGGCAAACAAGACCAGCAGCCCGACTGCGGCGATGCCGATGGCCTCGGCGGTTTGGAAACCGTCGTCTTCACGCAACGATTCGGTCGTCTCGTGGAACCACGAAGTGGCTCGAATGTACAACTGAGTCATGGTCCTTCCTTTCCTGACTCACCTATTGCCGTCTCTCCGTCAGTTCAGCCCTTGCAACACGATCCATGGCAGCGGCGCCGCCACGAACAGGATCAACAATGGGGCGAGTATCGCGATGATCGGCAGCAGCATGACGGCACGCCGTTTGGTGGCTTGGCGTCGCAGCGCTTCCCGTCGGTCATCTCGAATGTCCTCGCTGAGTGCCAACAATGCCTCGGCGAGATCCGACCCCCGCTCATCGGCGGTGGCCAAGACTTGATAGCAGCGAGCCGCGTGCGGCTCCGGGGTGAGGGCAGCGATGCGGCGAAACGCAGCCGAAGCGGACATGCCGCCCTGGTGCATGCGCAGGGCCTCGGCAAGCTCGTCGACCACGGCGCCGCGTCCCCGCTCGACGAGATGTCGCGACGCCGACACGACGCCACCGCCCACCCGCACCCGCATCGCCATGAGCTGGTTGGTGGTGTAGAGCTCGATGCGCATCCGGTTGCGACGGTCTTCGATGGCGCGATCTACTTTGGCTCTCCAGTACGACGTGCCGGCGATGAACCCGAGGATGGCGAAGCCGATCATCAAGCCGGGAGACAGGCGGAGGAGCACAGCCAGCACAAAGGCGCCTCCGGCGGCGCCGACCGCCAGCAGCAGCTGACGCACGCGGTACTCCTGGACGCGATCGCTCTCCGGGATGTCCTGCATGATGCCGGCCTGACGAAGCTTGCGCAGGAGTCCCGATTCCCCGGTGGAGTCGACGAGGTTGCCGAACCTGTGAGCCAGAGCCACCAGCGGCGGCCCGAAGATCCGCCACGCCGCCGAGTCGCTCCCCACGGTGCCGGTCACTGCTCCGACATCGACCGACTTGCCCAGCATGCTCCGGCTCACCACCGAGTAGGGCCGGAGACGAGTGGCGAGCCGGCTCCGAGGCCGGACGAGCAACCCGATCAGCACTGCGAACGAGATTCCGGCAAGGAGGGCGGCCAGCAAAGGGAGCCCGATCACATCGCTCATGACCGGACGCTCCGAGCCGACCCGCCGAAGACTCGCTCTTCGACAGGATCTCTGCCCAGCCGAGCCACGACCCACGTGCCCACCAGGCTCATGATGGCGGCGATGATCACCACGACGAGACCTGCGGACGACCGGTAGAAGTCCCGGTAGTCGCCCGGCCGCGCCGTGAGCAGCAGCAGCACCATCCATGGCACCACGAAGACGATCCGGGCGTTGATGCGCTGCTCGAGGCTGTTGGTCCGGATCTCCTCGAGCGTGCGGACGTCGGCGGTGGTGGCCTCGGCGAGATCACGCAGGATGGCAGGCACCAGCGGCCCCCCTCGCTCGTATGCCAGCAGCAAGACCTCGACGACGCGGTCGGTGGTGGGGTCGGCGAGCTCGTCGCGAACGATCTCCAAGGCGGGGCCCACCCCGAACACTCGCGCCAGCGTCGGGTACCGCTCGAAGGCCTCCCGCAGCGGCTCCGGGCCGTTGGCCGCCAGATCGTCGAGCGCCAACGACAGGGACATACCACTGCGCACCGAGGCCACCAGGTGCCTCAGGCCGTCGGGCCATGCCTCCTGCACCTCGGAGAGCCGTTGGATGCGGCGCCGTGCGAAATACCAGCGCGGCAGCAGCGCCATCGCCAGCGCCGGTGGAACTGCCACCCACGCGATTCCGGTGACGGCGAACCCGAGCACGAATCCGGCCGCGGCCACCACGAAGGACCAGAACCAGAACTGCGCAGGGCTGATCTGGATTCCTGCTTGCACCAACCACAGCTGTTGCCGGCTCACCTCATCGGGCTTCTGCAGGCGCCACTGCAGATGTGGGGCGTTACCGGTGAGGAATCCCACCAGCAGGTAGGCGAAGACCGCGGCGGACATGGCGGCGAGGAGGCTCACAGCGGCGTCTCCGTGCCTTGACAGATCGCCCGGAGGTCGTAGCGACCGCCGAGCGCCTGGTTCACTCTGGTGGTGACCTCGTCGGGTGGCAGCTGGCCGGTCCACACGATGGGCTTGCCCAGCGCCTCCCTGAGGAAGATCGGCTCGGTGGTGAAGTCATCCGACAGCGTGGGCGCCACTGCCAGGATCTCCATGGTGCGCCGACGCAACCCCTCGCCGTCCGGCGCGACGGCATCTCGGTCCAGGTGCACCACGAAGTCGATCGTGGACGCGAACACCTTGCGCACGATGGGCTCGGTGACGTTCTCACCCGCCATCAACGCCGCGTTGACGATGGCATTGAGGGCGTCGCGAGCGGAGTTGGCGTGGACAGTGCAGCAGAAACCGGCTCCGGCGTTGGCCGCGCGGGTGAGCTCGAAGGCTTCAGAGCCACGCACCTCCCCGACGACGATGCGGTCGGGCCGCATGGCGAGCACCAGCTTCACGAGGTTGCGGAGTGAGATCTCCCCCCGCCCGTCCAATCCCGCCGGCCGAGCTTCGTAGTAGGAGGAGTGAGGGCTGAGGGGCACGTGGAGTTCACGCACCTCCTCCACACACCGCACACAATGGCTGGGCGGCGACCCGTCGAGCATGGCCGACAACAGCGACGTCTTGCCCGCCCCGGGTGGGCCCGACACGAGCACAGACGTGGTCGCCTGCATGATCGCCCACAGGAAACCCGCAGCCTGCGGCGACAGCGACCCGCGCTCGACGAGAAACCCAAGCGTCTCGCGCCGAAGCGAGTAGCGCCTGATCGTGGCACTCACTTCGTCCGAAACGGGAGGGATGACCGCCGTCAGCCGCGCACTGTCGTCCAGGATGCGCGCCTGCACGATGGGGCTGGCGGTGTCGAGGTGACGATCGGTGGAGGCCAACAGCCTGCTGATGACCTGAGCGTTCTCACCGGCGGTCGTGGGAGTGGTGAGCGACTGGAGACGTCCCTCCCCGTCGATGTAGGTGACACTGTCGCCCTCGATGAAGATCTCCTCGATCTCGGGGCGGGCGAAGAGGTCGGTGAGCGGCCCGAAATCGGTGATCGAGCGCACCACGCGGCGGCTCATCTCGCTGGGGTCGCGCAGCGCACGCATGCCGGCTGCGCCTTGATGTGCCAGGGCCTGATAGTCGTCGACGACGCTGGCAACCACGCCGGCGATACGAGCCTCATCCATCGTGGGATCCAGCTTCTCGGCTTCGATGCGCTCGAGGGCCTGACGCCGGATCTCCTCGTATGCGCTCGTGGATCGAGTGGTCATCGGGCTGCACCCACCACGAGTCGATCGGCCAGCTTGGCGACCGCCTTGGAGAAGGGGCCTTTGGGAACCGGCTCGCCGTCCCACATCGCCCGCGTCACCCGTTTGTCGAACGGCACGAATTCCAAGCCGGCCGGCGTCATGTTGCGCCGTATCTCCGATTCCAGCTCTCCGGCGACGAACGCTCCACCCGGAAACTGGTTGAGGACGATGTACACGGGTGTGTCGCCGACGAGGGACCGGGACTCGGCGAGCCACGCCACCACGCGGGCGGCACCGACGGGCGAAGCGCTGCCCACCAGCACCACGATGTCGGCCATCGCGATCACGCCCCGACTGACGGCGAAGCGGGCCGGTCCACCCATCTCGGGAAGATCGTCGATACGTGGCCCGACGTTGATCAGCACGCGAGGGCGGGTGCGTGCCAGCTCCATGATCACCTCGGTGACCTCGCCGGCGCGCAATTCGAACCAATCCCGCGGATTCGGCAACCCCGGCAGCACCTCGATGCCCAGGTTCGGCACCCTCACCAGCGAGTCATCGAGTCGACCCGAACCGAATTGCAAGGTGTCCACCGCCGTGCGGATGTTGGGGTGCAACGGCAGGCCGAGCCGTTGCGCCACGGCAGGTGCCTGCTCGTCGGCGTCCACCAGCACGGTGGCGAGTTGCTGTCGCCTCACGGCATCGGCAAGGGCGACCGAGATCTCGGTGGCGCCGGTTCCGCCGGCAGCAGCGGCCACCGCAATCACCTGTCCGGCGCGCCGGACTGCCTCTGGGGGCTCTGGGGCGGGGGGCCCCGGCGTCCGCCGGCTCTCCAGCTCCTCGAGGAGACCGGCGAGGTCGGGGTCGTCGGCGACCACCGGGCCCACGAGTCGAGCGAACGCATCGACGAAGTCGGTCGGTGCCGCGGTGTCCGGCAGAGCCTCATCGACGCCGAGCTCGAGCAACCGCTGTTTGCCGGCCCCCTGGGCATCGTCGGCGGCGTAGACGCCCAACACGCGAGAGCCCTTCTGCTGGAGCGACGCGACGAACCGGGGCGACAGGAAGGAGGTGATGTCGTCCACGACCAGCACGTCATAGCGCTCGGTGAGGGCATCGTCGGGGGAGACGACATACCCACGCACGACGGCCCCGCCATGGTCCATCAAGAAGAAGTGAAGCTCTTGTGCCCACCCGCGCGGCGAGTGGGCGAGCACTACCGCCGGTTCACGAACCATCCACTCAACCCCCCTCGCCTGCGCCCTCCGATGCTCCATCGGTGGTGTCAGGCACCGGGACCGCTCGCGGGTCGTAGGTGGAGGCGTCGTCGGCAAGTGCGGCGCCGGTCGCGCGGACGATCTCGATGGAACCGTCATTGATGGCTGACGCCAGGCGTAGAGAGGTATCGGCGTCGACGGCGACGGTGACGGTGACGGCGCCGCCGGATCCGATCGACGAGCCCGAGGTCTGCACTCGGATCACCTCGACGTTCGTTGCCACGTAGCTGGCGATGGCGGACCGCACCACGATGATGTCCACCCGATCACCTTGGGAGAGCACGCCGCCCACGGCATTCCCCGCATTGATGGGGATGCTCATGGCGCGCAGTTCGTTGTCGCTGGCTGCTGTGCGGAAGTCGTCACTGCCGACCGCAGTGCCGGCGGTGAGCGTTCGCGCTGCGATCCAGCCTTGGGCGACACCGACCTCGAGCTGGTCCTGACTCAGGAAGGACCCCAGAATCTGCCCGCTGAGACCCGACACCTCTACGAAGTCGAAGTCGGCGAAGGAGATGGCGGTGCCGGCTTCGATGTCGCGGCCGGCCAGCGCGATCCGGCTGGTCTCGGCGCGATCGTTGAGCACCACGAGCACGAGCAAGAACGCCAAGAGGCCGGCGATCACCATGACGAGGTGACCGAGGGACAACCGGCTCATCAGCGTGCGCCGCGGAACCGGCTCCGCGAAGGCCGGAGCGTCGCGACTCTCCGGTCGCTCAACCGTTTGGGTCATACCCCACCACCCTCCCGCACTCGCCCGGACACGGATTGTAGCTTTTGGCTACGCTCAGTAGCAGCACCCAGAACGCGATGATACGCCAAAGGGATATCCATCTGCTACTGGGTCCTTCTGCTCGTCGACGGCGCCATGGGCGCCACCCCCCTGGGTCACCGACCGAGCCCCGGCCCTTGGTGAACCCGCTCTGAGAAACGCATCGACCGGCGGCAGGGTGGCTACCGGCGGTCGCTCCGCTTCAGGACACTTCTATGGATTGATCAGCGCTCTCATCCGCCGTCACCGGGTGACTCCGGAGCCACTCGAGGATCTCATCCCGGAAGAACCGAAACGAGCGACCGCCCGGGAAGCGGTACGCCGGAAGGGTACCCTCGCGCGCCATCTTGCGAACCACCTGCACGTTCATCGACAGGAGGTCGGCGACCATGGCCGTGTCGAGCACCTGTGGCAGGTCGTCTGCCATCGTGGTCTCCTCTACTCGAATCTAAAGTGATTCTACAGTGTTTGAAGTTCTTGTAAAGCGGTTATTGGCGTACGGTGGCGTCGGAGCGGTACGATCTCGACAGAGAGGAGTTCCAGCACCATGAGCGACGACCCACTCGACGAGCTCGGCCAAGAGCTACGGCAGAAGGTCGCCGGCGAGTTCCGCCGGACGGCCGAGGAAGACGAATTCGCGGCTCGCAAGATCCACCTTCGCTCTCGCGATCTCGGCGCCATCGCCCACGAGGTGCTGAGTCGCGGGGACCAGGTGGAGGTGATTGCCGAGGGATTGCGCATGCGCGGCTCGGTGGTCCACGCCAAAGGGACAGTGGCAACCATCGAAGGGCCGGCGGGCACCCGGCTCGACGTCAATCTGGCTGCACCGCTCATCATCCACGTCGTCGACCATTCCACCGCCGGTGGCCGATCCCGCGATCCGTTCGGGAGTGACTCCTTCCTGGCCAGGCTCCGGGAGCTGGAGATCGATGAGGCGCGGGTACGAATCATCGCCAATGGCGAGGTCGTCATCGGCCGTCTGGAGGCGGTCGGCACGGACCATGTGATGGTCATCGGCAACGACCAGCTACCGTGGTACATATCGCTCCACGCCATCGTTGCCGTCGAGCAGCGTGAAGGCTGGTGAGCGTCTTCGAGTTCTTTCGCCTCCCGGTTAGGTTCCTCCCTCCCCATGACTCACCCTCACACCCATCCTTCTCCACCGGTCACCGTGTACTGGAGGCCCGGCTGCGGCTTCTGTTCGACGTTGTTGCGCAAGCTCGAATCGATCGGGGTCGAGCACACCCGGATCAACATCTGGGATGACGACGACGCGGCTGCGTTCGTTCGCACGGTGGCGAACGGAAACGAGACCGTTCCGACCGTGACCGTCGGGGATCGGGCGCTGGTGAACCCCAAGCACCGCCAGATCATCAACGCCCTCAAGGAAGTCGCCCCCGAGCACGTGCCCGCCGGGTACTGAGCTGACCTTCTCTTCGACGTCGCTGCGGTCTCGTTGCGCTGTCGCCCGATCGAACCGCCGCCCGAAACTCGTCAAGGTGCGCTGCCGTCGAGCCGTTGCATCTGGCCGGCCAGGCCGCACTGAACGGGCGCGAGCTGAGACCGCCGCGCTGCGTAGCCTGGCCACTGCCGCATCGATGGTGCGGGACAACCCGGCGCGGTTCCAGCTCCAGCTCCTCCAGGAGATGCCGGCGTCGTCGGGCAGCATGTTCGTCGTGGGAACCGAACCCCAAGCGGAGAGCCCGTCCTCCGGATGGCGCGTTCGGGACGAGCGGCCGACTACAGATACACGGCGATCTCGTCCAGCGGCTTCCGCCGGAGGTCAGGAACCAGGCACTCGTCGGCGGGATACCCGACGGGAAACAGCACGAACGGTCGCTCGTGCTTGGGACGCCCCAACAGTCGGCCGAGGAACGCCATGGGACTCGGGGTGTGGGTGAGCGTCGCCAGCCCCATGTGGTGCAGTGCCGCGATGAAGAGACCACAAGCGATGCCCACGCTCTCCTTCACGTAGTAGTGATGCTGCGCGGAGCCGTCCGGGCGAATGCCGTGCCGTTGCTCGAAGACCACGACGAGCCACGGGGCCGTCTCCAGGAATGGCTTCCGCCAATCCGTCTGCAGCGGTTCGAGCGCCTCCCGCCACTCGGCGTTGAGACGACCCCCCTCGTAGTTCTCTCGTTCCTCCGCTTCGGCGGCCTCGCGGATCTGCCGCTTGTACTCGGGGTCACCCACCACGACGAACGTCCACGGCTGGCGGTGCGCGCCCGAAGGGGCCGTAGAGGCAGTCCGGATGGCGAGATCGATCAGCCGGCGCGGCACCGGATCAGGGCTGAAGTCGCGCACACTGCGCCGGCCGTCCATCAGCTCGAAGAAGGATTCGGCGCGTTCCTCCATCGTGGACGGCTCGAAGCGGGGGAGATGGTGGTGGATGAACGGGTGGCCGTTGATGAAGACCCGTTCACCCATCGAAGCGCTCTCTGCGAACGATGTCTGCCACGTCCTTGCGACCGGTCATGCCGCTTGCCCTGAGCAGGCGACGTTGTGCCTGCTCTTCGTCCCGAGCCGGATACCCGAAGGCCACCGCATATCGAGCCCGATGGTCGGACGGGATGCCGAGCAGCTCTCTGACCCGATCCTCCTCGTAGAGGGTGACGGGTACCGACCCGACACCGATCGCAGCCGCAGCCAGCATCATGTTCTGCGCCACCCGGCCGGCATCGAACTGGTACCCCTCGGGCTCGATGACCGGGACGATGGCGAGCGCCGCCCCGGCCACCGGGCCGGCGAACTGGCCGCACTGCGACAGCTCGACGAGCCGCTCCCGCTCCTCGACCACGACGAAGACCCACGGCTGCCGGTTCTTCGAGCTGCCGGTCCAGCGGCCCGCCTCGAGAATGCGGGTGAGATCCTCTTCGCTCAGCGGTTCGTCGCGGAACCGGCGAACGGCCCGCAGCCCCAGCGTCGATTCATAGGCATCGTTCATGGGCCGTGAGCCTAGGGAGTCGGCGGCTACGACGCCTCCGGATGAGTCGGCGGTTTCGCCGCCTCCTGATCGCCGTGTTCCGCACGGCTCCCGGATTGGTCGGCCGGGTCGGCCTCCCTCCCAGATGCCGGATTGTCGTGCTGCGCACGACTTCCAGACCAGAACCCTGGGATGGTATCTGGCAGCCCGGCGCAGCCGGGCGATCTGGCAGCCCGGCGCAGCCGGGCTCCTACCAGGTGAGTTCTCGGCAGTGGTCGTTGCTCTCCGGCTCCACTTGGAGCGTGGCATGGTCGATGTGGTGCTCGGTGCGGAGCAGGTGACGAGCCTCACCGAGCACCTTGTGGGAATCGATGTGATCTTCGACGACGAGGTGCACCGAGGCGACTTCCATCTGCGACGTCAGCGACCACACATGGAGGTCGTGCACCCCCACCACGCCCGTGACTTCCTGAAGCTCGGCTTCGATGGCACCGATGTCGACATGCTGCGGGGCGGCCTGTACGAGGATGCGCAATGCTTTGCCTCCCAGTCTCCACGCCCGCGGCAGGATGTAGACACCGATGAAGATGGCCAGAATCGGGTCGATCTGGAGCCATCCCGTGAAGTGGACGATGAGCGCCGCCGCGATCACGGCGATCGAGCCGAACAGGTCGGCGAGCACCTCCAGGTACGCACCCTCCAGGTTGAGGTTCTGGCCCGCCCCCTCGCGCAGCAGGCGCCACGCAATGAGATTCACCAACAAACCGACGGTCGCAACGATCAACATCGCACCGGTCGTGATCTCGACGGGCTCGAACAGACGTCGCACACCTTCGACGATCACGTAGCCCGCCACGACGAACAACAGCACGGCGTTGGCAAGCGCGGCGAGAATCTCCAGCCGGTAGAGCCCGAAGGTGCGGTACTCGTTGTGACCCATGTGCCGAGCGGCCACGATGGCTGCCAGTGCCATCCCCAGACCCAGCGCGTCGGTCAACATGTGCCCGGCATCGGAGATCAACGCCAATGATCCGGTCAAGAAGCCGGCCACCGCCTGGACCACCATGACGACGGCCACCAGCAACAACGACACGGCGAGGCGACGCACGTAACGGCCGCCTCCCAGCGTCACATCTGGGACACCATGGTCTCCTGCCATCGCCGTTAGCGTATCGCCTCGACGGTCCGGAACGTGTAGTCCTCGGTCACTCGGTTTCGCCGAACCAGAGCATGCGGAACTCCTCGCTGGTCTCGAGCAGCTCTTTGGCCGTCCCGACCGCGGCCACCGCGCCATCGGCGAGGACGATGACTTGATCGGCGCGCTGGAGTGCCGGGTGGCGGTGCGACACGACCAGGCTCGTCGCGCGGTCGTTCGAACGGAGAAGGCGATCCCACAACCGGGCCTCCGTGACCACATCCAAGGCACTGGACACGTCGTCGAAGACGAGCAGCTGCGGCCGCCGCACCAGCATGCGTGCCGTCGCCGTCCGCTGCACCTGTCCGCCGCTCAACCGGACGCCGAGGGGGCCCACCTGGGTCTCGAGTCCAGCCGACATCGCCCTGACGTCCGGGGTCATCACCGCACCCTCGATGGCATCCCACAACTCCCCGTCGTCGACCGCGAGGCCGAGGAGCAGGTTGTCACGCAAGCTCATCGAGAACAGGCGGGGAACCTGCGGGGTGTAGGCGGAATGCGGTGGCACGAAGAACGCCGCCGGGTCATCGACCACGTCGCCGTTCCAGCGGATGTCGCCGGCCTCAGGGGTGACCAGGCCGAGCAGTGCACGGAGCAGTGTCGTCTTGCCCGAGCCGACGCGGCCCGTGATGACGGTGAAGCTGCCCGCCTGGATGTCCAGGTCGATGTCGGTGACACCATTGGAGGTTCCCGGGTAGGTGTAGGTGAGGCCCCGCACCTGCAGCCGGTCGAAGTCCGCGTCGGGGGCGGCCCGGGGTACGGGCGCATCGGTCCGGCCCGCCTCGAGACGGAGCTCGACCGGCGCAACGAGCTCCTCCGCCGGTGCCCCGCGGAGAAGACCGACCATCCGCTCGAACGAGACCCCGGACTGCTTGAAGCGCGCAACGAACATCCCGACGTGGTGAATGACCTCGGCGGACTCCATCAACACGGCGACGAACAGCGCGAAGTCGCCGACGTTGAAGTCGGCGCCTCCTGAGAGCTGGATGGCGGCCACCAAGAGCACCAGGCCGGTACCAACGTGCACGACGTTCCAGTAGATCGACTCCAACAGCGCCGTGAACACACGGTCCTTCACCATCGCCCGGCGCCGGACGTCGTTCAACCGCTCGAAGTGACGGATCATCGGTGCCTCGGCGTCGGCCACCTTGATCGCCTGCACCGAGCCGAACATCTCACCGATGGCCTCGGTCACCTGCCCGGTCGCCACGCGCGCCTGCTCCCGGTAGCGGCGAATGCGAGTTCCCGTGCGCTCGGTGAGGAAGACCACCAGGAAGAACGGGAGGAACACGAAGACCGTGAGCTGGGCGTTCACGAACCAGAGGACCGCGACCCCGACGAGGGTGAACGCCAGCGACCCGAACATGTCCACGGTCCACGACGTGGTCTCCTCGACATGTTCCACGTCCTCGCGAAACCGGCTCAGTGCCTCTCCGGGTGACTCGTCGATCGCCTGTGCTCCCGGAAGCGACAAGATCCGGGTGAACATGTTCTGTCGCATCGTGGCGCCGAGGCGGAACATGAGGGCAACGTCGTTGTACATGCCGACGAACATGACCGCCAGGCGGAAGATGGCGTAGCCCCCCATGAGCCCCATCAAGGTCGGCACGTTGAGGCCGACCTCGGACTCGAGCCGGTTGAAGTAGGCACGGGCGATGAGCGCAGCCAGGATCGGCAGGGTCCAGAGCACGGTCCACGTGACCACGTTGACCGCGTACCGCAACGGATACTGGCGCACCAGCTTGACCATGAGGCGGAGCGTGGTGGTGTCGTTCACCGCAACACCTCCTCCATGCCTGCGAGAAGCAGCTGCGACAGCTGCGATGTCTCGTCCGCGGCGAGCCGGGCACGGTCACCGAACTCCACGACTCGACCGGCCTCGAGAATGAGCACGTCATCGGCGCGCTCCACGGTCGCCAGCCGATGGGCGATGATGAAGCCGGTGCGGTTTCGCAGCAGGCCGGTGATCGCGGCCTCCAACAGCTCCTCGGTGGCCGGATCGAGCCGAGACGATGCCTCGTCGAGAATCACCACGCCGGGATCCTCCAAGAACACGCGGGTGAAGGCGAGGAGCTGAGCCTCCCCGGCCGACAGTCCTCCACTCCCCGATTGGAGCTTCGTGTCCAGACCGTCGGGCATGGACCGCACCCAGTCGGCGAGACCGAGCTGGTCCAGCGCATGCCAGATGGCCTCGTCGGGCACCGACTCGTCGAAGAACGTGAGGTTGTCCCGCACGCTGGCCCGGAAGAGCTGGACGTCCTGGGTGACCATGGCCACTCGCCGCCGGAGGTTTGCCACCAGGACGTCGGCAGCGGGTACGCCGTCGATGCGTACCGTCCCGGAGTCCGCGTCGTACAGCCGCGCCAACAAGCGGGCGATGGTGGTCTTGCCACTGCCTGTGCGACCCAACACTCCGACCACGTGACCCGGCGCCACCTCGAAGCTGACGCTGTGCAGGACCCGTTCGGCGGTGGCGTCGGCGCCGTCGTCGTACGAGAACTCCACGCTGTCGAACTCCACCCGCAGCGGACCAGCGGGCAGCTTCACACCGCCGCTGTCGGTGAGCGCGGTCTCGATGCCGAAGAGCCGCCGCACCCGTTCAATGCCGGCGCCGGCCTTCTGAAAGTCCTCCATCTGGCCCCGAATCCGCTCCAGGGGGGTGTGGAGCATGCCGGCGTAGTGAAAGACCAGATACACCGACCCGAGCGTGATCGTCCCGTCACCCAGGAACCGGTCGCCGAGCCAGAAGACGAGGATGGTGACGCCGGAGAAGAGCAGGATGTTCGTGCCCCACAGCATCGACCACGCCCACCGACCCCGCAGCTCGAAGGGGAGCCATCGTCGCAGGTAACCGGTGAAGCGATGCAGCATGAATCCGTCGGCACCGTTGGCGCGCACGTCTTCGGTCCCACCGAGCTGTTCGCCCAGAAACCCGAAGAACTGGGCTCGCACGGCCCGTACCGACACCCACCACTCGGTGGCCACTGTCTGGATGCCCACCATCACCACCAGGGCCACCGCGGCGAAGAGCGTCAACGCCAGGCCGATCCAGGCGTTCTCGCGCCACAGCAGCAAGAGAATCCCCACCAGCAACAGCGCGTTCCCGATGACATGGATGGAGAACTGCGAGAAGAAGTTCGAGAGGGCGGTCACGTCACCGTCGATCCGCTCGATCATCTCGCCCGGCGAGTGAGCCTTGTGGAATCCCATGTCCAGCCGCAAGCAGTGGTCGGCGAGATCACGCCGCAACTCGTTCGTCGCCGACCAACCGACGTTCTCGGCTACCCACGTGGCGAGCACCGCGAGACCCTGTTGCACGATCGCGATGACGATGAAGGCCACGGCCAGCGGTGTGAGTGACGTGGCCTCGGCACCCTCCACGGCTCGATCGATGAACACCTTCACTATCTGCGGGTTGGCCACTTGGAGCCCGATCGAACCGATGAGTACCACCGCGAGCGCGGCGACTCGGACCTGCTGGTTCCGCAGGTAACGGGAGAGAAGCTCTAGATAGGCGCGAATGGGGATCATGGCAGCAGGGTGTCTCGAGGCAGGCAACGGAGCATGTCCATCATCGATACCTGCGGTGGGACTTCAGCCGAGCGCGGCGAAGATCGCCAGCGCGGCTGGATGCAGTGGGTGCCGGGCAACAGGGGCCGGCGTGGGCCGGGGTCGCCTCGTCAGCTGAATGAGTTGTGCCGCATCGAACCTCCCCGGTTGCGCGGATGCCGAGGCTATTCACCACGGAGGCGATGTCAAGGGCCCGCACCACACCTCGGCGCCCCGGTAGCGTGGAGTCTCGGGGAGGAGGGCGATGCGATTCGGATTCGTGCTTCCCGGTGGCGACGCAGCTGCGGTTGCCGAGGCGGCCGCGGCAGCCGAATCCGCCGGATGGGACGGGATCTTCGTGTGGGAACCCGTGTGGGGCATCGACGCCTGGGTCGCCCTCACCGCGGCGGCAATGCGGACGGAGCGCATACGCCTGGGAACCATGCTCACCCCACTCTCTCGGATGCGGCCCTGGAAGCTGGCCGGCGAGACCGCCACGCTCGACAACCTGTCGGGTGGGCGCGTGATCCTGGCGGTCGGCCTGGGGGCGCCATCGGCGGGGTTCGAGCAATTCGGCGAGGAGACCGATCTACGCACCCGGGCAGAGCTGCTCGACGAGGGTCTCGAGATCCTGACCGGACTCTGGCGCGGATTACCGTTCCGGTTCGAGGGGAAGCACTATCGGGTCGACGCCCCGGACATGCCGACAGGTGCGCCCCCGCCCCCGCGCCAACAGCCGCGAATTCCCATATGGGTGGTCGGCGCATGGCGGCGCCCCAAGTCGATGCGACGGGCGTTGCGCTATGAGGGGATCATCCCCCAGGTGATCGGCTCCGACGGCGACCACGAGGCGGTGACGCCTGACGTGATCCGTGACGTGGCAGCTCAGCTGGGCCGGGAGCGCCCCGATGCACCCGGCTATGACATCGTGGTCGAAGGAGCCACCGACCCGGCACTCGGTGCCGATCGGGAGCGGATCCGAGAATGGGCCGAAGCCGGCGCCACGTGGTGGACCGAGTCGATGTGGGACGGCGGAGACGACCCGGAGGCCGTCATGCGTCGCATCGAAGCCGGCCCGACCCGCTGACTCAGAGTGGCTCTACCGGGAGGCCGTGCGCCACCCAGGCATGGAACCCCCCCTCCATGTCGGCGACGGTGTGGCGACCCATGCGGTAGAGCCACAGCGCCGCCAGGCTCGACGAGAAACCGTCGTTGCACATCACGATGATCTGCCGCGCCTCGTCGGCGAGGGCCGGACTGAGGAGGCTGGTGGGATCGGCTCGCCACGGCAACAGGGACAGCGGTATGTGCACCGTGCCGGCGATCACGCCTTCGCGTGCCTTGTCCCCGCTGTCCCGCGTGTCCACGATGACTGCGTCACCGCGGCCCATCGCATCGCGCGCCTCAGCCGGCGTGAACCTCGAGATCACCGCACGCGCCTCGGCCACCAGCCCATCGGCGCTCAGGACAGGGTCGGTACCCATACCTCACTCCAACTTCATCGCTCGCGGCACGAGGTCCATGAGCCACAGCGAGTCGACGTCGTCCAGGGGAACCCACTTCGCCTCGGCCACGGTGCCATCGACCTCGGTGACACGTGGGGCACCGGTGGTGGTCACCTCGTACACGAACCGGAGCCAGTGCAGCTCCGACTCACCCGCACGCTCGGCCGGCATGACCACCGAGTCGATGGCGAGCAGCCGGTCGACCCTGCCCGTCAGCCCGGTCTCCTCATAGAGCTCCCGGACCACCCCCTCTTCGGGATGCTCCCCGAAGTCGAGCCCGCCGCCCGGCAACGTCCAGATCCCGGGATCACGCCCGCGCTTGGACACCTGGACGAGCAGGATGTGGCCGTCTACAACACTCTTCGCATACGAGCCCAACCGGGTCCGGCGGTTCATACCTCCGAAACGTAGCGGAGAATCGGACCGTGCTGAATGGGATTCTCGGCGGCTCCGTCGGCTCCAGATCGGTCGGCTCCGGCCTCCCTTCCAGATGCCAGATCGGCGGGCTCCGCCCGCCCTCCAGAGGCGAGCCGACGCGATCTGGCATCGAGCAACGCGAACGATACGGAAAACGCCCCCGCCGGTACGGCGGGGGCGTTCTCCTTCGGGTCGGGACGGCCGGATTTGAACCGGCGACCTCATCGTCCCGAACGATGCGCGCTACCTAACTGCGCCACGTCCCGTGCGG
>JBFGCM010000054.1:0-26238 GCA_041581135.1 Acidimicrobiia bacterium
CGCCCAGCGGGTGAAGCGAAACGTGGTCAATGAGCGCTGTGCCGTGCGCATCGAGGCGATGTACGCCGAAGTTCCACCCACAGACGAGCAAAGCGACCCGAGGGGGAGGGTCGCTTTGCTCTTGGATGACCGATGAATTCCCGAGGGGGAGGAATGATGTCGGTCGGCACAGCCCAAGGGGGCCTGGGCTGTCCTGGCCCTTTGTATGTCCGCCCCGTGAGGAGCTTCGGTACTAAGACACCGGAAGTTGCTGCGAGTTCCCGGAATTCTTCGGGATATCTAGGCCTCCCACGTCACCTCGATTTCGTGCTGCGCGGCCCGGAGCGCGGCCTCGACCTGTGTCGCCGACTGGCCCTGGGCAAACACGAAGCCCAAGTAGCGGTCGCCTTCGGGAAGCGGCAGCAGCTCGGTACCGGGCGGCGCCGTGATCTCCACCCCGACGACGCCCGGTACGGCGGCTGCGCGGTCGGTCCCGGTGATGCCAACGAGTGTGCCGCCACCGTCGATGGGCAGCATCAAGGCGCCGCTCGCCGGGGCGCGGGCGTCCAGGTTCACTGTCGGTCGCCCCAAGGCATGTTTCACCAACACTGCTTCGAGACTCGTGCCCAGGATCGAGAAGCGCAACGACCGGCCGCACAGGCCGCCAATGGAGCGGGCGGCGATCTCGATGACGTGGAAGGTGCCCCCCGGTGGGCGCCGAAACTCGGCATGGATCGGTCCGTGTCGCAGGCCGAGCGCCCTGGCCGCCTGCTCGGTTGCCTCGAGTAGGGCGACGCGCCCGCGCCCATCGAGGCGCGCCGGCGCCACCATCAAGGTCTCCTCGAAGTAGGGCCCATCGGGTTGGTCGGGCTTGTCGAAGACGGCCAGCGGCGTGAACCCGCCGTCGTCGAGCAGTCCGTCGACGGCGTACTCGGGCCCCGGTACGAACTCTTCGACCAGCATCGGGCCTTCCCCGAGCAGACGACCCACCCGCCGGACCGCCAGGCGCAGCTCGTCGAGGCCGTCGGCACGAATGACCCCCTGGCTGGCGGAACGGTCAACCGGCTTCACGACCACCGGGAAGCCGAAGTCAGGGCTCTGCTGTTCGGCGTCGTTCGCATTCACCACGCTGAAGCGGGGCTGGACCACGCCGGCCTGTGCCCACTTCTGCCGGGCGATCGACTTGTCGATTGTCGATGCGACGGCGGCTGGAGGATTGTGGGGCAACCCGAGCCGTTCCGCCACCAGCGCCGCCACCATCACACCGGCGTCGTCGGCCGGGATGATCGCAGCCAACGGACCGGCGGCCTCACAGATCAGGTCCGCGGCGGATTCCGGTTTGTCGAAATCGACACGTACGAAGCCGGCGCGCTGAGCCACACCGATGGTCGGCATGTGATCTGAGACGACCACGACCTCGGCCTGTTCGGCGCGCGCAGCTCGGATGAAGTCCTCGGCGCGGTAGGCCGTGGCCGGAAGCAGAATGGCAACCCGATGCATGGGTCCATCATTGCGGACCCGGCGTCTTTCCGCCCAGGGTTACCGGCGTCTCTCCGCCCAGGGTTACCATGGCCGGATGAGCGAGACATCGACTGAGCCCCAGGACGCCACGGTGATTTCGATCACCGACGAGGCACGAGAGCGAATCGTGGCACTACTCAACGCCGAGGACGTCGATGAGCCCATCGGGCTCGGACTCTCAGTGACCGGCGTAGGGCCTCAGGGCTTCACCTACGAGACGGCGTTCGTGCACATGTCCGATGTGGCTGCGTCCCATGTCATCGAGCACCACAGGGAGCTACCCGTGGCTATCGATCCGGGCAGTGTGGACCGGTTGCGGGGTGCAGTGCTCGACATGTCACGTGACCTTCTCAACCCGGGTTTGGTGCTGAAGAACCCCAACACTCCGTCACCAATGATCGGTGACTTCGATCCCGCCAGCCTCACCGGGAGTGTCGCCGAGCGGGCCGGCCAGGTGCTCTCCGAACAGATCAATCCGGCCATCCGAGCACACGGTGGGTGGGCCGAGCTCGTCGCCATCGAGGGTTCGACCGCGTATCTTCGGCTCGGCGGTGGATGCCAGGGCTGCGGCATGGCGGCGGTGACGCTGCGCCAGGGCATCGAGACCGCCTTGAAGGCCGCGGTCCCCGAAGTGCTCGACGTGGTCGACGTCACCGACCACGCCTCGGGTACCAACCCGTACTACGAGGCGGCAACGAAGTAGCCGCCGACCGGCTTCGCCGGTCGGTTGGAGAAGTGCTGGCGCATTTCTCCCGCGGGGCGGGCCGGCTTTGCTGGTCGGTTGGAGGAATGCTGGCGCATTTCTCCCGCTCCGATGTCGGGTATCGGTTCGTTCCTCGCTGGAGGTGTCTGGGGCCGACCGGCTTCGCCGGTCGGTGGGAGGAATGCTGGCGCATTTCTCCCCCGCACCCAAGAGCGAGCCGAGGTCCTCGGGGCATCTGGCCTCTCTGGCCTCACCAGACGGTTGAAAGCCCCCCGGCAGTGCCGGGGGGCTTTCAAAAGAGCGGCCCCGCCCAGGGGAGAGGCGGGGCCGGAGGTCGGTCGGTGAGCTTCTCGGTCATCCCGGGTGCGTGCGGCCCGAGGTGCACCGCTCAGCCGGACCGTATCAAGCGCTGATGAGATCGACGACTCCGTCGCCGTCGTCGGGGACCTCATTGCGGCTGGTCTCTCCTGAAGAGTTGTTTCGGAGAGCACCGACTGCGCTGAGAATCCCGCCGGCGGCGTCACCAAGTCGTGGGAGATTCGCCGAGCGCCGCGAGTAACGAGAAGCGCGGGGTGCGACCGCCTCCTCGACTGTCATGGGCTCGGGCTCCGATGTCATC
This sequence comes from Acidimicrobiia bacterium, assembly GCA_041581135.1. GTDB lineage: Bacteria > Actinomycetota > Acidimicrobiia > Spongiisociales > UBA5794 > JBFGCM01. The sequence continues at coordinate 2,823 of JBFGCM010000054.1, forward strand.
GGCGCAAGGGGGACTCGGTACGTGGTGGTGTAGGTCTCGAAGCTGGCGTTCGCCTCGGCCTCGTCATCGGGGGAGTAGGTGACCGTGCCGGCGGTGCCGTCGGTGGCTTCCGCCGGGGGGGCCTCCATGATCGGGGCTATGCCCACCGGCGACTGGGGAAGGCCCGGTGCTTCGGTGGCGATCGACTTGCCGATCGCGACGAGCGTCTCGAAGCCGCCTTGGCCCAGCAGCTGCATCTCGTTCTCGATCCTCGCAGCGAGGGCGCGCAGCCCGACGAGTCGCTGGCTGATCTCGGCGTGGTCCCGCTCGAAGCCGGCGGCGAGCTCGGCGAGCTCCGCTTCGCGCTCGGCGAGCAGACGGTTGGTCTCTTCCTCGATGTTCCTGACGATGGCCATCGCCTCTTTGCGAGCCTCAGAAACTCGGTCGGCCGACTCGTCTTTGGCGGCGGCGATGATCGACTTCGCCTCGCTGGTGGCTGCGATGACGAGATCCTCAGCCTTGGCGCGCGCATCGGCAAGGGTGCTCCTGGCCTGCTCGTTGGCACCGTCCAGCTCGAGCTTGGCGGTGGTGAGGATCTCGGCGTGTTCGGAGTCGATGGCGGCGGCGCGCTGCGTGGCGGCGGCGATGATCTCCTCGGCGCGCGCTTCGGCGCCACCGGTTGTCGCCTGCGCGTCTTCCACGAGGCGAGTGGCCTTCTCGTTGGCCTGCGCCACCACGCGATCGGCCTCTTCCTTGGCGGCGGCGACCGCCGCTTCGGAGTTCTCCGTCGCTTCGGTGATCATGCGGAATGCTTCGTATTGCGCTTCGGACAGCATGCGGTCTGCTTCCTCCTGCGCCTCCGCAGTCGCCACCTCGAGCCGCTTCTGAGCGGCTTCGATCAGCTCGTCGTTGGTCTTGGTGGCAGCCAGGAGGGTGTGGTGTACGGCCTCTTCCTTGCCTTTAGCGGTGTCCAGGTCGGCCTCGAGCTGGGAGATGCGCGTTGCCGCGTCGGTGAGCTTGGACCTCAGGTCGTCGACGCATGCGTCGACCGAGTCCATGTCATATCCACGACGGCTGATGGGGAAAGCGTCGTTGTCCAAGTAGCACCAGTCCTGAAGTCGTGGCCTTCCGCTGGTACCTCATGTCTAAGCCTGCGCAGAGTGTACGACAGTCGACGAACAGTAGTCAACTAGTTATTTCGGGGGACGCAGAAATGGTCACTCATAGTCCCTCTTGAGTCAGCGAGCGGCGCTGACCCGTCAAGCAGACCGATCCAGCAGCCCGGCATCGCGGCTCGCCGCGAGAGCAGTGATGGCTTGGAGACGATCGACGACGCTGTGCAGCTCGGCGGCAAACGCCCGCCGGGCGTCGGCGTCGCCGGCGTCGAGAAGGCGACGGTTGGCGGCGAGTGCCACGGCCGATTCGAAGAGGGTCTTCGAGACGGACTCTGCGGATTGGAGCTGACCGCGCAGCTCGTACTGTCGACCGAGGGTGACCGACTGCTCGATCACGGCGTCCGATGTCAGGTCCGTGTCGGCGGCGGCGATGACATCGGCCACGATTCGGTAGGCCTCGAAGAAGGGTCGGAGCACGGCCGGACTCGTGAACGGGCTGAAGCTGGACAGCAGCCGGCGGGGCTCTTCCTGAAGGTGGTCTCGCCAGTCGGCGTCCTGCAGGGTCAACTCGGCCTCGATCTGAGAGCGGAACTCGTCACGCTCGGAGAAGAAGAACTCGAACTTCAAGAGGTCGCGCAGCCGAAAGCAGTCGTCCCAGAAGTCGGCTTCGGGGTCGGCCGACTCGGGGCGACCGGCTCCCAGCAAGGCGAGCTCGACGATGGCGCTGTTTACGAAGAAGTGGATCACGGTGTTGCGGTAGTACGCAGCAGCGTGATGCTGTTCGTGACCGATGCCGTACACGGTTGCCGTCGCACCTTCGAAGCGAGAGACCACGTCGTTCACCGCCAGCGCATCGAGAGCCCCACGCACGCGCTCGGGAGTGTCGAGAGCCAATGGCTCGGTGGTCGGGAGGTCGCGGCGCTTGACGTATTCGAGGAACGGCTCGAGGGCGGCCAGGGTCTCGTCGACCGTGAGCGACCTGCCGCCGGCCGACAACAACGCCAGAGTCACGAGGGAGATCGGGGTGATGGGGGTTGCCTGGTTGATGGCGTCCGAGACCTCGAATGCGAGCTTCTGCACGCGAAGGTGTCGATCGGGCAGTTCGGGGTCCGGTGCGCCGAGCTTGTTGCGCAGCGAGATCGTCTCCCCGAAGCGCATGTGGATGGCGCCGTAGCGCCGCCGCAGGCTGCGGATGGCTTTGAATGCCCAGCCGAAGCTCTCCGCCTCCTTGGCGGCACCGCGCTCCTCGGCGGCATAGGTGCCGACGTCCTGGATCTGGTCGTAGGCGATCGAGACGGGTACGAGCACCACGTCGTCGGACACAGAGCGCAGGTAGGAGTCGACGACGTAGCCCAACAACCCGTACCGCGGCGCCCGCAGCTTGCCGGTGCGGGAGCGACCGCCCTCGATATACCACTCGATCGGAAACCGCTTCTCCAGCAGGTAATCGATGTACGAGCGCAGCACGAACTTGTAGACCTCGTTGTCCTTGAACGTGCGACGGATGAAGAAGACACCGGTGCGGCGGATCATCGGTCCGACCGGGAAGAAGTTCATGTTGATGCCGCCGGCGGTGTGGTTGGGCGGCAACTGGTTCTCATAGAGGGCGTACTGCAGGACCAGGTGGTCGAAGTTCGACTTGTGTGATGGCAAGAACACGAGGGGATGATCCTGGGCGGTGCCGTAGATCTGCTGCAGGTGCGCCTCGTCATAGTGGAACCCTGTGTATGCCTTGTCGATCAGCCAGCGGATCGCACCGGCGACGAGATCGATGGCGTATGGGGTGTGGTTGGCGGCGATCTCACGGATGTACCGGAGCGCTCGACCCGTGACCTCGGCGAACGGTTCGCCGGTGTCCCGCGCCAGCGCGGCCAGCCCTTGGGCGAACTGGCGACTGCTGGTGAGGTCCTCGGCGACGAAGCGGGGCACCTTGTAGCGGTTGCCGCGAAGCCGCCGTTCGGCGCGTTCGAGCGCGAGCCAAGCCTGGAGCGCCACGTAGTCGCCCAAGCTGGTGCCGTCGGCGCGACCTCGGCCCTCGGGCGAGGCCCACCGTTCCCGCAGCTCTGAGGCGGGGGCGGGCTCGGCGATGACGATGCGTACCCGCTCCGGCCGCAGCCGGAAGATGGCGTGTTGACGAACGGGGTCGGGATCCCGCGGGTCGCCCAGAGTGAGCAGATCCCGAAGTCCTACTCTGCGTTCGCCGTCACGCTCGGGCGGCATCCACACCACACGCATCGGTACCAGCAGGGGGTCGTCGCCGATGCGGAGAAAGGCCTCCAGACGCGGATCGAGGATCTCGCTACGCCGGCGTCGCCTGGACTGGGGGACGTTGGCGATCTCGACGGCACCGCGCGGCAGATCAGTTGCCCGATGCCGATCGATCCACGACTCCATGATGCGTCGTTCCAACGTGCTCGACGCATCGAGCACGAACAGCAGCGGCCTGCCACCAGAATCGGGCCAGGTCGGTTCCACGGGGAGTGCCGTCAGTGGCGTGGTCATGGGGAGAGTGTAGAAGCGCGTCCCGGTTCGGGCCGGGGCGCGCCACGGCCCCGATCGGATCGACCGGGGCCGCGTCGAATCGCTGCGGGTGAGCTAGTTGCCCAGTAGGCCGCCGAGCGCGCCCTTGGCCTGGTCCATGAGGCCGCCGCCTTCGCCACCTTCGCCTGTGTCTCCCTCGGCTTCTCCGCCGAGGAACTTGTTCACCTGGCCGGCGATGGGTGCAGGAAGCTTGTCACCGATGAAGTCCATGACCGACGCGATCGCGCCCTTGGCCTGCTCGACCGAGATGCCGGTCTTCTCGGTGATCTGCTTGATCAGGTCGTCCACTACGTCTCCTAACGCGTGCTTGCGGAAACCTCCCGAAACGGAGGCGGCGACATCGTAGCCGCGGCTCAGCCGGCCTCGGCAAGCCGGTCTTCGTCTTGAATGCGTGAGATGGCCTGATCGAGCGTGTAGTTGACGATGAGATGCGAGTCGGAGTGAGGTCCGTCGCCGCTGAGCAGTTCGGCGACGGTGACGCCACGTGACAAGTCGTGCGTGCAATGATGTTCGCACCGCTTGTACGGGTCGTGGATGTACTCGACGTTCTGCACTCTTGGGGTATCGGCACAACCGCCGGGGAGCTTGACTAGTCAGCGCCGGATCAGGCCCGTTGCGGCGGCGCGCCCTCAGTCCCACCCCAACTGGTGGAGCCGGTCGTCGTCGATACCGAGATGGTGTGCGATCTCGTGGAGCACAGTCACCCGGATCTCGTCGATGAGCTCGTCTCGGGTCAGGTCGAGTGCCAGGTGGGGCTTGCGGAATATGACGATCCGGTCGGGGCTGACCCCGTAGTAGTCGTTGCCCCGCTCCAGCAGCGACACCCCTTCGTAGATGCCGAGGATGCCGTGACCGTCCGGATCCTGCTCGTGCGTCGGCTCCTCGGCGACGACCACGTGCAGGTTGTCGACGGCGTTGACCACCCACTCGGGGAGCCCCTCGAGCGCGATGTCGACGATCTCCTCGAACTCCGCGACGTCCATCACGTCTCGTCGGCCGGTTCCGTCAGGGCGTAGATGCAGAACTCGTTGCCCTCCGGGTCGGCCATGATCGTCCACGGCGGGTAGTCGCCCTCCTGATGCTCGCCGAGGCGTTCACCGCCCAGGGCGATGACGCGCTCCACGAAGCGATCCGGGTCGTCGACCCGAATGTCGAGGTGCAACCGGTTCTTGAAGATCTTGTCTTCCGGCACTTGCTGAAACGCCAGGTGCGGCCCCTCGGGGGAGAGCCGGGAGAGGTAGGCGTAGTTCTCGCTCTCGTACACCACCTCCAAACCCAAGATCTCGGTCCAGAACGCGACGGCGCGTTCCAGATCTGCGGTGTCGTGCATCACGGTGGTGACGGTGCCGGTGGATGAGGTCATGGCACGATGCTATTGCACTTCGGCTGCGACGGCGGTCACGTTGACGATTCCTGTCACAGCTCGCCGATACGTTGGCGGCATGTGGTTCACGTCCACCGCGGTGCAGATCCCGTTCCAGCTCGGCATGTTGCTGGTAGGTGCCGGGCTGGCGGCGCAGTTCATGTCGGAGACCGGAGGGGAACGGGTGGGTGACCTGTCGGCGTCGTCAGCCGATGGCGACGGCGCGCCCGACGTCGTCGACGACCCGGTGGTGCTGGGCACGCTGGTCGTCCTCGCCGTGGCGGTGGCCGGATGGGTGTTCGTCCAGCTTCGACCTTGGTTGCTGGTCGCCGTGGTCACGTTGTTGTCGGTGGTGGGCGGTGGCGTCATCGGGGTCGTGCACCGTTCTGAGGAGTGCGCCCGGTGGCGACCAGGGTGGTCGGCGCTGGTCGGGATGACGGCCGCCTCGGGAGCACTGGCCGCCCAGCTGGTGTTCGCTCCCGCCGCCGATCCCTTGGGGCTCCGTGACCGATGGGAGGGGGTACGCAGGGCGGGTGACACCGGCATCACCGTGGCGTTCGGGCACGACCTCGACGTGGCGGCATTCGTCGGGGTGCAGTTCTTCGGCGTGGTGCTGGTCACGCTCGGCATGCTGCTCGTCGGCGGCGCCGCCGTGGGGCTCCTCGCTCATGAGTGGGCGAGAGCCCGCCCTCGAGGCGCGGCTGCGTGGTTGGCGGCGAGCACGCAGCGGGTCTGGTCGCATCCCGGTTCGATGGCGATTGCGGTTGGTGCCCTCTTCGTCGTGGCATTGCTGATGGTGTCCGGCGTCGCCCAATCTTGGTTCTTGGCATGGGGAAGCTGACGGGGCCTGCTCAGCCGCCCGGACCGCGCGACACGCCGGTGAAGAGGCCGGCGCGGAAGGCGACGCGCAGCTTCGCACTGCGGCGGCCCGCCTCGCCGAAGTAGAAACCGAGCAGCTTTCGTGCATCCTCGATGGTCCGGAAGTCGAAGTGCGTGGCGATGGGCGTACAGGAGAAGCCGTGCCTCGCCCAGAACTCGGGATCGGACGTGATGTCACGGCTGCTGAGTGCAGTGAGCTCGTCGCCGCCCAGGTTGTCGACGATGAGCAGCGCACCGCCCGGCTTCACTGTTCGATGCAGCTCGGCGATGCCGGGGCCGGGATCCCACGCCGGGTCCCACGCGTTGGTGAAGAAGTACGCCCATGTCGCATAGGCCGCCTCGAAGGCGCCGTCCATGAACGGCAGGCGCTCGGCATCGCCGCCCACCCACGTCAGCGGCCGGTCGCGGCGGATCATGCCTTCGGCCGGTTCGAGCGCCACGATCTGCCGGCTGCCGGTCTGGAGCGCGACCCCGGTGAACCCGTCGCCGGCGCCCACATCGAGCACCCGGCCCCGCGTTGGCAGCCGTGCCTCCAGCGCACCGATGACCAGGCCCTCGCGGTCCATCGCGGTGCGCTCGATGGCGAACATCTCCGGGTCGTCGGCGCCATAGAAGGGGATCACGGCCACCGGATGAGGGTACCGCCGGTATGCTCCCGCGGCTGTCGGAGTGACGAGGAGACGAGCCAATGAAAGTGGGATTCATCGGTTTGGGGAACGTCGGGTCGAAGCTGGCGACGAGCCTGGTCCGCAACGGCTTCGACGTCACGGTGCTCGACCTGAGCACCGAGGCCATGCGGCCGTTGCTCGATGCCGGCGCCGCCGCTGGCACGACCGGCGTGGCGCTCGCCGAGTCCTCCGACGTGGTCATCACCTCCTTGCCCAACCCGGCGATCTCGGCCCAGGTGCTCGAAGCCGAGGACGGGGTCGTGGCCGGCTTGTCGGCGGGCAAGATCTGGGCCGAGATGAGCACCACCGACGAGGACGAGGTCCGCCGGTTGGGCGCCCTCGTAGCCGAGCGCGGCGCTACCGCCATCGACTGTCCTGTCTCGGGCGGGTGCCATCGCGCCGCCACCGGGAACATATCGATCCTCGCCGGGTCCGACCGTGCCACGTTCGAGCGCATGCTGCCGCTTCTCACCGTGATGGGACGGCACGTCTTGCACACCGGTCCGCTCGGCTCGGCATCGGTGCTCAAGGTGCTGACCAACTTCCTCGCCAGTGCCAACCTCGTCGCGTTGGCCGAAGCTCTGGTGACCGCGAAGCTCGCCGGGCTCGACCTCAACACCACGTACGAGGCGATCCGGATCTCGTCGGGCAACTCGTTCGTCCACGAGACCGAGAGCCAGGTGATCCTCAACGGCAGTCGCAACATCAACTTCACGATGGATCTCGTCGTCAAGGACGTCTCGCTCTTCCAACAGATCGCGGACAGAGCCGGCGCCGAGCTGGAGCTCTCACCTCTGTTGGTGGACATCTTCGAAGACGGTCGCACGAGGTACGGCGATCGGGAATGGTCATCCAACATCATCAGCCGGCTGGAGGACCGCATGGGCACCGAGGTTCTTGCCCCCGGTTTCCCTCCCGAGCTCGTCGATGACGAGGCCGAGATCCCCGGCCGGGAGGTCGTGGTGGTTCGGGCCCGCCGAGCACGAGGCGAGCACGTGGCCCCGACCGACGGGAGCGCGCCCGGAGCTAGCCTCGGCTGACCGTGAGTCGCACCGTTCTCACCACCGCCGAGGGCACCAACACCGACGAGTTCACGGCGTTCGACTGGACGATGTTCCTGTCCATCAGCGCCATCTGGGGCAGCTCCTTCCTGTTCATGGCGATCGGGCTCGATGCCTTCAATCCGGGTCTGGTCACCTGGATGCGCGTCGGTTCCGGCGCCGCTCTGCTCATGCTGCTGCCTCAGGCCCGCACGCCGGTGGCGGCGGAGGATCGGTTACGGGTGGTGTTGTTGTCGTTCACATGGGTGGCGATACCGTTCACGCTGTTCCCCATCGCCCAGCAGTGGATCGAGTCGGCGGTGGCCGGAATGCTCAACGGCGGTATGCCCATCTTCGCCGCCGTGATCGCCTCGGTGATGCTGGCTCGTTTACCCCGCCGGGCCCAAGTCGTCGGTCTCATCGTCGGATTCGCCGGGGTGCTCGCCATCAGTTGGCCGTCGCTCGGGCAGGGCCAGACCCAAGCCGTCGGGGTGGCGCTGGTCCTGCTCGCCACGGTGTTCTACGGCCTCTCGGTGAACATCGCGGTGCCAGTGCAGCAGCGATACGGCTCGCTGCCCGTGATAGGTCAGATGCTCGTGCTGGCGAGTGTGTGGACCGCGCCCTATGGCATCTACGGGCTCGCCGACTCGACGTTTGCGTGGGACTCGCTGGTGGCGGTCCTCGCCGCCGGCCTCCTCGGCACGGGCCTCGCCTTCGTGATCATGGGTCGATTGGTAGGCAGCGTCGGTTCCACCCGCGCCTCGTTCATCACCTACGTCATCCCGGTGGTGGCGCTGGTGCTGGGTGTGATCTTCCGGGATGAGGCCGTTGCTCCCATCGCCATCCTCGGGGTGGTGCTGGTCATCGTCGGGGCGATGATGGCGTCCCGCCGCGAGGTCTAGGAACCGCCTCGGTCGCGATCCGCAGAACTAGCTTTGCCGTGTGAACGCGCTCTCCCGTCTCTCTCAGCGCGCCGGGCCGTCGATTCGGGCGGCCCTGCGTTCACGTGGCGCCGCGGCCTTCGTCATCGCCGCCCTTGCCGTGGGCTTGCTGGTCGGCCTTGCCGCCGCCCTGCTCGTGTGGGTGATCGGCCTGGTCGACGCCGGTACGCAGGTGCTGCGGGACGACGTCGGCTGGGAAAGGCTCGCCTTCGTGGTGACGGTACCTCTGGGCACGTTGGTGGCATGGCTGATTGCGCAGCGCTGGCTGGCCGACGTCTCCACCGGTGGCGTCACCACGACCATGGTCGGGCTGTCGCTCCACGCCGGCTACCTGCCGACCCGCAGCATCGGTGCCAAGATCGCGGCGACGGCGGTCACCCTCGGGTCGGGCGGCTCGGGTGGTCGGGAGGGTCCGGTAGTCCAGATCGGCGGCACCATCGGTTCGTCGTTCGCTCGCTACACGCGCTTCGGTGAGGACCAGATCCGGAGTCTCGTTGCCGCCGGCGCCGGCGCCGGGATCGGCGCCTCCTTCAATGCCCCGATAGCGGGGATGCTGTTCGCCATGGAGGTGATCCTGGGCAATTTCGCAATTCGTCATCTCAATGCGGTCGTCATCGCCTCGGTCACCGCGGCCGTCACCACCCGCACGCTGGTGGGGGAGGAGCGCATCCTCTCGGCCCCGGTCCATGGCCTTCTCGACGCTCGCGAGCTGCTGCTCTACGCCGCCATCGGCATCATCGCCGTCGCCCTCGGCATCCTCTTCCTGCGCCTGTTGGACGCCACTGCCGGCGAGACCATCACGGCACGCTTCCCGCCGTGGGTGCGTCCGGTGGCTTTCGGTTTGATCGTGGCCGTGATCGGACTCGTGGAGCCCCGAGTCCTGGGCACGGGCCAGGAGTTCGTCGGCGAGGTGCTCCGCATCGACGACGTCAGTGGCCAGACCTGGTACGTGCTGCTCGCCCTCGGCCTCGCCAAGATGGTCACCAACTCGCTGACGCGCGCCGGTGGCGGTTCCGGCGGCACCTTCATGCCCAGCTTGTTCATCGGTTCCAGCGCCGGCGCCGGCTTCGCCATCCTGATGCAACCGATCTGGGGCTTCTCCGAGCTCAATCCTGGGGCCTTTGCCGTGGTGGGCATGGCGGCGACGTTCGCGGCGGTGGCGCGGGCGCCGTTGACGGCCATCATCATCGTGTTCGAGATCACGGGGGATTACGGCCTGGTGCTCCCGCTGATGCTGGCGGCGTCGCTGGCGACCTTCCTGGCCGACCGGTATCACCCTGAGAGCGCCTACACGTTGCCGCTGAGCCGTCTGGGCATCAATCTGCCCGCCAACGAGGACATCGACCTGCTCGACACCGTCACCGTGGGCGAGGTGATGTCCAAGACGCTGGAGGTGCTGTCGCCGTCGCTGAGCCTGAGCGAAGCCCACCGGGTCTTCGAAGAGAGCGGCCACCACGGCATGGCGGTGAGCGACGACGGCCGGCTGGCCGGGCTGGTGACCCGGGCCGATCTGGCACGGGCCGGCCCACCGCGCGACGACGTCACCGTGGCGTCGATCATGACGGCGAAGCCGATCACGGTCACCGAGTCGATGCCGGTCTCCGCGGCACTGGCCCGGATGGCGGCCCTCGACATCGGTCGGATGCCGGTGGTCTCGGATCAGGATCCCACCCGGTTGATCGGGATGTTCCGTCGGGAAAGCGTGGTGCACGCCTACCACCAGGCGCTCGGCAGCCAGACCGAGCGACACTTGTATCGCCAGCGCCTCCGGCAACGGGCCGAGGTGGGCACCCAGTTCTTCGAGGTGCCGGTGCCGGCAGCCTCACCGGTGCACGGCACGACGGTGCGGGAGCTCGAGTGGCCAGAAGGAGCGGTCCTCGTGTCGATCCGGCGCGGGCCGGCCGTGGTGATACCCCATGGTGACACCACGCTCTTGACGGGGGATGTGATCACCGCCTTCGGCACGAGTGAGTCGCGGGTGGAGCTGGCGTACATGGTGGAGCCACAGGGCGGCTGAGCCCGGGACGGCCGCAGGCTCCGTGGACGGTAGGGTCGAGCGATGGGAACTGGAGCCGCACGGGTCACCCGCATCTACTTGACGCTGACGCTGCTCTCCACTCTGGCCGCCTCGTTCATCTGGGGCATCAACACGCTGTTCCTCCTCGACGCCGGGCTCAGCGCCGCCGCGGCGTTCACGGTGAACGCATTCTTCACCGCCGGGCAGATGGTCTTCGAGATTCCCACCGGTGTGGTCGCCGACACCCGGGGCCGGCGGACCTCCTACCTGTTGGGCTCGGCCACATTGTTCGCGTCGACGCTCCTCTATCTGTGGATGTGGGTGATCGAAGGTCCGTTCTGGGGCTGGGCGGCGGCGTCGGTGCTGATCGGTCTGGGCTTCACGTTCTTCAGCGGCGCCGTCGAGGCGTGGCTCGTCGATGCCCTCACCGCCAACGACTACGAAGGCGACCTCGAGCTGGTGTTCGGCCGGGGCCAGATCGTGGCCGGCGTAGCCATGCTGGTGGGTTCGGTCACCGGCGGTGCCGTCGCCCAGGTCACCAACCTGGGCGTGCCGTATGCCCTGCGAGCCTTGCTCCTCGCCGCCGTGTTCGTCGTGGCGTTCGCGGCGATGCGCGACGAGGGTTTCACTCCGCAGCGAGGCGCCGGGCCACGTGATCAGCTGGTGACGGTGCTGACGGCCTCGCTCGACCACGGCTGGCGCAACGCTCCGGTGCGATGGCTGATGCTGGCGGCGCCGTTCACCATGGGAGCCGGCATCTTCGCGTTCTACGCCATGCAGCCCTACCTGCTTGAGTTGTTCGGTGATGACACCGCTTTCGGTATCGCCGGGCTGGCGGCGGCGATCGTCGCCGGTTCGCAGATCGTCGGCGGCATCATCGTGCCGTTGATTCGCAAGGTGTTTCGACGCCGAACCGATGTGCTCTTGCTCGCCGCCGTGATGAGCGCCGCAGTGCTGGTGGGGCTCGGGCTCACTTCGAGCTTCTGGGTGGCGCTGGTCCTCATCTCGGTGTGGGCGCTCATGTTCTCGGCCACCACACCGTTGCGCCAGGCCTACGTCAATGGAGTCATACCGTCGGAGCAGCGGGCCACCGTGCTCTCGTTCGATGCGCTGATGGGCTCGGTCGGCGGCGTGGTTGCTCAGCCGGCGTTGGGGCGTGCCGCCGACGTGTGGGGCTTCGGCGCTTCCTACCTGATCAGCGGGGCCGTGGTGGCGGCGGCCGTGCCGTTCTTCGCGCTCGCCCGCGGGGAGCATGCCGTGTCTGATCCCATCGTGCGGGAGCAGCCGGCGTGAGCCCCGGCCTGACGGCGGCTCAGCTCTGGCCGGACTCGGTGAACGGCGCCCGCCACTCCGGGGCTTCGAACGGCTCGGCGAAGTACTCGGTCTCCCGCCACACCAGGCCGTCGCGATACTCGAGGATCTGCACGAAGTGGTACACCTTGCCGTCGGGCCAACGGCCCACACCCTCGACGGTGACCAGGTCGCCGGTGTCGGACACCTGGATGAGCGGCGTCGACGCGAAGGGCATCACCGACAGCGTGGTGCTGACCTTGGCCTTGCGATCACCGCCCTTCACCTGCTCGACGACTTGTCCCTCGCCGAAGCGGCTCGAGTAGTCGACGTGGGCTGCCACCCAGTTCTCGTGGCCGATGAAGCGCTCGCCGGACTGCGGATAGGTGCACTCGTAGTCCGGATGTCGCAGCTCGCCGAGCGACGCGAAGTCCATCGCATGCATGGCCTCTTGGTATCGCCGTACTTTTTCGCTCATCGTGGGCCAAGTGTATGTCGGTCTGGCCGGCGGCGGCTCGTCGGCGCCCGATAGCCTGGATACGGAGGCGACAGGAGGGATCGGATGCCGGAACGCACCTCGTACGAGGCAGGCAGGCCAAGCTGGGTGGATCTGGCCACGACGGATGTGGCGGGAGCCCAGTCGTTCTATGGCGCGCTGTTCGGTTGGACGGCGCACGAGATGGACACCGGCGACATGGGTGGTCGGTATTTCATGCTCCACAAGGACGGCAAGGTGGTGGCCGGGATGGCGCCCGTACCGTCCGACGACACCCCGACGGTCTGGAGCGTCTATCTCGCGGTCGACGATGTCGATTCGGTCACTGCGAAGGTCACCGAGGCCGGCGGGAGCGTCATGATGCCTCCCATGGACGTGATGGACACAGGCCGGATGGCCTTCATCGCCGATCCCACGGGCGCCATGATCGGGTTGTGGCAGGCCGGCACCCACATCGGTTCGGCCATCATCGCCGAGCCGGGCACCCACACCTGGGTCGAGCTGCTGACCGACGATGTGGCGGCGGCCCAGGCGTTCTACACCGATGTGTTCGGGTACGACGCCGAGACCAACCAGACGCCGAACGGGCCATACACGGTCTTGATGCTCGGCGGTGAGGGTGTGGCGGGGATGATGCCCCGCACTCCCCAGATGGGCGACTTCCCCAACTACTGGGGGGTCTACTTCGGCGTGGAGGATGCCGACGCCGCAGTTGCCACCGCCTCCGCCAACGGTGGCACGGTACTGATGCCCGGCATGGACATCCCCGAGGTGGGGCGTATCGCCGTCATCCGGGATCCGCAGGGTGGCAGCTTCACCGTGATGCAGAGCGCCTGAAGAGATGGGGCGGCGCCCATGGAGGACGCCGCCCCGTGCTCGTCGGCCTGGTCGCGCTCAGTTCACTTGACCGAGTTCTGGAAATCGCAGTAGACGGTCTCGCCTGCGGCGAGGTTGATGGTGATGGCCAGGTTGGGCTTGTCTTCCACGAAGGTGCTGCTGCCGCCGGCAGGGAACACCGTGCACTTGGCTTGGATGTATCTCCAGCCTTCGAGCGGTATCTCGAAGATCGTGTAGGTCCCGGCGGCGAGGTTGGAGAACGTCACCTGTGAGTCCGGGTTCCCGGTGCCGAAGTCCTCGTCGACGATGTGGAAGTACCCCAGATCTCCGTCGAAGCGGAACACCGTGTCGCCCGCCGGCAACGCGTACTTCTCGATGATGATCGTGCCGTCGCCCGGTGCGTCGCAGTCCACCCAGAACACCTTGTGCTTGGTGTCGGCCCCTTGGGACCCTTCGGCGTGGACCGTCAGCTTCACGTGGTAGCCCTGCTTCGGGTGCCGGTACAAGCCCACCAGGAACGGGCTCAGGTCGTAGGTCCGGGAGGCATCCAGATCGGTGCCGCCTCCGGCCGGATCCTCACCGATGAACACGTAGTCCTCCAGCAACACGGTACGCCCGCTCGGCGGATGCGCGTTGAAGTGGACGTCGGCCACGAGGTCACCCTCGTCGAACCCATAGAAGTCCACTTGGAACAAGCACCCGGGGTGGGGTTGGTTGTTGGGTTGGTCGTCGAACGCAAGGCCGTCGATCTTCACCGTGCCGTTGTTGCCGGGCGGGTCCGCCGCCGCCGGCAAGGCGGCGAGACCGCCGATGAGGACGGCGGCGACGAGCACGGTCAGGCCGCGACGTGTGATCCCGTGGGGCCTCATGAGCGCTTCCTCCTTGATGCGGGTGCGAAGCCCTACGCGCGGAAATGTACGCGGGAGAACGCCGATCGGGTACGGGATCAAACCGACACGTTGTCGATCCTTGACGACGTCACATGACCACGGATTGCAGCCGTTCGCCACGGATGAAGGTCTCCGTCAGCTCATGCGCCTCGGCGTCGGTGAACTGCGTCGGGGGGCTCTTCATGAAGTACGAGGACGGCTCCAGCAGTGGGCCACCCCATCCCCGGTCGAGCGCCAGCTTGGCGCATCGCACCGCATCGATGACCACGCCGGCAGAGTTGGGGGAGTCCCAGACCTCCAGCTTGAGTTCCACGTTCAGCGGCACGTCACCGAACGAACGGCCTTCCATGCGGATGTAGGCCCATTTGCGATCGGTGAGCCAAGCCACGTGGTCGGACGGCCCGATGTGCACGTCGTCGGCGGCGATCCCGTGATCGATCTGGGAGGTGACCGCCTGCGTCTTGGAGACCTTCTTCGACTCCAGGCGCTCGCGCTCCAACATGTTCTTGAAGTCCATGTTGCCGCCGACATTGAGCTGGCTGGTGCGTTCCACCACCACGCCGCGGTCCTCGAACAGGCGAGACAGCACCCGGTGCACGATGGTGGCGCCTACCTGCGACTTGATGTCGTCGCCGATGATCGGGACGTTGGCGTCGGCGAAGCGTTGTGCCCATTCGGGATCCGATGCGATGAACACCGGGATGCAGTTGACGAACGCGCACCCGGCCTCCAACGCCGCCGACGCATAGTGCTCGGTGGCCTCTTGGGATCCAACGGGTAGATAAGAGACGAGCACGTCCGCGCCGGCATCGCGCAACGCGGCGGCCACGTCCACCGGATCGAGAGGGGACTCCGAGGTGGTGGCCCGGTAGTAGCGGCCGAGCCCGTCGAGCGTCGGGCCTCGCAGCACGGTGACGCCAAGGTCCGGGACGTCGCTGAACCGAATGGTGTTGTTGTCGCCCGCCCACATCGCTTTGGCGACGTCCTCGCCCACCTTGGAGGTGTCGACGTCGAAGGCGGCCACCACCTCGAGGTCGGCAATGGCGTAGCCGCCTAGAACCGGGTGCATGAGGCCGGGGATGTCGCCCTTGGCCGAGGCGTCTCGGTAGTAGTGGATACCTTGGATCAGGGAGTTGGCGCAGTTGCCCACACCGGCGATGGCGATCCGTACCGGGGTCATTCGGTGCCTTTCTCTTCGGAGAGGAGTGCGTCTATCCACTCCACGTCCATGGACAGTTTGTGGCGGCGGTGCCGGATCTCGGCCAGTGCGTAGCGGTCGAACCGGGCGGTGGCGGCGGCTTCCTCGATGTCGGCGTCGATGGCGTGGATGCGCTCCAGCAACACGCCCTTGCGCGCCTCGAGGATCGCTTTACGCACCTTGGCGGGGACGTATCGGAACAACGAGAGGCGCACGCGGAACTGGTTGGTGTTCTCCGGAGGTTCATCGAGGCTGCTGAGGAGGGCCTCGAGATGCTCGGTGCCGCTTTGGGTGATGCGGTACTCCTTCTTGCGCCCGTCGACGAAGGTCTCCAGGTACCCGGCTTCTTCGAGGCGGCGGAGCGCCGGGTACACCGATCCGAACGATATGCGCCAGAAGCCGAGCGAGATCAAGCGGCGGTGCAGCTCGTAGCCGTGGGCGGGCTCGGTGCGGATGAGGCCGAGGATGGCGGTGTCCAACATGCGGCGGCAGTATAGCTGATCGATATATCTGGGCGATATATCAATTAGGCAGACTTTTCGCGTTCTAGCCGGATTCTTCCAGATAGCCCTCGACACGGCATTCCGGTATTTGGCATGATCGAGACACGACTTCCCCCACCAGGAGGACCCGCATGCCTGCGACTGCCGTTCCACCACCCCGCGTCCAGACCCTCATGCGCCACCGTCGAAGGCCCGAAGAGGTCACGGTGGTCACCGACGGATGGTCAGACGTCTCATACGAGGTCTTGTGTGGGGTCGCGGCGGCATTGGCGGCACTGGAGCAGGGTGAAGGCAGAGAGATCGTGGATCTCACCCGGTTCCGCAAGAGCGTCGTGCGTCTAGTCGAGGGCCTCGACACGTGATCTAGATCGGGGCCGGACACGGCCCGCATTCCGCACTCTGACGCCATAGGGTGCGTCGCATGACAGGGCCATCCGGGATCCCCATCATCGGACTGATCGCCAATCCGGTGGCGTCCAAGGACATCCGCCGCCTGGTAGGTCTGGCCCGCGTGGTCGACGTCGAAGAGAAGGCCAACCTGGTGGCACGCTTGCTCGTGGGGATGACCGCGGGCCCTCCGGTACATGTGGTGGCGCTCGACGACTCTGGGGGCATCGTGCGCCGAGCCCTGCGCCTGGCACGGGGTAAGGCGGTCGCCGTCGACTTTCTCGACGTCACCGCCGAGGGCACAGAGGCCGATACTCACGACGCCGCCCGCGCTCTGGGGGAGTTGGGCACCCGTTTGCTGGTGACCGTCGGTGGCGATGGCACCATTCGATCGGCGGTCGAAGGCTGGCCGGAGGCGCTACTGGCGCCACTGGCGGCGGGCACCAACAATGCGGTTGCCATCCTCCACGAGCCGACCATGGTCGGCCATGCCGCCGCACTGGCGGCGGCTGGGAAGGCGCCTGCCGGTGTGTTCGACCGTCTCACGGCGATGGTGGTGAACATGGGAGACGGCACGTCGAGTATCGCCGTCGTGGACGCAGTGGGTGTGCGCGCACACTGGACCGGGGCCAGAGCGCTATGGGAGCCGGACGACTTGGTGGAGGCCGTCGTCGCCAATGCCCGGTCCGAAGCGGTCGGCATCGCCGCGGTTGCGGCGGCACTAGGGCCGCTCGCTCCCCGCCATGCCAGGTACATCCGATTCGGTCCGGGGCCAGCGGTGCGCGCCATACTCGGACCAGGCGTCGTGGGTGAGATCTCGGTGGCTGAGCACTACGACCTCGCCGAAGGGAATCGCGTCGAACTCGATCCTGCGACCCGCGTAGTAGCGCTTGATGGGGAGCGTCGACTGATCCGATCAGGCGCCGCGTCCGTCGCCGTGCAACCCGGGGCGCTGCTGCTTTCCGTCTCGCGTGCTCTGGAATACCGCTGACTGCGCGGGGGAAGTACCGCGAAACGGCGCCGACCGGGTCTGCCCAGAGCGTAGGTTCAAGGGTGAGTGCTCCACGCACCGAGTGCGGCGGTTCGTCTGGTCGACCGCCTGACACGAAGGGAGGGCCAATTGGAGATACAACGTGACCACCTGGTCGACATGTACTCGGCCATGGTGAAGATCCGCTACTTCGAGGAGCGGCTGCGAGAGATCTACTTCGAAGGCAAGCAACCGGTGTTCGATATCGCCGCCGGCCCTGTACCCGGCGAGATGCACCTGGCGGCGGGGCAGGAGCCGGTTGCCGTGGGGGTGATGCCACATCTCAAGGAGGGCGACGCCATCACGGCGACGCACCGACCTCATCACGTGGCCATCGCCCAGGGTCTCGATCTGAAGCAGATGGCCGCGGAGATCTTCGGCAAGACCACGGGGCTGGGCAAGGGCAAGGGCGGGCACATGCACCTGTTCTCGACCTCGCCGAACTTCGGCTGCTCGGGGATCATTGCCGAGGGCATGCCCGTGGCGGTGGGAGCGGCCCTGGCATTCAAGAAGCTGGGGAAAGACAACGTGGCGTTGTCGTTCTTCGGCGAGGGTGCCGCCAACCAGGGTGCCTTCCACGAATCGCTGAACTTGGCGGCGCTCTGGAACCTGCCAGTCGTGTTCATTTGCGAGGACAACGCTTTCGCCATCTCGGTGCCGAAGGAGGCCTCCACGGCGATCGCCGACAACAGCGACCGAGCCTCGGCATACGGCATGCCGGGGGTGCTGGTACCAGAGAACGATCCGGTGGCGGTATATGAGGTGGCCCGCGAGGCCATAGCCCGGGCCCGGGCCGGTGACGGTCCCAGCCTGATCGAGGTGAAGACCGACCGCCTCTGGGGTCACTTCGAAGGCGACGCCGACGCCTATCGCACGGACGAGTACAAGGAGGCGATGACTGAGCGAGATGCGATTGCAGCATTCGGGAACCGCCTCATCGAAGAAGGGGCGCTGACCGCGGCCGACCGCGACGCCATCACCAAGCGTATGCACGGCGAAGTTGACGAAGCGATCGACTTCGCCCGCAGCAGCCCCGAACCGGCACCGGAGGACGCGCTCCTCCACGTGTTCGCCTGAGGAGGCCTTCATGACAACGATGACCGAGCGCAAGCTCACTACGCAGAAGGCCATTGCCGAGGGGATCGCCCAGGAGATGGAGCGGGACGACACCGTGTTCGTGTTGGGCGAGGACATAGCCACCTACGGCGGCATCTTCGGTGCCACCGAAGGACTGCTCGACAAGTTCGGCCCGGAACGCGTCATGGACACACCGATCTCGGAAACCGGGTTCATCGGAGCTGCGATCGGCGCCGCCATCAACGGGCTGCGGCCGATCGCCGAACTCATGTTCGTCGACTTCTTCGGCGTGTGTATGGATCAGATCTACAACAACATGGCCAAGATCCACTACTTCTCCGGAGGTTCCATCAAGGTGCCCATGGTGCTGACAACGGCTGTCGGGGGCGGATACTCCGACGCCGGCCAGCACTCTCAGACGCTATGGGGCACGTTCGCCCACCTGCCGGGGATGAAGGTGGTGGCCCCTTCGAACCCGTATGACGCCAAAGGTCTGATGATCTCGGCCATCCGCGATGACAACCCAGTGCTCTACATGTTCCACAAGGGCGTGCTCGGGCTGGGGTGGATGACCAACAATCCCCGAGCCACCGGTGTCGTGCCCGAGGAGGCGTACAAGGTGCCGATCGGCACCGCCGCCGTGGCCCGGGAGGGTAGCGATGTGACCATCGCCACGATCAGCCTGTCGGTGCATCGCGCCTTGGACGCGGCGGAGCAGCTGGAGGCCGACGGTATCTCGGCCGAGGTGCTTGACCTACGGTCGCTGGTGCCACTGGATCGAGAAGCCATTCTCGAGTCGGTGCGCAAGACCCACCGGTTGCTGGTCGTCGACGAGGACTACCGCAGCTTCGGTATGACTGGCGAGGTGATCACCACCGCGGTGGAGGGTGCCTTCGACCATCTCGACGCACCGCCGGCGCGGATCGCGATACCCGACGTGCCGATTCCGTACGCGCGGGTGCTAGAGCAGTTCGTGATGCCGGATGCCGAGAAGATCGTCACGGGAGTGAAGTCGCTGCTGGCGGCCTGAGCATGGACATACTGATGCCCGTCATCACCGAGGCCGGTGAGGAGGGCGTTGTCACCGCATGGATGGTGGACGAGGGTGGCCGGGTGAAGGCCGATCAGCTGATCGCCGAGGTGCAGGCCGAGAAGGTGGCAGAGGACGTGCGGTCCCCGGGCGACGGGGTCGTGCGCGACCTCGTGCCGATCAACGAGCCCGTGGCCCAGGGTGAGCCGATCTGCCGACTCGTCGAGGGTATGGCAGTCGGAGCCGAGGAGGCGGTGGTGGCCGCTGCCTCGGCCCCGGTCGTCGGTGAGCCGGCCCGTGTCGTGGCTTCGCCGTCGGCGAAACGGGTGGCCCGGGAGCTCGGCGTCGATCTCGCCGGACTGGTCGGGACGGGTCCCGGCGGCCGGATCACCGAAGCCGACGTGCGGACGGCGGGGGCCGGGGCGGGTGCGGCGGCGGGTTCCGAGTTGACCGGGTTGCGGGCAGTCATCGCTCGCAACATGCGCCGGAGCGTTACGGAGACGGCCGCGGTGACGTTGACCACGACGGCCGACGTCACCGCCATGTCGACCGAGCACGTCACGGCTCGTGTCGTGCGGGCTGCGGCGTTGGCGCTGGTGGACCATCCGTTGCTCAATGGGACCCGGGAGGGGGATCGGTTCACGCCGGCGGAGACGGCGCACGTGGCGGTGGCGGTGCAGACCGATGATGGCTTGGTGGCTCCGGTCGCGCGGGACCCGGCGGCGTCGACGGTGGAGGAGGTGGCGGCCGAGATCGGACGGTTGGCCGAGGCGGCGCGGTCCCGGAGCTTGACCGCCGCAGACTATGAGGGGGGAACGTTCACGGTCACCAACCTGGGGCGGCATGGAGTCGATACCTTCACCCCGATCATCAATCTCCCCCAGGTGGCGATCCTCGGAGTAGGAGCGATCCGCGAGGTGGCTCGGTTTGACCATGCGGGAGCGGTGGTGGCGCGCCGCGAGATGGTGCTGAGCCTCACCTTCGATCATGCCTTCGTCGACGGTGGCCCGGCAGCCGAGTTCTTGGCGGTTGTGCGCGAGCTGCTGCAGGCAGGGGACGGGTGAGGCACGCGCCGGGGGGCTCGGCCCTAACATGAGCGCCGTCGACCGAACGAGATTCATGCGCTAGACACAGCGATTGCCCGCTCGCCTTGGTGCCTGCCGTGCACCGAGGCCTCGCCTCTTGGAGCTGTGTCGTGCCGTCCGTTCATCTGAATCAGGTCTCGTTTCATTACTCGTCTGCCACCGACGTCATTCGTGACGCCGCGCTCGACCTCGGTCCGGGCTGGGTTGGCGTCGTCGGTGCCAACGGCATGGGCAAGTCCACGTTGCTGCGCCTGGTCGCCGGCGAGCTGGAGCCGACGTCGGGCTCGGTGGACGTGCAGCCCAATGGGGCGCCGCCGGTGTACTGCGCCCAAGAGGTGGGCCGTTTGGACGCGTCGGTCCGCGCGCTCGCCGCGGCCTGGGACGGGGCCAGTCGGCGCATCAGGGGAGAGTTGGACCTCGATGAGGCGCAGTTGGATCGCTGGCCCACGTTGTCCCCCGGGGAGAGGAAGCGGTGGCAGATCGGGGCGGCGTTGGCAGTCGATCCGCCGGTGCTGTTGCTGGACGAGCCGACGAACCACCTCGATGCAGAGGCCCGCGAGCTGCTGGTGGCGGCCCTCGGGCGATTCCGTGGCGTCGGGCTGGTGGTGTCCCACGACCGCACGTTCCTCAACGAGCTGACGGAGCGGACGTTGCGGGTGACCTACGGGGTGGTCGAGCTGTGGAACGGCAACTACGAGACGGCGCGTCGGGCCTGGGAGATGGCGGCTGCCGAACGGGTGGAGCAGTACCAGCGGGTGAAAGCGGAGCAGCGCAAGCTGCAGCGGCGCGCCGCCGACCAGCGTCGTGCCACCGAGGCGCGACGGGCCCAGCACCGCCGCAGCGTGCGCCAGGCCGGGCCCAAGGATCGGGACGCTCGATCGATGGAGAAGAAGGGCCGGGCCCAGGCGGGGGAGAGTGCTGGGGCGCGGCAGCTGGAGGTCACCCAAGCGGCGGCGGATCGCGCTGCCGAGGAGCTGTCGTCCATCGAGATGCGCCGCGAGGTGGGCAAGGCGTTCGAGTTCGAGTTCGAGGCGCCGCGTCGCAGAGTGTTGCTGTCCTTCGAGGGTGATCTGAGCGTGGAGGGGGTGACGCTGGCGGTCGGGGCGGATGTGGCGCTGGAGCGAGGCGACCGGGTGTGGGTGCGGGGTCCCAACGGCGCCGGGAAGACGATCTTGCTGGCTGCGCTGGCGGAGGGGCACGGCCTGCCCCCGGAGCGAGTGCGGTACCTGCCGCAGGAGCTGCGGCCGGGTGCGGCCGAGGAGCTGATGGCTGACCTGTTGGCGCTGCCGCCTGTGCCGCGGGGGAGAGTGCTCAACATCGTTGCGTCCCTGGGGGTCGATCCTGACCGGCTGCTGGTGACCGACGCGCCGTCGCCGGGGGAGGCCCGCAAGCTGGCGATGGCCATGGGGATGGGGCGCAGCGCCTGGTGCCTCCTGCTCGACGAGCCGACGAACCATCTGGATCTGCCGTCGATCGAACGTCTGGAGGCCGCCGTGGTGGGCTACCCCGGTGCGGTGCTCCTGGTCACCCACGACGAGGAGTTCGCCATGGCGACGACGACGATCCAGTGGGTGATGGGGGATGGGCGGCTTCGGGTGGAGCGGTGAATGGGGGAAGGTCCCGGCGACGGAGCGAAGCGGAGTCGGCGGTAGGGGGTTCCGACCGTCCAGAAGCCAGGTCCCTCATGTTTGGCCGGCCGGTCGATCGGATAGATGCAAGGACATGATGTCTGATACATCCAGCGCCTCGTTTCTCACCGACGACTCGGGTGACCTCGAGAAACTCGTCGTCGACGTGTCCGACTGGTCAGAAGGTTCTCAGGTGGCGCTGGCCGAGGCCGTCGAAGGCCTTGCCCAGCTCGAGGAGTCCATCGGCGGCGAGGGCCCCACCGCAGTTCAGTTGGCGAAGTTCCGCCACTCCTTGTTCCTGCTGCTGCGCGACCTGCGGAGTCGCGATCTGATCGAGCCTTTCGAGATCTCCTAGTTTCTTCCTTCCCGTCTGGTGGCTGGTCCCTAGGCTTCCTGGTGAGGAGGTGCAGCATGTTGGAGGGCAAGACACTCGTGGCCATGCTGCCGGCCGCCGATCTGGAGCGCGCCAAGCAGTTCTACGCCGACAAGCTCGACATGAAGCCGACGATGGATGAGGGCGGGGCGGTGCGGTACGAAGCCGGTGACACGTGGTTCTACCTGTACCAATCGGAGTTCGCCGGGACGAACCAGGCGACGGCGGCGGTGTGGGAGGTGGACGACATCCACGGTGCCGTTGCCACGCTGAAGGATCGTGGCGTCGAGTTCCAGGACTTCGAGATCGAGGGGCTCACGATGGACAACTCGATCCTCACGTCGCCGACCGGGAACAAGGCGGCCTGGTTCTACGACTCTGAGCGCAACATCCTGGGGCTGCTGCAGCGGCCGGACTGACGTTCAGGCGACGTCCATCCGGAGGAACTCGTCGATGCGGGGCCGGCGCGGCACAGCGATGTCGGAGTGTTGGTCGCGGACTTCGGCGGCGTCCAGGAGGCGTGGGTTGGTGAGGGGGATCTCGGTGTTGTCGATCTCGAGGGTCGCGTCGCCGGAGGCCAGGATGTTCTGCACCCAGTCGGAGCCGGAGCCGTAGACGAGGATGAAGAGGTAACCATCGTCGACGGGATGGGCGTCGAGGGGGGTGCGATATACGGCGCCGGAGCGGCGGCCCACGTGACGGATGACCGGCCGCTTGCCCCGGCGAAGTTCGAGCGGGTTGAAGATCCGTTTGTTGATCTGTCCCCACCACAGTGGCATGGGCATAGGTGACCTCCCTGGCTGGGAGGCTAGGCCTGTCGGGGCGGTGGTATCGTTCCCCGGTCCGGGCGCTTAGCTCAGCGGGAGAGCGCTGCCTTCACACGGCAGAGGTCACTGGTTCGCTCCCAGTAGCGCCCACCGCCGTGTCTCGTCCACGCCTTCGACTCCTTCGTCGTCGAAGCCTGTCCGCTGGGTCGTGGTTGGTACTGTTTCGATCCCTGGTTGTGGCAGTTGGCTACGTGGCTAGGCATAGCGGCGGGTTGCGGGGGC
>JBFGCM010000055.1:0-25090 GCA_041581135.1 Acidimicrobiia bacterium
ACCCGTCGACGTCGTCACCCACCACGTGCCATTCGACGGATGGAACTGCGCCACATCGTCGAACCCGTTGCCATCGAAGTCACCCACCAACCGGGCCTCCCACCCCGACGCCGTGACGAAATCGGCCCACAGCTTGGTCACGAACGCCGTACCCGTCGACGTCGTCACCCACCACGTGCCATTCGACGGATGGAACTGCGCCACATCGTCGAACCCGTTGCCGTCGAAGTCACCCACCAACCGGGCCTCCCACCCCGACGCCGTGGAGAAGTCGGCCCACAGCGCCGTTTCGAAGCCGGAGCCGTTGGACACCGACACCCACCAGGTGCCGTTCGAGGGATGGAACTGGGCGATGTCGTCCAGACCGTCACCCGTGAAATCCCCGGCCAGGCGGGCTTGCCATCCCGACGCCGTGGAGAAGTCGGCCCACAGCGCCGTTTCGAAGCCGGAGCCGTTGGACACCGACACCCACCACGTACCGTTCGAGGGATGGAACTGGGCGATGTCGTCCAGACCGTCACCCGTGAAATCCCCCACCAGGCGCGCCTCCCACCCCGAGGCTGTAGAGAAGTCTGCCCACAGCTCCGGCGTGAAATGGCTCCCGGACGACGACTGCACCCACCAGCGACCTTCGCTCCGGTCGAACTCCGCGACGTCGTCCAAACCGTCTCCGTCGAAGTCACCGACCAGCACCGACTCGACAATGGCACCCGCCATCGACACCGCCTGTTGCCAATGGGCCACGGTGGCGGCCAATCCGCTCGGAGCGGCGATGCTGCTGCCCCGTCCCATCTCGAACCCGGAGACCCGGTCGGTACGCACCGCCGCCACAACGGGCCGCTCGGCGAGCGGGATGATGACGACGTTGTCGGCCACGATCTGCTCGATCTGGCCGGCAAGCGACAGCAGGCTCGGCGGGTCGGGCTCGGTCAGCATCTGGTCGTAGAGACTTCCGACTTGCTGCGTATCGGCGTTCTGGGCGGATGAGTCCGGCGAGCCCCAGCGGTAGTAGTTGAGGCCGGCAGGATGGGTGGAGTCCTTGTCGAACGATTCGTGGCCCTGGATCAGCGACTCGGGTCTCGGCTCGGCGGTCCACGCCCACTCCCCCAGGTCGAAGTCGCCGTTCTCGAGCGTCGGTCCGAAGAAGGTGGCGCTGTCCTCGAACACGATCGAGAAGTCGATGCCGACCGCGGTCAGCATCGGCTCGAGTGCGGCCGCCAGCTCCACCCGAAACGGGTTCGCATCGGTGGTGGTGAGCACCACCTGCGGTGGGTTGGCGGCGCAGTCCCGGCCGAGGGACGCGCACAGGTTCGCCAGCAGCGTGATGGCCTGCGTCGGGTCGTGGTCGTACTGGGCCCACGACCCGGCCCCCAGGGACGGTGCGTAGGCGTCGAGATGGGAGTCGATGGGCTGGGCACGGCCGTTCCACACGTCGGCGACCAGCCCGTCCCGATCGACGGCGTGCGCCACCGCTTTGCGAAAGTCGAGATGCTCGGCAAACGAGTCGGGATTCTCGGAGAAGCGACCCGGACCGAACTGGAAGGCGAGGTGCTCCCACGTGCCTGATCCTGCAGAGAACAGCGTGCTGCCGGCCACGGCATCCACCGCCCCGAGGGCCGGGTCGTCCCAGTCGATCTCGATGATGTCCAGCGTGCCGGCGACGTAGGCATCGGCCAACTCCCCTTCCTGGAACAGGAACTCGAAGGTGAGGGTGTCCAGGTAGGGCAACTGCTGTCCGGTGGCCGGATCCGTCATCCAGTAGTTGGGGTTGCGGGCCAACTCTATGGAGAAGCCCTGATTCCAGGAGACGAAGGAGAACGGCCCGCCGGAGACCCAGATCTCGTCATTCCACTCGTTGATGAAATCGGTGCCGGCGACGACGTGCTCGGGGATGATGACCGGAAACAGCAGCTGGTGGTCCGCGCCCGTCATGGCGATCGTGAAGCTGAAGGACTTGGCGCCGACCGTGGTGGAAACGATGTCCTCGTAGCCGGTCTTGTTGGTCGGATAGGAGGGGTTCAACAGCGTGTCCAGAGTGAACTGGAAGTCGTCGCCCGAGATGGCGACGCCGTCGGCCCACGTGGCCTCGGGCCGGATGTCGTAGTCGATGGTCAACGTGCCGTTGCCGTTGTCGGTGAGGCGTCCGTTGGCCGCGGTAGGTAGCTCTGTGACCACGTCCGGCACCAGCTCGCCGTTCACGTCCACGTCCCACACTCCGGCGAAGAGAGCGTCGTCGAGGATCTCGCTCACCTCGAAGTTGCCGCCGGGCAGGTACGGGTTCAAGGTGGCCGGCTCGAAGGCGAGGCCCACCATCACACCGCCGCCGGCGGCCGCGAACTCGTGGAGGCCCTGGGCGCGGGCAGGCGCGCTCGGCAGTCCCAGAACGGCGACGAGCACCGCCAGCACGATACGTCTCATCATTCCCCTCGAGGTGTGATCGGCAGTATGTCGCCTCGGGGCGGCGACTGCGAGCGCCATTGTGAGGCCGGCGCCGAGACTAGACCGGTGGCGGAACGCTGGTCTCAGAGGAGTCCGGCCGCGGTGTGGAGCCGGGCCAGGGCGCGGTCCCGTCCCAACACGGCCAGCGACTCGAACAGCGGCGGGCTGACCGAGGAACCGGTGACGGCAACCCGAATCGGCTGGAGCCCCTTGCCCACCTTGATCCCCAGCTCATCGAGCATGCTTCGCAGCGCGGTCTCGATCGTGGCATGGTCCCATGCCGACACCGCCTCGAGCTGCTCCAGCGCCCCTTCGAGCGAAGGGCGCGCCTCGGGCTTGGTCATCACCTTGTCCCACGCAGATTCGTCGTAGCCGACCTCGTCGACAAACAGGAAGCGCACCTGGGCGGGCACCTCGGTGAGCAGCTTGGTCCGTTCCTGGACGAGTGGGGCGATGGTGGCGTACGCCGCCTGCTCGGCGTCATCGAGTGCCCGACCCGCGTCGGCTTCGACGAGTGGCAAGGTACGAGACACGAACTCGTCCGCACCGAGGTCACGGATGTAGACGCCGTTCATCCACTCCAGCTTCTCGACATCGAAGATCGCCGGGTTCTTGAGCACGTCGTCGATGTCGAAGCGCTTCACCATCTCGGCACGGCTCACCACCGTCTCGTCACCACCCGGCGACCAGCCGAGCAGCGCCAAGTAGTTCACCATCGCTTCTGGGAGATATCCGCCTTCGCGGTAAGCGCGCAGTGACGTGTCGCCGTGCCGCTTGGACAGCTTCTTGCCATCGGGGCCCATCAGCAACGACAAGTGGGCATAGGTGATGTCGGAGGTCACGCCCAGCGCATCGGCGATCGCACCACCCAGCAGGATGTGCTTCGGCGTCGATGACAACAGGTCCTCGCCCCGCACGACATGGGTGATGCCGAAGTCGACGTCGTCGACCGAGCTGGCCAGGTGGTAGGTGGGAACGCCGCTGGAGCGGAGGATGACGAAGTCGTCGACGTTGGCGTGCTCGAAGCGCACCTCACCCCGCACGACATCGTCGAACACCGTCTCGCCAGGTCGGGGGATGGCGAACCGGATAGAGGCCGCTTCGCCGCCGCCGGCCCGGGAGGCGGAGTCGGCCGGCGCGATCGCACGACAGCGCCCGTCGTATCCGGGTGGGCGACCCTCCTGCTGGGCGACCTGACGGCGTTCCTCCAGTTCGGCAGGGGTGCAGAAGCACCGGTAGGCGGCGCCGGCCTCGACCAGTGCGGTGACCACCTCCCGGTAACGGTCCAGACGCTGGGACTGCTTGTACGGCGCATGGGGACCGCCCACCTCGATGCCTTCGTCCCAGTCGAGTCCCAGCCAGCGGAGGCCGTCGATGATGTCGTCGTAATACTCGTCCCGACCGCGCTCCTGGTCGGTGTCGTCGGAGCGCAGGATGAACACTCCGCCCTCGGCCCGCGCCATGAGCCAGTTGTAGAGCCCGGTGCGTGCATTGCCGATGTGGAGGTACCCGGTGGGCGACGGTGCAAAGCGAACCCGGACCGTCATGCCTCCACCACCGGGTTGAGCAGGATCCCGATGCCCTCGATCTCCACCTCGACGCGATCGCCGGGCACGATGGGCCCCACGCCGGACGGCGTTCCGGTGAGGATCACATCGCCCGGGAGCAGGGTCATCACCCCCGAGACGAACGAGACGAGCTCGGCGACTCCGAACACCATCTCCGCGGTCGTGCCGTTCTGGCGGATCTCACCGTTGACGCGGCAGGTGATCGCCAGCTCCTCGAGCGGATCGAGCTCGGTGTCGATGGCGGGCCCCAGCGGACAGAAGGTGTCGAATCCCTTGGCGCGGGTGTACTGGACGTCTTTGCGCTGCAGGTCACGGTCCGTGACGTCGTTGGCCGCCGTGTAGCCGAGAATGTGGGGGCCGACGTCCTCGGGCTCCACGCGGCGCGCCACTTTGCCGATGACCACTGCGAGCTCCGCCTCGTGGTGTACCTCCCCGGCAGTGCGGGGAAGCCGTATCGGCTGGAGCGGGCCGATCACCGCAGTGGGTGGCTTCAGGAAGATCATCGGCTCGTCCGGTACCTCACCCTGCATCTCGGCGGCGTGCTCGACGTAGTTCTTCCCCACGGCCACGACCTTGGAAGGGATCACGGGCGACAGCAACCTGGCCTGATCCCACTCCACCACCGTCTCGGTGGGTTCCCAGGCGACGAGCGGCGTGCCCCGGTACAGCCGGATGCCCTCCGGTTCGATGGCACCGTAGGTGATGTCGTCGACCTGGCTGGCGACACGAACGATCTTCATCGGGCGCCGGGCGTCACAGGGTGAGCAGCGGCTCGCCGGACGACCGGCGGGAGCGGACGGCGTCAGGCGTCTCCTCGAGGAGCGCCGGGTCCACCGCTCCGACCAATGCTGCTGCCCTGGTGGCGTCATGGGCCACGTTGGCGACGGCGGCAGCGCGTGCGTGGATGAACTCGGGCGTCGTCGGTTGCCCGTCGTAGTCGAGCAGGACCTTGGCGACGCCGACGTCAGCCGTGGTCGGAGCTCGGCCGAAGCGCGAAGCCCTCGCCGCCGCTAGTGCGGCCACGGCTGCGACGGCGTCGGCGCGCTTCTCATGCTCACCGAGCTCGAGGGGCTCGTCGGCGAGAAGACGCAGCACGTACCCGGTGTCGGGCCCTGGAGTCCCATACATGCCTCCCCAGGGGACCTCCTCGGGCGAAGACAGCTCGCCAGGTCGTTTCGGAGCCCAGCGGCGGGGCGGTGCCGGCACCGGTGTCGGACGCGGCAGGTCGGCCATCTCGAGCTCGATGTTCGGTTGCTGGCCCACTGACTCACTCCTCGCGGCCACGGGCCGCCATGCTAGGACTCAGACGTACTCGAGCCAGTCGTCGTGGCCGTCGAGCCGACCGGTCGCCGTGCCCATGAAGAGCTCCTGAGCCCGCTTGGTGATCGGACCGGGCTTGCCTTCCCCGATGGGGCGATGGTCCAGTTCACGGATCGGAGTGACCTCGGCGGCGGTGCCGGTGAAGAACGCCTCGTCGGCGAAGTACACATCAGAGCGCAGCATGCGCTTCTCGGTGACTGAGTAACCGTCTTCGCGCAGCAGCGTCATGACCGAATCTCGGGTGATGCCCTCGAGCACGCCCGCGGTGACCGGAGGCGTGTACACCGTGCCGTTCTTGATCAGGAACAGGTTCTCGCCGCTGCCTTCGGAGATGTAGCCGTCGCCGTTGAGCAGCAGCGCCTCGTCGAACCCGTTCGCCAGGGCCTCCTGCTTGGCCATGACACTGTTGAGGTAGCCACCGGTGCCCTTGGCGTTCGGGATGAGGCTCTCGTGGTCGATGCGGCGCCACGAGGACACCGCCACACGGATGCCGTTGCTCACCCCGTCCTCACCGAGGTACGCACCCCACTCCCAGCAGGCCATCATGAGGTGGGCCTCTGCGCCGGCGGGATTCAATCCCATCGACCCGGTGCCATAGAACGCCAGCGGTCGGATGTAGCCCGCGCTCAGCTCGTTGGTGGAGAGCAGCTCCTTGGCGACCTTCACCATGTCATCCGCCGAGTAGTGCACGGGAATGCCGTAGGCCCGCGCCGAGTTCACCAACCGCTCCATGTGGTCGGTCAACCTGAAGACGGCGGTACCCCGCGGCGTCTTGTACGCACGGATGCCTTCGAATACGCCCGTTCCGTAGTGCAAGCCGTGGGCCAAAACGTGGACGTTGGCCTCGTCCCACGGCACCATCGCGCCGTCCATCCAGATGTAGTTCGTGGGCTGCATGGCGCCCATCTTCGCATGGATGGGCGCCCTCCGGCTAGCCCGAGCCGGCTCAGGTGGCAGCCGTGCCGGCCGCGCGTGCGTTACGTGCCGGGCTCGAGGTCGATGCGGCTCGACACGCTGCGCGACGTCGTCCTCCGCCCCTAAGCAAAGGGCTAAACGTCTCTCATCTCTGAAGCGTGTGAGGGATACATTCAAAGCGAGGCCAATCCCATGGCTCGACCAGGGTGGCCCTGACAAGGAGATGCTTGTGATGAGCGCTTCGAGATTCCACTCCACTACTGCGCTGGTGGCGACGTTGCTCGTGGTGCTGGCAGCCTGTGGCACAGTCGACGATGCCGGCGACACCACGACGACTCCAACCACCGCTGTCACGACAACGACCGCGCCGACGACGACGGTGGCCCCCACCACCGTGGCACCCACGACCACCAGCACGGAGGCACCCACCACGACGTTGCCCGGCGAACCGACCGATCTCGGTCCCACCGCAGGCGCTGTGGTTGCGGTCGTCGGCGTTGCCCACGACGACGTCTTGAACCTGCGTGCCGGGCCGGGTGTGGAGTTCGAGATCCTGGCGGAGCTCCCTCCCACGGCGGACGACCTGATCGCGACGGGCAACAACCGGATGATCCCCAAGGCGTTCTGGGCGGAGCTCGACACCGGCACCGTCACCGGGTGGGTGAACCAGCGCTACATCGGATTCTTGGCCCGCACCGGGGATGACACGTCGCTCATCGTCGACGAGCTCGGGGAGATCCCCGTCGAGGCCGACATGCAGGCCCTGGGCGAGCTCGTGGCGAGCGTCTACGCCCTGCCGCCGGGAGAGGAGATCGAGTCGAGGATCGTCATGGTCGTGGCACCCACGATCGGAGACCTCGGCGAAGTCACGTTCGACGTGATCGGCACACTCGACGATTCCGTCGGCGGTCACCGGCTCCAAGTGTTCGGGGCCCCGGCCGACGACGGAAAGCTCTCGCTGAAGAGCGTGGAAGTCACGCCGATCTGCTGGCCCAACCGCGGAGTCACCTCGGACGGGATGTGCCTCTAGCCATCCGGCTGACGTGTCAGGTCTTCAGATGGCGGGCGTGCCACTCGAGGATCGCCTCGAATCGCTCCACGCGGTGCGTGGGCGTGCCGCTTCGCGACAGCTCGTGGCCCTCCCCCGGGAACCGCAGCATCTCGGTGGGGACGCCGCGCCGCATCAGGAGGGTGAAGAGCTGCTCACCCTGTTCGATGGGCGTCCGGTAGTCGGCTTCCGAGTGGATCACGAGGGTTGGTGTGTCGATGTCGTCGGCATACGCCAAGGGGCTCGCCCGCCACATCCGCTCGTGATCGTCGAGCGAGCCCAGGTACCACTCGCCGAAGTAGGTGCCGATGTCCGAGGTGCCGTTGAACGAGGTCCACGAGTACAGGCCCCGCTCTGCAACCGCCGAGGAGAATCGACCGTCCACCGCCAGCAGCCGAATCGTGGCGAGGCCGCCGTAGGAGCCACCCATCACCCCCATGCGATCTCGGTCCAGGCGCGGGAAGCGCTCGAGAGCGGCATCCACCGCAGTGACGAAGTCACGCAGATCCGGTGGCATCTCGGTGGGCCACTCGTCCACCACCGCCCGCATGTGCTCGTCGCCGTAGCCGCTGGAGCCTCGAGGGTTGATGGCGACGACGCCGTACCCGGCGCCCACGTACACCTGGAACTCGTCGAAGAAGCCGAAACCGTACTGGGTCGCCGGCCCGCCGTGGATGTTGAGCAGGAGCGGCACGTCACCATCGCGTTGGGGCAGGTACACCCAGCCGTGCACGTCGGTGCCGTCGACCTCGACCCGGAACTCTTCGGGAGCCACCAGGCCCGCCTCGGCGACGAACTCGTCGTTGAGCACCGTCAGGCGCCGTTCGACACCCGCTTCGTGCCACCACAGCTCGCCGGGATCGGTCGCCGTCGACGCTACGAACGCGGCCGCGGATGCATCGTCATTGACGGTGATCCCGGTGAGCACGCGATCGCCGCCGACGAAGGGTTCCACTTGCCAATCGGGCCCGACGCGAATCGCCTCCACGCGACCTTCGTTCTCCAAGAGGGTCACGAACCCGCCATCGTCAAGCCACTGCGGCCCCGCCGGCGCCACGGGTGGGGAGTAGAAGAGGATGCTGCGGTCGAGATCGGGGAGCATGTCCCGGTAGCCGCCGTCGGCCTGCCGCTGGTACATCGAGCCCACGGAAGGGAGCGCCTGGGTATCCGGCTCACCCAGACCGTAGAACGTGCCGTCCGGCGCGTAGCTCAGCAACCCGAACCCGGCGGGCTCCGACAGTGGACGCGGTTCCCCGCCGTCGAGCCCCACTTCCCACGCCTGGGCTGCCGGGTCGAGCCCACGCCGATCGTGCCGGGCGGAGAGGAACGCCACCGCTGCACCGTCGGGTCGCCAGACGACGCCACCGTCGTCGTAGGGGCCGTCGGTCAGCTGGTCGAGGGTCGTGGTGGCCACGTCGAGGACGTACACGTGGGACCGCCGATCGAAGGTCCAACCGGCGCCGTCACCGCGGTACGGGAGCTCGGTGATGCGCTTGGGCCGCCGTCCCCGCTCTTCGTCGTCCAGCTCGGCCCACTCGTCCGTGTACGAGACGCCGACCACAGCCAGCTTGCCTTCAGTGGGCGACCACTCGAGCTCCCTCGCCCCGAGGGCGAAGTCGGTGACCACCTGGGCTTCCCCGCCGCTACGCGGCATCAGAGCCACCTGCGGCTGGTCGTCGTCGCCCGTACCCTTCCGAAGGAACGCGAGCCACTCGCCATCCGGCGACCATCGCGGCGAGGTGTCCGCCCGCCCCGCCGTGAAGGGCGCCGCCTCCTCGCCGTCCCACAACCAGATCTGGTGGTTGTAGCGATCCTCTTCCAGATCGATGCACGTGACCACGAACGCCACGGCGCGTCCGTCCGGCGCCAGCCGCGGATCAGATGGAAGGCGCAACCGCCCGAGGTCATCCGGTTTCATTCATCCTCCAATGCCGGCGGCAAACATAGCGGTAGCCTGCCTGCCGCATGCACAGATTCGTCGCATCCGGCCTCGGCGTCGGCCTCATTCCCCGTAGCCTGTGGGGTAGCGATGCCGGAGCCGGCACGGTCGGCTCACTGCTGGCGGCGGCCGTGGCGTGGGGCACCGCCGACCTCGGGGTGTGGCTCCAGATCGCACTTGCCGTCGTGGCGGTCGGCGCGTCCATGTGGTCAGCGACGCCCTTCGCCGCCGATGGCTCGGACCCGGGTTGGATCGTCATCGACGAGGAAGCGGGTGCGCTCATCGCCCTCATCGGGCTGACCGGATGGCCGTTCGTGCTGGCATGGGTGGTCTTTCGCGTGGCCGACATCACCAAGCGATTCCCGGGTGTGGCCGCCGCCGAGCGTCTCCACGGGGCACTGGGTATCACCGGTGACGACGTCGTCGCCGGCTTCTACGGTCTCGCCGCAGGATGGTTGCTCAGCGCCGCGCTCTAGCCGTCGTGGTTCGGCAGTTCGATGTAATGCACGTTGGCGATGCCTTCCAGCGCCAGGATGTCGGCGATCCGGCGGTCATCCAGCGGATCGTCCAGATTGAGCCCCATCATGGCGGCCGAGCCGTCAGGGGCTCGCCCCACCACCATATTGGCGATGTTGATCCGGGCGTCCCCGAGATAGGTGCCGACCCGGCCGATGACCCCGGGCACGTCGGCATTCTGCAACACCAGCATGCGGCGGCTGAGGGGCAACTCGATCTCGTACTCGTCCACCGAGGTGAGCACGGGACCGCGATGCCCCATCACCGTCCCTGCCACGGTCTTCGCCTTCCCGCTCACCTCGCCGGTGAGGCGGACGAGCGTGTGGAAGTCCTCGGCATCGTCGCGGGTCTCGAAGACGATCTCGAGGTCACGCCTCGCGGCCATGCTGGGAACGTTCACGTAGGTGGGAGGTACGTCGCTGACGGTCGAGAGCAGTCCCTTGAGGACGGCGAGCCGAACGGCGTTCATCGGATGCGCGGCCAGATCGCCCTCGACGGCGATGGTCACGCTCGATCCGAGGCCGCCCCCGAGCGCTACGAAGATCTGGCCGAGATCCTCGAGGAGGGGCAGGTAGTGCCGGATCTCGTCGGGGACATCGGGGCCGAGGTCCAGGTTGACCGCAGTGGGCACGAGCTCGCCACGAAGCGCGGTAGCAACCGATTCGGCGACCACGATGCCGGCCTTGTCCTGTGCCTCGTGCGTCGCCGCCCCGAGATGAGGGGTGACCACCACCTCGGGCAGGTCGAACAGGGGGCTGGCGGTGGTGGGCTCGGTGGCGAACACGTCGATGGCGGCTCCGCCGACGATGCCGGCCCGGACCGCGTCCGCCAACGCTTCTTCGTCGACGATGGCCCCCCGCGCCACGTTGACGAGCCGCACGCCTCGCTTCATCTTGGCGAAGGCGCCGGCGCCGAGCATGCCCTCGGTCTGACGCGTCTTGGGCACGTGGACGGAGATGAAGTCGGACTGCGCCAGCAGCTCGTCGAACTCGACGAGCTCCACCCGCAGACGCCGCGCCCGGTCTTCAGAACGTACCGAGTCGTAGGCAACCACTCGCATGCCGAATGCCTTGGCGCGTTCGGCCACCAGGGCGCCGATTCTCCCCAGGCCGAGGATGCCGAGGGTCTTGCCGTGGAGCTCGACACCGCGGAACCGGTCGCGCTCCCAGGCCCCGCCACGCAACGAGGCGTCGGCCTCCGCCACGCGCCGGGCTTGTGCCAGCAGCAACGCCATGGTGTGCTCGGCGGCGGAGATGGTGTTGGCGTCGGGCGCGTTCACCACCAGCACGCCGGCGGCGGTGGCGGCCGCAACATCGATGTTGTCGACCCCCACGCCGGCCCGCCCGATCACCGACAGATGCGGGGCTCCTGAAATCAGCTCAGCATCGACCGTGGTGGCCGACCGCACGATGAGCGCCGCGGCATCCTTGAGCCGGGTGGCCAGCTCTTCCCGATCGACGCCGATCGCCACATCCACGTCGTAGTCGGTTCGGAGCGCGTCGAGGCCGGCCTCGGCGATCTCCTCCGCCACCACCACTTTCTGTCGATTCATCGATGCCGCCTCACCAATACAGGGCGGCATCATGCCACCGCTGCGGGCAGAGCCAAATCATTCCCGTATGACAGGCGCCGAGCGGCGGACCGGCCTATGTTTCATCACAGGAGGTGAGCTGTGGAGACCTGGAACCCGAAGATCATCGTTGTCGGCGTCGACGGCTCTGAAGGAAGCATCCACGCTGCGCTGGCCACTGCCTCCCTGGCACGGGCCACCGGCGCAGCCGTCAAGGTGGTCACGGTCGTCCGCGAACCGGAGGGATGGTGGGGCATCGTGGGCTCACCGCCGCCGGCGACGGCGCTGGGCAACGCCATGGCCGACGCGCAGCGCGAGGCGCTCGACGCGGTCGAGGCCGCCGTCGACTGGTCGGGCATCGACTACGAGCTGCTCGAGCAGATCGGGGAACCGGCCAAGTCGCTCGTTGCCTACTGCCACGAGACCGACGCCGACATGCTGGTGGTGGGGCGGCGGGGCGCCGGCCTCATCGAGCGGCTGATCACCGGATCGGTGGCGAGCCGGGTGGTGCAGACGGCGCCGTGCCCGGTCCTGCTGGTGCCTTAGCCGGCCGGGGCGTACACCAGCTGCCCGAACAGCTCTCGATTGGCGGCCTCGATCGCCACCACGCCGGCCGGGGACGCCAGCCAGTCGACGAACGTGACTGCGGCTTCAGAACCCGGCATCGCAATG
Organism: Acidimicrobiia bacterium; assembly: GCA_041581135.1. Taxonomy (GTDB): domain Bacteria; phylum Actinomycetota; class Acidimicrobiia; order Spongiisociales; family UBA5794; genus JBFGCM01. The sequence goes on from JBFGCM010000055.1 coordinate 11,988, forward strand.
GCCCGGTACGGATTGTCGAGCCACTCGTCGGCCACCAGATCCGCAACCCGCAGGTTCCCGGGCAGCTCGGCCAGCACCGTGCCCAGCTCGGCCAATGCGAAGGCATCGCGGTCCGCTGCCACCAGCAGTGTGAAGCCCATGCCCTGGCCTGTGGCGAACGACCACTCCTCCCCCGGCTCCACACCAATGGACTCCCAGATGGCGGTCTCCCGCTCGAAGGTGCCGGAGCCGTCGGCCCGAGACACGTGCGTCCACTCGTTGCGGGCGATCTCAGCGAACGCCTCGCGCACGGTGAGCCCGTCCACGATGCGCTCCGGCGGACCGACGAGCACGAATCGGCTGGCAAACACCGTGGCGACCCGAGCCGCAGCCGCCCGCTCGAGGAACGCCGCCTCCAAGGCCGGTGCGTGCACGATGACCACTTCGGCAGCACCCTTGTCGGCCAGCTCGAATGCTTCGCCCGAGGCGGCACCGACGACGGAGACGTCGATGCCGGGGTGCGTTTCCTCGAATCGCGCCTCGAGCGCTCCCATGAGGCCGCTGTCCACCACCGTGGTCCCGGCCACGACGACCAACCGTTCGCCCCCGCCGGAACACGCGGTCAGGGTGGCCGCCGCCAGCCACACGAGCAGCAGCGAGCCGGTTCGCCGCCCTATCACGTGCCGACGATACGCACGGCCGTCGCCTTGAGGGCGACGGTGACCTCTGCTCCCACTTGGAGGCTCAGCGCATCGCGGGAGCCGGGGGTGATGAGCGCCACCACCTCGATCGCTCCCACTCCCACCACCAGCTCGACCAGCCGGCCCGTCTCCCGAGTTGCCATCACCCGACCGGACCACACGTTGCGAGCAGATCCACCCGTCACGCTGCCGGCGTAGACCGTCACCGCCTCGGCACCGAAGAGGGCAGTCGCCGGCCCCGACGCGGCATCGCCCATCCCCCACAGGGTCTGGTCGCCGACGGCCAGCTCCACGAGCGCCCCCCGGGTTCGATTGACCTCACCGCGCAACACGTTGCCGACGCCCACGATGGCGGCGATGTCGTCGTCGTCCGGGAGCGCGAAGACCTCGGTCACCGGGCCGCGTTGGCGAATGCTGCCATCGACCATCACCGCCAGTGTGCCGCCCAGGATCGCTGCTTCTTCGCGATCGTGGCTCACGATGACGGCAGCACGATGGCCGATGGCCCGGGCGATCACGCGCGCCACGGCGGCGCGGTCTCGCACGTCGAGGGGAGCCAGCGGCTCGTCGAGCAGCACCAACGGCTCGGGGCGAGCCAGCACCCGTGCCAGGGCCAGACGGTGGCGTTCGCCGCCACTGAGCGCTCGAGCGGGCCGCAGCAGCACGTCGGCGATGCCGAGCTCGGCGGCGAGTGCCTGAGCCGTGGCGTGCCGGGCGGGGGCGAGACCCATCAGGAGGTTGGCGGCGCCAGAGCCGCGAAAGGCGTACGGCCGCTGCGGCAGGTAGGCGGCGGCAACGGGATCATCGGCACCGGGGCCGACGCCGGCCACGGCGCGCACATACGACGTCTTGCCGGCTCCGTTGGGACCGAACAGCACGATGCGCTCGCCGTCGTGGAGCGGTTGCTCGTCCACCGACAGCACCAGATCTCCCACGTCGAGGCGAACGGCAGGCAGCAGCATGGTCACTCGGTCCTCAGCTGGAGCCACGTGAGTGCGCCGTTGACGATCAGGGCCACGATCAGGAGCACGAAGCCGAGCGCCACCGCTGCGCCGAACCGGGCCTGGCGCGCCTCCTGCACGATCGCAGTGGTCAGCACCCTGGTCTCTCCCTGGATGTTGCCACCCACCACCAGGACCGCCCCGACCTCGGCAACGACCCGGCCGAAGGCAGCCGCCACCGCCGCCAGCACACCCGGCCACGCCTCCCGGACCAGGACCCGACCCTCCGACCACCGGTCCAGGCCCAACGCCCGCAGCTGCTCGACCGCATCGGGCGACAACCCGCGCACGGCGCCGGCCGTGATCCCGGCGGCGATCGGGATGGCCAGTGCGGCTTGGGCGAGGATCATCGCCGTCGGCGTGAACAACACCCCCCACGCGCCCAGCGGCCCGTCACGCCACAGCAGCAGCAGGAAGAACAGACCGGCCAGCACGGGTGGCATGCCCATGCCGGTGTTGACGAGGGCGAGGAGTGGCCCGCGACCCCGGAACCGACCCCACCCCAGGGCCACCCCGAGCGGCACGCCGACCACCACACCGATGATCGTGGCGGTTCCCGATACGGCGAGTGTGAGACCCAGGACCCGGCGCAGCTCGGGTCCGGCGTCGGCAAGGAAGGAGAGAGCGTCGCGGAGTACCTCGCCGAGGAACTCCACCTAGCTCCTTTGGAAGAAGAAGAAATACCAGGCGATGAGACCGATGACCGCGGCCACGAATGCGAGCTTGACCAGACTCTTCATCAACCCGTAGACGAACCCCACCACGCCGAGCACCCCCATGAGTGCCCACAACGGATTGGCGGAGGCGAAGTCGATGAACGACTCCGGGATCTTGTCCTGGACGTTCTCGGGAAGCCGGTTGACCACTTCCTCGGGGATCTGGTCGAGACTGCCGTCGCGGAGCTGATCGACGATCTCAGGCGGCAACTGGTCGATCACGTCGGGCGGGAGCTGATCGATGACCTCGCTCTGGAAGTACAGCCAGTGGTTGTAGACCACGTTGAATGCGTGCATGCGGCGGGAGAATACCGCCGGTGCGGAGATTCGTGGCTGTTTCCGCGTGCCGGTTGGGATGCGGCAGGGTTCTCTCGCCCACCGGCCGGCGTCGTACCCTGGGGGCGTGCAGCCCGACCCCGACCTCCGCGTTCCGTTCCCGGAACGGAACATCCCCATCGGAACCCTCGTCAAGCGGGGGCTCACTCGCCGGTGCGGCCGGTGCGGCTCGGGCGACCTGTTCGACGGCTGGTTCGCCATGAAGCCGGAGTGCCCGACGTGCGGCATCACCTTCGAGCGGGAACACGGGTACTGGCTGGGAGCGATGACCATCGACATGGCCGTGGCCGAAGGCGTGTTCGTCGTGGTGCTCGCCGTCGCCCTCGCCATCACCTATCCGGACGTGCCTTGGGGCTGGCTGTTCGTGGTCCTCGTCGGCGCCAACCTCATCATCCCGGTGTTCTTCTACCCCGTGGCCAAGACGCTGTGGGTGGCGCTCGAACGCGGCATACGCAGCCGGATGGAAGCCGCCGGCTGACGGCGGCTGCGCGCCGGGTAGCCTCGCCAGATGTCGACCGGCACTGCACCGACAGACGACCCGCTTCCCGAGGACCTCGGTGACGCCGCGCTGCGTGCCGACATCCGGCTACTCGGCAATCTGCTCGGCCAGACCTTGGTGCGCCAGGAGGGACCTGAATTGCTCGACCTGGTTGAGCACGTCCGCAGCCTCACCAAACGGCTGCGGAGAGGCCGCGACGAGGCGGCCGCCAAAGAGCTCGCCGAGTTGCTCGATGGGTTGGATCTACGGACCACGATCCAGTTGGTCCGGGCCTTCACTGCGTTCTTCTACCTGGCCAACGTTGCCGAGCAGACCCACCGCCTGGATGAGGACGCCGCCCGAGCCATCCGCCGTCGCGGTTCCTTGCAGGCGGCGGTCGACCGCATCGAGCAAGGCGAGGTGCCTCGCCGGACCGTAACCGACGTGGTATCCCGGCTCGACGTGCGGCCCGTGTTCACGGCACATCCGACAGAAGCTGCGCGCCGCTCGATCCTCACGAAGGTGCGACGAGTGGCCGAGCTGCTGGAGAAGCGCGCCGACCCCCGCCTCACCCAGGCCGGGCTGGACCGCATCGAACGCCGCCTGGCCGAGCTCATCGAGCTCATCTGGCAGACGAACGAGCTTCGGGCGGTGCGACCGACGCCCCTGGACGAGGCCCGGTCGGTGATCTACTACTTCACCGCGCTGCTCGACGGTGTGGTCGACGAGATGTTCGACGAGTTGGACCATCAGCTCGACCGCCTCGGTACCGGCCTGGCGCCCGACGCCCACCCGCTGCGGTTCGGTACCTGGGTGGGAGGCGACCGCGACGGCAACCCCAACGTCACGCCGGAAGTGACGTTCGAGGTGCTGGAGATGCAGCACGACCACGCCATCCGGGGACTGATCGAAGCCGTCGAGGAGCTGTCGGCAGAGCTCAGCACGTCGGAGCACATCGCCGCCATCAGCACCGAGCTGGCCAACTCACTGGAGGAAGACCGTGAGGCGTTGCCGGCGGTGCACGCTCGGTTCGTCTCGCTGTCCGCCGGCGAGCCCTACCGGCTGAAGTGCGCCTACGTCCACCAACGGCTGCACAACACACGGCGTCGCATCCTGGACAACACGGCACACGTACCCGGCGTCGACTACGCCTCGAGTGCACAGTTCATCGCCGAGCTACGGCTGATGCACGACTCGTTGCTGGACCACCGCGGCGCGCTCATCGCCACCGGCATGGTCGCCAGGCTCATGCGACGTGCCGCCGCCTCCGGCTTCCACTTGGCGACGATGGACATCCGGGAACACGCCAAGAAGCACCAGGAGGTCCTCGGACACCTTTTCAGCCGTCTGGACACCCAATACGTCGAGCTCGACCGGAACGCGCGCACCGAGCTGCTGGCCCGCGAATTGGAGGCGTTGCGCCCACTGTCGTCGGTCACGACGCCGCTCGAGGGTGACCAGGCGCGCACGATGGAGACCCTGCGCACGGTACGCACCGTGCTGGATCGGTTCGGGCCGGAAGTCATCGAGAGCTACGTCATCTCGGAGACCCGAGGAGTCGACGACGTGCTGGCCGCCGCGGTGCTCGCCAGGGAAGCCGGGCTGATCGACCTGAACGCCGACGTGGCCCGCATCGGGTTCGTGCCACTGTTCGAGACCATCGACGAAGTACAAGCCGCGGGCGACACGCTGACGGCGCTTCTCGGGATCGAGCCGTACCGGCGCATCGTGGAACTCCGGGGCGACATCCAGGAAGTGATGCTCGGCTACTCGGATTCCAACAAGCACGGGGGTATCACCACCTCGCAATGGGAGCTGTACCAGGCGTCCCGCAGCCTGCGCGACGCCGCGCATGCCCACGGCGTGGAGCTCCGACTCTTCCACGGCCGAGGCGGCACGGTGGGACGTGGCGGCGGGCCGACCGGCGAAGCGATTCTGGCGCAGCCGTTCGCCACCATCGACGGCCGCATCAAGATCACCGAGCAGGGAGAGGTCATCGCCGACAAGTACGGGCTTCCCACCCTCGCCCGATCCAACCTCGAGGTCACCCTCGCTGCCACGTTGGAGGCGTCGCTGCTGCACCGTTCGTCCCGCCAACCAAAGGAGGTGCTCCACCGGTGGGACGCCACCATGGACACCATCTCGGCTGCCGCCCACTCCGCCTATCGCAGCCTCATCGACGACCCCGGCCTCGTCGACTACTTCCTCACTTCCACACCGGTCGAGGAGCTGGGACAGCTCAACATCGGCTCCCGACCCGCGCGGCGCCCCGGCCAGAAGGGGCTGGAGGGACTGCGGGCCATTCCGTGGGTGTTCGGGTGGACCCAATCCCGCCAGATCGTGCCGGGCTGGTTTGGGGTCGGCAGCGGCCTGGCGCACGCCCGCGCCGGCGGAATCGAGGACGCCGTGGCCCACATGTACGCCGAGTGGTCCTTCTTCCGCACGTTCATCTCCAACGTCGAGATGACGCTCGCCAAGACAGACCTCGCCGTCGCCGAGCGCTACGTGGAAGAGCTCGTCGAACCCCGGTTCCACTCCGTGTTCGAGCGGATCGTGGCCGAGCACGATCTCACCGTGTCCGAGATCCTGGCCATCACCGGCGAGGCCGAGCTGCTCGATCACATCCCGGTGCTCAAGCGAACGCTGGCGGTGCGCGACGTGTACATCGACCCGATCAGCTTCATCCAGGTGGCGCTGCTTCGGCGGAGCCGTGCCGCCGCCGATCCCAGCCCCGAGCTGCAACGGGCGCTCCTTCTGTCGGTGAACGGCGTCGCCGCCGGACTCCGCAACACGGGCTGAGCCGTCGGCCAGGCGCCGCCATCGCAACAGAAGTGTCACCTCGGCGAAACACGGCTGAAACGAATCCGTGAAATGGTCCCTCCCGAATCGGCGGAGGGAGCAGTACATGGCAGCGGGCGACATCGCCTGGATCCTGGTCAGTTCGGCACTCGTGTTGTTCATGACCCCTGGATTGGCGTTGTTCTACGGGGGCATGGTGCGCGCCAAGAACGTGCTCAACATGCTCATGATGAACTTCTTCACGATCTCCATCGTCACGACCGTGTGGGTGCTGATCGGGTACTCACTGGCCTTCGGTGACGGCGGCGGAGGGCTCATCGGTGACTTCGACTACCTGGGCCTCAACAGCCTCAGCGGCGAGGAGCTGCTGGGCGCGATGTTCCAGATGACGTTCGCCATCATCACTCCAGCACTCATCTCCGGTGCCGTCGCCGAGCGCATGAAGTTCTCGGCGTGGGTGGTATTCACGACGCTGTGGGCGCTGCTGGTGTATCCGACCGTCGCCCACTGGGCATGGGCCGGCTGGCTGGGTGACCTCGGTGCCATCGACTTCGCCGGGGGGCTCGTCGTGCACATCAACGCCGGCATCGCAGCGCTGGTGCTCGTGATGATGCTCAAGCCGCGACGCGGCTTCGGCAAGGATGCGATTCGGCCGCACTCGCTCCCGCTGACCCTGTTGGGCACGGGCATCTTGTGGCTCGGCTGGTTCGGCTTCAATGCCGGCTCGGCGGGGGCCGCCGACGGGCTCGCCATCAACGCCATGGTGACCACGCAGATCGGTGCTGCGCTCGGCGCGCTGGGCTGGGTTGCAGCCGAGTGGCAGAAGTCCGGCGCCCCGACGACCCTCGGCGCCGCCTCCGGCGCCATCGCCGGCCTGGTGGCGATCACTCCGGCGGCGGGGTTCGTGGGTCCGATGCCGGCATTCGCCTTCGGCCTGGTCGCGGGCGCGGCGTGCTACTTCGCCGTGTCCCTCAAGTACCGGTTCGGCTATGACGACTCGCTCGACGTGGTAGGCGTCCACCTGGTTGGTGGCATCGTCGGGTCGGTACTGCTCGGCGTACTCGCCCAGTCCTCAGTGAACCCGGACGGACCCGACGGATTGATCTTCGGTGGCGTCGAGCTGTTCTTCGACCAGATCATCGCCGTCGTGGCGGTCGTGGCGTTCAGCGGCGCCGCCAGCTGGGTCATCGCCAAGATCACCGACGTCACCGTTGGCCTCCGCTCCACCGAGGACGAGGAGCTTCAGGGCCTCGACATCGCGCTCCACGACGAGCGTGCGTACGTACTGGACGCCAGGTAGGAGGTCACCGTGAAGCTCATCATTGCATTCATCAAACCGTTCAAGCTCGACGACGTGAAGGAAGCCCTCAAGGCGGCCGGCGTCACCGGCATGACCACGAGCGACGTCGGTGGATTCGGCCGGCAGTCCGGCCAGGTGGAGGTCTACCGGGGCGCCGAGTACGAGATCGACTTCGTGCCCAAGACCCGCCTCGACGTGATCGTCGACGACGACCTGGTCGACGCCGCGATCTCTGCGATCGAGACGGCTGGCCGCACCGGTGAGATCGGCGACGGCAAGATCGCGGTCGTTGCGCTGGAACAACTCGTGCGAATCCGCACCGGTGAACGGGGCGCCGACGCGATATGACGTAGCGTCTCTCCCCATGACCATGGCGGACCCTCTCGAGGCCTACCTCGTCACGCGCCAGGCGATCGTTGCCGAACGGATCGGCGACGGTGGCCTGGCGACGTGCGAGCGGCTCACCAGCGTCCTCGACGCCGCCGTGGCCGCGATAGCGGACCGCGTCGTGGTGAACGGAGGGAGCTTCGCCGTCGTGGCGGTGGGCGGCTATGGCCGGGGCGAGATATGTGTCCACAGCGACGTGGATCTCATGCTGCTGCACGACGGCATCGAGGTCGATCAGGTGGCCAACACCGTCTTCTATCCGCTGTGGGACGCCAATCTCCGGGTCGGCCATTCCGTGCGCACCCCACAGGAGTGCGCCTCCCTGGCACGCGACAACTTCGAGACACTCACTTCGCTGTTGTCGGCCCGGCTCGTGGCGGGCGATCCGAAGCTGCTGGCGATGCTCGACCGAGTCCTCGCCGACGTCATGAGAGGCAAGCCGCTCACCCATCGGCTCGCCGAGGCAGAGCGGGAACGTCGCTCCCTGGATCCCTACCCGGTACTGGCAGCGGACACGAAGAGCGGTCGCGGCGGTCTGCGGACATTCCAGTCGTTCGGCTGGGAACGGCGTCGCGCCGAGCTGCTCGGACTGGAGACCGACCCCGAGTCCGAAGAAGAGCGCGATGCTCGGTCTGCGCTGCTGGCGATCCGCAACGGCCTGCATGCCATCAGCGGCCGGTGCTTCGACGAGTACGCCATCGACATGCGGGCGCCGGTGGCCCGGTGGCTCGGCATGGAACCGGCTGCCGCCACCCGCATGTTGTGCGCCGCGCTCCGCACGGGTGACCGGCTGGCTGCCGCACGCTGGCCAGACTTGACCGCACCGAGCTCGGATGTGAAGGGTTCGCGAGCCAAACGCGCCCTTCGCTCACTCCGGTCGAAGCTGGGCAGGGAGACCAACCATCGGCCCGCCGCCCAACGGCCCCTCCCTCTCGTGGTGGATGCGATCACCCGGCCCGGCGGCGTATGGCTCGACGGCGTAGAGCGGCGCCGCGTCTCTGCAGACCCCGCCACGGAGTGGACCTCTGAGGACCGCACCGCATTCCTCCAGTTGCTCGCCGCAGGCCACCTCGGCCGGGTGGCCTTGGGGCTCTTGGAGGAGCTGGGATGGCTGGAACGGGCGTTCCCCGAGTGGCTGCCGCTGGTGGCCGCACCACAGGCGGATCCCTTCCACGAGCATCCGGTCGACTCCCACAGCTGGAGGACGGTCGACGAGATCACGGGCCTGGGAACCGGTGACGAGCCATGGCTCCATGAGCTGGTCGCCGAGTTCGCGGCACCGGACACCCTTCGTCTCGCCGCCTTCCTGCACGACATCGGCAAGGGTCGAGGCGGCGATCACTGCGAGGAGGGCACTCCCCTGGCCACCGCCTTTCTCACCAGAGCCGGGTTCCCTGCGGAGGTGATCACCGATGTCGCCACCGCGGTGCGCTATCACCTCTTGATCCCGCAGGTGGCGAGCCGGGAGGACATCGGCGACCCCGCCGTCATCACCAAGGTGAAGGAGATCGTCGGTTCACGACGGACGCTGATCATGCTCACGCTGCTCACCGTGGCGGACAGTCGGGCCACCGGAGCCGGCATGTGGACCAAGTGGAAGTCGACCCTGGTGCGCACCCTCTACATGCGCACGGCCGACGCCTTCGAGGCCGACGCCTTCGACACGGCGGGTGGTGCCGGCGTCACCGAGGCATCGATCGGCCAGGCTCCCCTCGACGTCGCGGCACCACCGGCAACAGGGGACGAGCGCATCGTGGTGCACGAAGGTCCCGACGCCACCACCAGCCGGGTGGTGGTGACGGGGCAAGACCGACTCGGCTTCCTGGCCGCGGTGGCAGGAACCTTCGCCCTGCACAACGTGTCGGTGCTCGACGCCCGGCTCGTCACCCGGCCGGACGGAGTGGTCATGGACACCTTTCACGTCACCGACTCGCTCGAAGAGGCGGAAATCCCCGCCGACCGGTGGAAACTCGTCGAGGCCGACCTGTCCGCCGCACTGCGCGGCGAGCTCGACCTGCGAGAAGCGGTACGCCGCAAAGCGAAGAGCTACCGATCACCCCAGCCCGGCATCGCCACCGACGTGACCGTGCGGTCCGACGCCGACCGCACCACGGTGACCGTGAGCTGTAGCGACCGGGTCGGTCGCTTGTTCGACATCGTGGACGTGCTCGCCGAGCACGGCCTGGACGTCAACTTGGCCAAGATCGACACCCGTGGGCCCGAGGTGCACGACGTGTTCCACGCCGCCCCCAACGAGGACGTGGCCGTCGACGAGCTGACGGCCGCCTTGCGGCGCAGGCTGGACGGCTGATCAGCGGAACCCCATCAGCGTGAGCACCATCTCGGCGTCGAGGTCGGCTGTCGATGCGAAGCGCGGTGACACCGTCCCGTCCCGCAGCAGCATCAGCACCCGCATCCCGGCGGCGTGAGCGGCGTCGGCGCCGTGGTGGCTGTCTTCGATGGCGAGGCACTGCCGGGGCTCCGCGCCGAGACGAGCGGCTGCCGTGGTGTAGATCTCAGGGTCGGGCTTGCCTGCAGATACCTCGTCGCCGGCGACCGAGGCCTCGAAGTAGCGGCCCAAACCGGACGACACCAGCTTGAGGTCCAACTCGGCTCGCGAGCTCGACGAGGCGACGCCCAGCCGAAAACCCTCGGCGGCCAGTGCCCGCACCGAGTTCTCCGCATCTGCAAACACGGTGAACCCCTCCAGCAGCCGCCGGCGCATCGCCTCGTCCACCGCAGTCACCACCTCGGCCATGGGCGGGAGATCTCCCCGGCCGGCGTAGTAGTCGTACGTGGCGGCGGAGGTCAGGCCGCGCATCGCCCGATGGTCGTCCTCGGCCGGCACGACACCGTGGGGGCGCAGCACCTCGACCCAGGCAGACTCGCTCAGTGGCTCGGTGTCGACGAGGACGCCGTCACAGTCGAAGATCGCCGCCTGCAACATTCAGGGGAGGCTACGCCCCTGGAGCGCCTCTAGCCTTGTCCGATGTCTGACGTGCGGCTGGTCACGCCGCAGTTCGTGTTCGCCTTCCTGTCGAGCTTCTTCTTCGGCACGACGTTCGCGCTGTTCATCCACCTGCCGGCCTTCCTCGAGGGCTTGGGGGCGACCGAGGTGACGATCGGGACGATCCTCGGTGTGGGATCGATTGCGTCGCTCGCCAGCCGCGGCCTCATCGGGTCGGCGCTCGACCGGCTGGGCCGCAAGCCGATCATCATGACCGGTCACGTCATCAACATCGTCTCGATCCTCGCCTACCTGCTGGTCCGTGACCTGGGTCCGTACGTGTACATGGCCGCGATCGTGAGATCGCTGGCCGAGGCTCTGCTCTTCACCTCGATGGCCACCATCGCCGCCGACGTCGTGCCGGTACAGCGCCGGACGGAGGGCCTCGCCCTGTTCGGAGTCTCCGGGCAGGCACCGCTGGCGCTCGGCGGCGTGCTCGGTGACGTCATCCTCAGCCGCTCCGACTTCGACACGCTGTTCTGGGTGACAGCGGTGATCGCCTTCTTCGGACTGCTGGCGGCGGCGCCGCTCATCGAGGCGCGGCCCGATCATGACACCGAGGGCCGCCACGGCGTGGTCGGCGCCCTCGTCTCGCGGCGGCTGCGCCCGTTCTGGATGGTGAGCCTCGTGTTCGCCACCGCACTCACCGGGCTCTTCGTGTTCCTGAAGACCTATGTCGGTGAGCTCGGCTTCGGCAGCGTCGGCCTCTTCCTGGCTTCCTACTCGGGAACGGCCATCGTGCTGCGCCTGGTGGGGGCCAAACTGCCGGCCCGGGTGGGTGACGTACGGCTGCTGCGCATCTCGTTGGTGGTGATGGCGGTCGGATTCGGTGTGCTGGCGTCCGCTACCGATGCGGCATGGATCGTCGCCTCCGGGATCCTCGGTGGTATCGGCCACGGTTATGCGTTCCCCATCATCAGTTCCGCCATCGTGACCCGATCACATCATCGGGATCGAGGTGCCACCATCAGCGTCTTCGTGGCGTTCTTCCCATTCGCCACGGTCGTCGGCGGACCGGCATTGGGGTGGCTGATCGAGCGGTTCGGGTACAGCGCGATGTACGGGTTGCTCGCCTTCGTCATCACCGTCGCCGCCATCCTGGTGGGCCCGTGGGAGCGGCGGACCGAGCGATCGATCGCCGCATCCGCGTCAGTGTGACGCCGCCGCCACGCCACGGACCGCCTTGTCGATGAGCCGTTTGGCCCGCCACCACGCGATGGGCGCCTGCCATCCCGGATACGAACCGGTATAGGTCAGATCGAAGCGCGCCACGGGTCTGTGGTCGCGGAGCTCGGTGGTCACCGAGACTTCGATGAGCTCGTCGGTACCCGGCCGCTCGTCAGGTGGGCCGATTGCACAGCGGTAGCTGTGGCCGGCGACCCACTCGACGATCTCCAGCCGCAACGCCGTCGACGGGTCGGCGTGCTTGTCGAGCGTGACGAAGAAGGCCTGGCCGACATCGGGCACTTCGCGCCCCATCCAGCCGACGAACCGCACGGGCGCCCACTCGGCGACGCGCTCAGGGTCGGCGACCAGCGCCCAGACCGTGGCAGGGTCAGCGCCGCTGACGACATCGCCACCCTGGACGACAACAGCCGGCACGTCAGGCTCCGGCCTTCTTTCGGAGGAGGTCGGACACCATCCTCGGGTCGGCCTTGCCTCCAGTCGACTTCATCACCTGCCCGACGAGGAAGCCGAGCGGCTTGCCGTCACCTGCCTGGAGCCGTTCGAAGGCGTCGGGATTGGCGGCGATGGCGGCGTCGACCTCGGCCTCGATGATCCCGGCGTCGGACACCTGCACGAGGTCACGAGCTTCGGCAACCGATTCGGGAGTCCCCTCGCCGCCGAGCACGCCTGCCAGCACTTCCTTGGCGGCTGTCGCCGAGACCTTGCCTTCGTCGAGCATGCGGTGCAACTCGACGATGTGGTCGCCGGTCAGCGGCGTGTCCGCCACCGGTAGGTCTTCTCGCCGTAGGTAGGCCACCACCTCGCCGGTCAGCCAGTTGCCCGCTGTCTTGGCGTCGGCACCACCGGCCACGGCCTGGTCGAACAGGCGACCGAGGTCTTCGTCGGCGACCAGGCTGGACGCCGTCACCTCGTCGACACCTGCCTCCAGGTAACGCTCGCGCCGGGTCGCCGGCAGTTCGGGGAGTGACGTGCGGATGCGTTCCTGCCACTCGGGACCGATGTGCAACGGCACCAGATCCGGCTCCTGGAAGTAGCGGTAGTCCTCGGAGTCCTCCTTGGACCGCATCGGTGTGGTCCGGCCGGTGTCCTCGTTCCAGTGTCGCGTCTCCTGCACCACCTCGCCACCGGACTCGAGCAGTTCGATCTGGCGATCGATCTCGTAGACGATGGCACGCTGCAGCGAACGCAACGAGTTGACGTTCTTGACCTCG
>JBFGCM010000056.1:0-24940 GCA_041581135.1 Acidimicrobiia bacterium
ACGTCGCCGCCGTGAAAGGGTTTCCGGGACGTCGTTATGACGTAGCGGCCGTCGGGACTGTAACTACAGCCAGTCACGTCACCAGTGTGATCCCCCAGCTCCAGCAGTGCGTCACCCGTCCCCGCGTCCCAGACTCGGACTGTGTGAACGAGTTTGCCGTCGGCGGTCTTGTCTTCGCCCGTAGTGACGATCCTCTGGCCATCGGGTCTGAACGCAAACGCGCGAATGCGGACTGTGTGCTGCGCCAATGCCTCCAACTCACCGCCTGAGTCGGCTGCGAAGACCCTGAGTGATTTGTCACCGTATCCGAAGAACACAATCTGTCGGCCATCCGGGCTGAACGAGCATCCACCGCTCTTGCCACTGCCGACTGGTCGCTCGACGCTGCCCGTCTCTGCGCCGGTCTCGAGGTCCCAGATCCTGAGAGTGCCGTCCCAACCGGAGGAGACGGCAGACAGGCCATCGGGACTCAAAGCAACGCTGTCGATCTCCCGCGTATGGCCGGCTAGCTCCTCGACCAGAACTCCTTGGTCGTCCCACAACAGCACGACCGGATCACCGCGAGCCGCTGACAACACCCGACGACCGCCAAGGCCAAACTCGCACGAATGGACAGAACCATCGTGCCGGTCGACTGCGCTCCTCTGAGCGGCAGCCGGCGTCACGTCCCAGAGCTTGAGAGTCGTGTCCGAACCACCAGAAACCAGGACTTGCCCATCCGGACTGAATGTGCACGCATTGACGCGGCCCGAGTGCCCGGCGAGGGATCCCACCTCTTCTCCGGATTCAGCTCGCCAGAGTGTGAGCGTACCGTCACGGTTGGCAGCAGCGATGTGAGCAGCGTCAGGACTCCACGCACAGTCTGTTGCGCTGGGCCAATCTCGCTCTCCGCGTCCAGCCCCACCAAGGAGGTTTCCGACTTCCTCGCCCGTGTGGGCATCCCAGACCTTCACGGTGGCAAGCAATTGCGCCTTCTTTTTGTCTGGTTGGTCCTCGACCTCGACGAGGTCCAACCCGGCTGCGATGACATGCCGCCCGTCGGGACTGAAGGCGCACGCGTTGACTCCGTGAGACTGACCAGCCAGCGAGCGAATCTCTTGACCCGTCGTCATGTCCCAAATCTTCAGCACCGCCGGCTGTCTCTGCTTGCCGGCTCGACCACCTTCGGTGGCGGCGACAGCGCACCGGCCAGTCGGGCTGAAGGCGCACGACACGACGCTCGCAGGGTGATCGTCCAAACTCATGATCTCCTCGCCGGTCTCTGCGTCCCATATCCGCAGCGAGTTGTCGCTACCGGCCGAAGCGATCCATCGACCGTCTGGACTGAATGTGCAGTCCCTCACGAAGACGTTGCTCCGACCTCCCGTTGGGACATGCCCCTGGATCGTGTGAAGCACAGCGCCCGTATGTGTGTCCCAGAGCTTGACTGCCTCGGCGCTCTTGGTCTCGCGGCTGCGACGAGGCTTCTTGACGAGATCCTCTCCGGCGGAGACGATTCGGTCTCCGTCCGGGCTGAAGGCGCACGCCAGCACCTGCCTCTTGTGGCTTTGAAGCGTGAGCCGCTCGGCTCCGGTCTCGCGATCCCAGACTCTCACGGTCTTGTCGTCGCTGGCCGACACAACCAGCCGCCCGTCGCCGCTGAAGGCGCACGCGGTAACGGCCTTGGTGTGCCCAACGAGGGTCCGCACAAGCGCCGCACTCTCGGTAGGCGGCGACATCGATCGCAGCCATGGTGAAGCTCGTCGGCGTTCTGCGAAGGCCGCCAGACGCTCGATCGGCTGCCTATCGCTCCACTGCAGCCGGTTGTGGAGTTGTTGCCACGCCAGGTTGGGCCACGTGGCGAGGACGTGTGCTTCTTGGCTCAGTGCCCGCTCGATGGTGCGCAGCGTCGCTTCGACCGTCGCCTGCGTTGTCACGCCCGTTCCCCCACCACGAACGGGTTGACTTTGAGCGGTCCGCCGCAATCGGGATCGGTGAGCGGGCAGAGCATCTCCCTGCCTCGGTGCTCATCTCTCCACGGAATCATTCGATTGCAGTAGGGGCAACGGATCTCGAGACCCTTGCCGAGGTCGACAGCGGTCACAAAGATGGGGCCGTACGCGAGGCCGATGAGGCTAGCGATGTGAACGCTGCCCCCTTCGTCGCCGCAGGCCACAATCGGGTTGGACGGATGGAGAGCAACAGCGAGTGCGGCTGCCGGCAGAGCTAGCACAGCCTCTGCGTTGCCGTTGACGGCGTCCCAGACTCTCAGGGTCCTGTCGGCGCCCGCGGAGACTATCCAGGCACCGTCCGGACTAGCCGAACAACTCGTTGCACCAACCCACATATTCGTGAGCGTGTGCGCCCTGTCGCCCATGTGGCCGGTGAGCGTCGTCTGCTGGGTTCCCGTGGCGACATCCCAGACCTTCAGAGTGCTGTCTTCACTGGCGGAGACGATCCAGGCGCCATTCGGACTCACTGCACAGCTCGTCACCCCGTCGGTGTGGCCGGCGAGGGTGGCCCGTTCCGTGCCCGTAGCGACATCCCAGATCTTCAACGTCTTGTCGTGGCTGGCGGAGACGATCCAGGCGCCATTCGGACTCACTGCACAGCTCGTCACCCCGTCGGTGTGGCCGGCGAGGGTGGCCCGTTCCGTGCCCGTAGCGACATCCCAGACCTTCAGGGTGCTGTCTTCACTGGCGGAGACGATCCAGGCGCCGTTAGGACTCACTGCACATCCCCACACCCCGTCAGTGTGACCGGTGAGCGTGGCCCGTTCATTGCCCGAAGCGGTTTCCCAGATCTTCAGAGACCCCCGGCCGCCGCCCGAGACAATCCAGCTGGCGTCGGGGCTTACCGCACAAACCTCGACACCTTCGTGGTGGCCGGTGAGCGTGGCCTGCTCGGTACCAGTGGCCACATCCCACGTCTTCAGCGTGAAGTCCGAGCTTCCCGAGACTATGAGCGACCCGTCTGGGCTCACCGCGCATGCCTTCACCCAGCCATTGTGGCCGGTTGGGGCCTGTGGGGATCGCGCGTGCCGGACTCCGCGACGCTGCCACCAGCGCCTGGGTAACCGTTGGGACGCGCGCATCGTCGCGGCGTTCTGTTCGGTGCTGGTGGCCACATCCCAGATCTTCAAAGTGTTGTCATCGCTGGCGGAAACGATCCAGGTGCCGTCCGGGCTCACTGCGCAACCGTTCACGTCTCCCCCGTGACCGGCGAGGGTGGCCCGTTCGGTGCCGGTAGCGACATCCCAGATCTTCAAGGTGTTGTCCCTGCCTGCGGAGACGATCCAGGCGCCGTCCGGGCTCACAGCGCAACCCCAGACTGCACCGGCATGTCCGATGAGCGTGGCGCGCTCAGTGCCGGTGGCCACATCCCAGAGCCTCAAAGTGCTATCGCGGCCGGCAGAGACGATCCAGCTGCCGTCCGGACTCACCCCACAAGCCTCAACTCCACCGCGAAACTCCGTTGTCGTGTGGCCGGTGAGCGTGGCACGCTCTGAGCCGCTCGCCACATCCCAAATCTTCAACGTGTTGTCCCTGCCGGCAGAGACGATCCAGCTGCCGTCCGGGCTCACAGCGCAACCGTTGACCGGATCGGTATGGCCAGTGAGCGTGGCACGCTCTGAGCCGCTCAACACATCCCAAATCTTCAACGCGTTGTCCCTGCCAGCGGAGACAATCCAGCCCCCATCCGGGCTCACCGCACAACACCTACCGGCGATGGGGCCAAGGCTCGCGCGTTCAGAGCCACTGGCCACATCCCAGATCTTCAGAGCGCCGCCATATGTTACGGAGGAGATCATCCAACTGCCGTCCGGACTGATCGCACAGTCCTCGAAGTCGCCGGCCAATCCGGTAGTCACGCCAAGGGTGGCGCTCACGGTTCCGGTGGCTACATCCCACACCCTCAGCAAGGCATCGCCGCCGATGGACGCAATAGATCCGCCATCAGGACTCACGACGCATCCAAGCGTGGCCGAGGGAGTGGGGAGCGTTCGGACTAGCGCTTCGGACTCCTGCAGCCTTGTGTACCGATGCACCCACGGCGAAGCGCCGGGCCGGCTCCGCCGCTCCCGCTCGGCGATGAGGCGGTCGGCGAAGGGCGTCTCGGCCCACTGGAGTCGGTTGTGGAGCTGCTGCCAGAGGAGATCCGGGCGCGGCTGCAGGTTGTGCGCTTCGCGTCCGATCGCCGCCCCGACGGCTTCGAGGACGCCGCGTTGCTCCGTCGTTGCGGTCATGCCGCCCATCACGGACTCGCTGCCGGGACCATGAAGGAGTTCACCTTGAGCGGCTTGCCGCAGCCTTCCTGCGGGCATTCGATCTCGATTCCGAGCCAGCCCTCCTCCACGTCCGAGTAGCGGTTGCAGAACGGACAGCGGACCTGATACCCGGCGCCCTTGCCGAAGTCCGTCGCAGTCACGATGACCGCTCGCCCGCCGGAATCGCCCTCGCCGCCCGGCATGCCAGCCAGGGTGTGGTCGAAGTCCTCCCTGAGGCGGGACACCCCCGTGTACATCGGCCGGCCGTCGGCCTGCTGCACGATCCCGACCTCGGCGACCTTGCGCTCCATGAACCGGAAGTCGGTGAGGACCTCGTACACGTCGTCGAACCGCTCGGCCTCGGTCAGGTGGTAGGGCAGTTCGGCGAGGCCTCGGATGTCGCCGCCGGTCCACGTGAAATCCTCTTCGGGATCGGCTTTCGACCGGAATAGGTCGGCAAGCACGCCGTGCCGGGACAGGCCGTCGCCACCCTCGAGGTAGGACGAAGTCGATACCTCGCGGAATTGGCGGTGGTAGTAGTCGAGGGTGGTGGCGCCGTCGGTGGCGCGTTCGGTGAGGTAGGGCTGGAGGTCGGCGTAGAGGCGGGCCCAGACCACTACGGGGATGCGTTGGCGGGTGGCACCGGTGTCTGGGATGTCGTGGTAGGGCTGGTCGGCAATGGAAGCGAACACGTCGTCGTCGCGGGAGAGCACGTCGATGATCTCGTCTTCGGCGAGCCCGTAGCGGGACGCGGCCAGGTAGCCCAGGGAACGCTCCACGAGGAGGGGGCCATGGTTGGCCGGTTCCTGGAGGCGGGCGAACAGGTTGTCCCGGATCAGGCTCTCGACGTTGGAGGCCAGGGATGGGTGCTCACCATCCGAGCGCCACAGCCGGGCTTCCTCGAACGCCAGCTTGAGGTAGAGGGGAAGCCCGTCGGCCTCAGAGAACGCCTCGAGGATTTCTGTGTGCTGGTCGGGTTGGAGGTCGCGGCGGGCGTCCTCGAGCCACACCTCGAGCAGTTTCTCCGCCTCGTGAGTTGGCATGGAGGTCACCTCGACCATGGCGGGGTCTCGTGACACGGCGGCGTCGTAGGTGTCACCGGGCAGGGTCGAGATGACGATCCGGACGTGTTCGGGCAGCTCGCCGGGAAGCCAACCGAGGCGCCGGGCGGCGTCCCCGGCGGCAAGCTGGTCGACAGCGTCGATGAACACCAGCAGCGGCTTCTCGGCGGTGGCGAGAGCGAGGCGCTCCGGAAACATCTCGGTGAGTTCCTGCAGATCGTCGGGCACCGGATCGGTGAGCCCATAGACGACGCCGATCTGGCGACACAGGTCGCCCAACAACCCACGCCCACCCGTCGAGGCGGCAGTTGCACCGATGAACCGGATCACCACCGTGGCATCCGCACTCCCAGCAGCCGCCTCCGAAGCCACATGGGCCACCAACGCCGACTTCCCGGTCCCAGACACACCGTGCACCACGAGAGGCCGGGAATCATCACCAGCTAGATAGCCCTCAATGGCGGCAATGGCATCGTTGCGACCCGTGAAGAACTTGGCCCGGTCCTCAGCGAAGCGCACATGAGCATCGACCTCGAGCGCCACACTGTCGGCTCCCTCGTCGAGCGCCAACCGAGCCTCGATCGCCGCAGTGAGACGGGCTTCGACCTTGGCACAGAACGCCTCGACATAGCTCGCGGAATCCTCCACACATGGTTCACCCGGCTCCGGCAACTCCCCCAGCTCGGGACCGTCGCCAAGCCACGAAACGGAGCTGGTGACCACATTGGCAGGCAGATAGTCACCAATCCGCTGCTTCAGGCGCACCAGCGCCGCCTCGGCGTCCTCATCCACCACCGGATCACCGCCACCATCGGGCCACACCAAGTCCCGATAGGCCTTGGCGGAAACATCGCCCGGCAGATCCTCGATGTCACGGAAGAAACAGAACACGTGATCGGGAGCGTCGGGGACCCGGAACGCCCCCTGCTCGATCTCCTGCTCGGTCGCCGACGCCACATACTTGGAACGGGCCTCACTGTCGGTTTCCCGTTCCGAGCTCAAGTCGAGGCCGTCGATCCCCTCCAGCAGGCTGGCCCGCATCGCCGCCGCTTCCTCGTCCCACGCCTCCGCCTTCGCCTGCTTGACCACCGGGTCCAGCGAGGTGCCAAACGGCCCATCCGGATCACGCGGCTCCAGGTAGTACTCCGCCGGCTTTGCGTTGTCATCGAGCACGTACCACTTCTCGAGCCGCTGCCTGGCGGTCAGCTTCGACGCTGACGTCTCCACCACTTCCTCATCGTCCACCCGCTCCAAGATGCGATCGAACTCCGACGCCGGAATCGTCGCCGGCAGCGGCCGCCACCCGTACCGGTTGCCCAGCAGGATCAGGAAGTTGGGCCGGTCGGCCTTCTGACACCGCTCGATCTCATCCAGACACAACGGCATCGTCCGCTGGTCCAGACCCGCCTCGTCGCTCACCCCCCACCGAAGATCGATCGCCTGGAAACGGGCCCCCCTCGCCACACACAACTCCTGCAACCGCGGGAACACTCGACTGTGCAGCGCATTCCGCTCCGCCTCCAGATCAGAAAACGTCGAAGAAATGAACAAGCGAAACGTACGCGTCACCGCACACCCCCACTCCCTGCCCGCGTCACGATCAGACACTCCATGAGAGACCCGCCTCGGAGTCCTCCGTTCGACCGTACTTGCACACATCGGGACCGCTTAGGGACCAACGGCCCGTAAGCGTCGAGCCGATGACGATGCAGGCTGGAGACGAGACCATGAACGACCGGCCACCGCCCTCCGATCCAACCGGCGTGACCGCCGGCGACGGCAGCCCGGTGGTGATGTTTTTCCCCTACGGGCTGCTCCACAAGTACGGGTTCGACGACGGCGACATCCTCTTGGAACTCAACGCGGACCTCGAATTCGATCTGGACCATCACGATCTGCTCATCGCCGTCGTCGAGCGCCTGCTGATTCCGCGACTCGACCAAGACGTCGACACCTACACGATCTGGGCAACGCTTCACAACCCCATCAGGGCCCAAATGATCGATGGGCAAGAGCCCGACATGGATTCGACGCTCACTCCCGAGGTCGTCGAGATCTCCGTCGCCGACATCCTCCAGGTCGCGCGCCAGCTGGCGGCGACCGCCGCCGGCGGCCGTCCGACGTGACCTAAGGCCCTGCTCGGCCTCCTGCCCACGTCATAGCGTGAGGGAGAAGGCAGCAGCAGCCTGGGCGCGCGGTCGCCAAATGCAGGTGCTCTGTGCGCGCCGCTCGAATCGAAAGGGGCGTTTCCAGTCGGAGACGCCGGGTTCGGTTCAGAAGGGAGCGACGATGAAGAGGACCAAGGCGGCCAAGCGCCGAAAGTTCACGACCCCGAGCGGCGCGACCATCGAGTTGCGCCTTCCGGGTGCCGCCGACGCCTGCGACGTGGCGAAGCGCTACATCGAGAAAGGCCTGCTGGATCCGGCGGCCGCTGAATTGGAGAGGGTGCTCGGCGACGACCCCGAAGATTTCGAGGCCCACGGGCTTCTCGGCACGGTCCGACTGGCACAGGACCGGTATCCGGAGGCCATTCGGCACCTCGAAAGGGCCACCCGACTCGACCCCACCGACGCGTTCTGGCAGTACAAGCTCGGCGTCGCCTACGAGTGGCACGGCGACCTCGACCGGGCAACGCAACACCTCCAGGCCGCCACCGAGCTCAGGGACGGCTTCGGGGCGGCTCACGCCGAGCTGGGGTGCGTACTGAACACCGCCGGCAACGCCGAGGAGGCGGCTGCGCAGTGGGAGACGGCGATCTCGCTGGATACCGAGGTCGCCGAAGCGTATGGCAATCTCGGCGCCCACTACGTGAACCTGGGCCGCGTGGAAGAGGCCGTACCGCTGCTGGAGAAGGCGGCGAGCATCGGGACGCCGCAGCTGGCCGGGATGGCGCACTTCGCGCTCGGCATGGCCTTCCTCAGCCTCAAGCGACCCAAGGACGACGTGCACCGCGAGTTCAAGAAGGGCGCCGAGCTGGGGAACGAGCAAGCCATCGAAATCCTGCGGAGAGTCGCCTTCTGACCGGGACGCGCTCCACCAGCGACTTGGAGGTCATACGCGACGCGCTCTCGCTGGCGGCTGCCGTCGTCGTGACCTACCCGGAGGAGCTGGCCGGCCAGATGGTCGGCAGACTGCTCGACGCCAACGGCCCAGCGGCCGTTTCACTGGTCGAACAGGCACGTGCGTGGCGCAACCAACCGTGGCTCTGTCCGATGACTCCGAGCCTGATGGCGGCCGGCGGTCAACTCGAGCAGATCCTGGCGGCGGGTGACAACAAGCTCCTGGCGATCAGCGACGATGGCCTGACCGCGGTGTTCGCCGACTTCGATGGCGTGGTCCGGCTCTGGGACCTGGCATCGGGGAGAGAGCGCTGGTCCCACGAGACGGGGCTGTCCTTGGCTCGTCTGGCTGTTCAGCCAGATGGATCGCGCGTAGCTGCCGCGGATGATTCCGGTTCCGGGACCATATGGGATGCCACCACCGGCAGGGTCGAGGCAAGAACCGACCTGCATGGCATCCCGGTGGATCTCTCGCTCTCGCCTCAGGGTCCCTGTGCCGTCGTGCTGCGCGACGAGCAGGCCTGGTTGACCTGCGCACATCGAGCGGAGGACATCGCCCTGGGCGATCAGGGCGCAGACGCGGCGGCTCTGCTCCGAGGGTGTCGGCGCGTGCTGACCGCGGTGGGCGAGGACGTGTGGATCTTTGACCCTGAGAAGGGTTCCGCCACCGGGCCCCTCCTCGGCCACGGTGACACCATCGAGGCGATCGCGGTCACGCCGGACGGCGCTCGTGCCGTGACGGCTTCGCGGGACAAGACGCTGATCGTGTGGGACGTCGAGGCAGGCAGCTTCCAGGCGACGCTCATCGGCCATGCCTCATTCGTGCTCGACGCCTCCGCCGGTACCGACGAGCATCGGCAGCGGGTGGTCTCGACGTCGGCCGACCGATCCATCCGAGCGTGGGATCTCGAGACGGCCGAACCCCTTGGCATCCTGGAAGGACCAGTGGCGTTCCCCCGGGCGGTCATGTCGGCGGATGCGCGCATGGCCGTGTCGACGACGGTCCAGGGAGGACACCTCCGGGTGTGGGACCTCGAGCGGTGGGAGGCGTCGACCGAGCCGGAGGCAGCCGGAGATCTCGTGCTACTGGTGGCGGTGACGCCCGACTGCACACGTGCGGTCGCCGTGTACCACGTCCTGTCGATTCGCAGGTGGGATCTCGAGCACTACCAACGATCTGGAGCGCCCATCGGGACCAGCGACATCTTCGGCGTGCGCGCCGTGACCATCACGCCGGACGGTCGACACGCCGTTCTCGGCGGCACCGACGGAGACATCGAGGTGTGGGACCTCGACGACCGCATCCCGATGTGCCGGTTCACTGCGCCCCACGGCGACGTCAGCTCGCTTGCGGTGACAGCCAATGGCCGACTGATCGTCTCGGCCGGCGAGAATGCGCTCGCCATTCACGACCTGGAGACCGGCGACCTCGCACGGCACGTTCGCATCGACGGAATCCAGCATGTGCACCCCACGGCGGACGACGACCGGGTGATGCTGGAAGTGGGCGGCAGCCTCTGCTCACTCGAGCTCGGCCACCAAGGCGAACAGCCCGTCATGAGACGGTTCGCAGCCCTCGACGACTGCTCACCCACGCGCGACGGTCGCTACGCCCTTGGCCGGTCGGACGGCACCCTGCTCGTAGCGGAGTTGTTCGGAGAAGAGCGTCGGAGGCCGCTGCAGCACTCATCCCGCGGCCGGTTCCACACCTGTACGGTGCGGCCCGACTCCGGACGGGTCGTCGCCACCGAGGTGGGCTCGGTCGATGTTTGGGACCTTGAAAGCGGCGCGCACCTCTCGACTCGCCGGTTCCACGCCGATCTTCGCCCATGGGTGTCGTGGGCCGTCTCGGACGACGGCACGACCGTGGTGGCCGTCGACAACGGCGGAACCAGCCACTTCCTGCGCGTGTGAGGCCCCGGCGACTGCCGGAGCCTCACTCGTTCCGGCCGGCCGCCACGGTCGAGGCGGGGCCGATCACATAGCCGGGCCAGCGCACGGTGCGCCTGCCCACCACGTCGCCGGCGCCGCGGGCGACCGCCACAAGGGCGAGCACACGGCCACCGGGTCGTGCGTCCATGAGCACACCATCGAGCCATCCGGTGAGAGGCCGTCGAACGCGAACGCCCGGCCAGCTGCGACGTGGTGTCGCACCTCGGGCGTCATCGGATCCAAGAGGTACATGCCGTTCCCGACACACTCGTCCGCGCCGCCGCTGAACCGTTGATGGACACCCAGCCCGACAAGCACCTCCCCATTGGGCGACAACGCAAGGTCGCCGATCGGCAGCTCCGTTCGTGACGCCACCTGCAGCGACTTGGTGTCGATCATTCAACTCCCAAGGGGCCGCCCTGCCGGCGGCCCCGCCCGCGTAGTGTCGAAGCGACGCGCTCCAGGGGGGTCCATGGCATCCATCGACGTACGGCTCACCGAGGCGGGTATCCGCCGTCCGGGCGTCGGCTACACGGTGCAAGCCACGCTCAGCATCAAGGCCCGCATCGTCATCCCCGGGCTGGCCGACGACGCCGACCTCGAAGAGGACCTGCCCCGTCGCGGCCGCCCCCGCGGCCCCCGCACCAATGTGACGTTCCAGGCCGCTCTTGCCGGCCGGGCGTCGGGGACCAGCGATGCCGAGGGCCGGATCACGCTGCGCATCGACACTCGCGCCGCTGAGGAACGGCTGCTCGGCAACCTCGATCAGATCCCCGGGGCATCCGGCGCCATCATCGAGCACCGTACCGTCCTCCGCGTCCGCCAGCCCTCCGGAGCGCTGCTGATCCACGAGAACCGGCGCCAGCGCAGCTCCTCGTTCCGGTTCAACCTGCGCGTCCCACGGCGCCGGGTCGTGATCCTCGACATCGACGGCCTGCGATGGGACGTGTTCTACAAACATCTGAAGCGGGTCCGCGACGCCGGCGCCGGCCTGTCGCGCCGCTACCGATTCGAACCTCGGCCCGATGCCACCGACGACACCGTCATCGACGACGGCAAGGACCTTCGCAGCGGTCTGGCATTCCTGTGCTTCGGCTCCGAGAACAGCATGGTCGACGTCCGCCTGGCGAGAGCGCCGTACCCCAGCTTCACCTTCCCGTCCCACGCCACGATGTTCACCGGGGTGTGGCCGGGCCGCCACGGCATCACCGGCAACGAGTTCGCCTCCCGCACCAACGGTGGCCCGGTGGTCAACCATCGTTGGGAACACTTGCCCCGGGCGCCCTCACTCCAGGGCTTCTGCACCTCGCGCACCAGCGAGCTCGGAGCAGGGGCCGACTGGTTCATCGGCGGGTTCGACCTGGCCGACGACGACGACTGCACCGATCGCAACCGAGGGCTGGTGTCGGATCTGCTCGTGCCGACCCTCTACGAGCGGCTGCATCGGGTGGGCCTCCGCACGTGTGTGATCCACAACTTCATCCATGGCGCC
Source organism: Acidimicrobiia bacterium (assembly GCA_041581135.1). GTDB lineage: Bacteria > Actinomycetota > Acidimicrobiia > Spongiisociales > UBA5794 > JBFGCM01. The sequence goes on from JBFGCM010000056.1 coordinate 11,791, forward strand.
AACGAGCCGTGGACCCCCGTGGGGATGGATCAGTGGTGGCATCTCTCCAACAGCGAGATGCGCACCATCAAGGACATCTGCAGCGGCGAGGACGTCGACCAGTACGAGCCCTTCGACGCTGCAGCCTGGGTCAAGGCTCACGCCCTGCTCCGGTTCCGCCCATCGACGGTGACGGCACGGGACCCGAGGCAGGTGCTCAGGCCGAAGAAGCGACGGAAGCGGCGGGAAGAGGACGACGACTTCATCTCGATTCGCGGCCTTCGGGCCGATCGGCTCGCTCCTCGCCTCGACGGCACGTTCCCCGACGACAACGTCCGGGGCGAGCGCCACAGTGGCGGCCCACCGGACCTGACGACCATCTACCTGGCCTCCATCGACAAGGGCAGCCACGTGGGTGGTCTCGCCAACCAGGAGACCTATCTGGCGTGGTTCGACAATCGGCTCGCCGAGTTCATCTCCGACTACCGGCGGCTCTACCCGCGAGATTTCAACAACACGGTCTTCGCCCTCGTTGCCGATCACGGGCACCAGGACCTGGTTCCCAGCGAAAGCATCACTACCGAGGTGGAACTCGCCCTCCTCGCCGTCATCCTCGGCATCGATCGTGACGAGCTCAGCGGAATTCATGTCATCGTCCGCAAGGCTCTGCTCGCCGACCGCGTCGCCGTCTTCGGCCAAGGCATGAACCTCAATGTGCATCTGGGCACGCCGGGCCCGGTCGACGCCGGCGGTGAGATCCCGTCTGCCCTCGAAGCGGCCCGCCTGCTGCTGGATCGTCCCCTGGCGGTGACGCCATACGCGGCGCTGGTGAAGGACGACGGCCGATACCGGCTCCTCCCCCGCGGCGAACGGGATCTCATCGATGTGGACAGCGCTCGCGCTCGGGAACTCATCACGGCGCACCTGGCGGCACCGCCTCCGGACGAGGCCGACCTGGCGGCGACCGCGGTCCGGTCGGGGTCGCTGGACATCGAGCGGCGGCTGCGGGAGCGCCTTGAAGCCGACCCGTTCGACGTGCTCCAAGTGGAGGCACTCGTCGACGGGCTGCTGCCGGCATCCGGATCGGATGTCGATCGGTCTCCGGACGTGGTGCTGCTGGCTCCCAACCGCGAGGCCTTCAGCGGCAACGCGTCCACCCACGGATCGTTTGCGTATCCGCTGCTCAGGGTCCCCATGGTGTTCTGCGGCCCGGCGGTTCGGGGCGACGGTGAAGTCGCCTCCGCCGACATGGTCGACTTCACCCCGACCATCTTGTCCCTGCTCGGCGTGGACCAACCAGAGGATGTCGAGGGCCGCCCCCGGCTGGGGTACTACGGGCGTCCGCTGCGGAGAGTCTCGGTCGGCACGGTTGGCAGCGTGGTCACCACGACCATCACCCTGGGGCTCCACGACCCCGAGCCCGCAAGAGAACGTGAGATGCTCCGTCTGGTCGAGGCCCCCGACGAGGCACAAGCCGACGTCGGCGGCGGTGAGTATCTGGACCTGGTGGCGGTGACGCTGCAGGCCGGCACCGGCCACCGGGGCATGAGCCGGTCCGGGTGGAAGCGGCACCGGGTCCGAGGCGGGGGCAATGTCACCGGCGTCCAGATCATGCAGGTCGACCTCGAGCTGCCGCACGTGCCCGAGTGGCTCGACGCGGCGGTGGCCGGGGCCGAGGAAGCGGTCGGGATCGTGCTGGAGCATGCCGACGGCACGCAGGAAGTGCTGTTCCATGCGTCCGACTTCTGTGACCTCGCCGCCTTGCTGGCCGATCGGATCGCCACTGCCGCCATCGCCAGCGCCAACGAAGCGGTCGGAGCGCTACTCGACGGGGCCGAAGCCGACTCGGCCGATGAGGAGCTCGCCAGTGCCTGGGCAGAGGTGGGCGAGGTCCAGGCCGGTGACGCCGCTGCGCTGTCCCAAGCGGTGCACGCCGCGGCCACCGCGGGCGCCACCTGCGACGACGCCGCCGTCCATGAGACGCTGACGACCGTGGCCCAGCTGGTGGCACCTCCCGCCGGGGGCAACCGCGTCGAGGAGGCGTGCGCGACGATCGAGCGGCTGCTGCGGGCGCCCCAGGTGGCGAGCCTCGTCGGGTTGCGCTGGAGCTGAACCGAGGTCAGCGGCTGCCGGCCCCGGCCGGTGCGCGTGCCTCGTCTCGCACCAGGCGGATCCAGTCACCGAACGCGGCAACGAACTCCTGAAGCCGGCTCGCCAGCGACGCATCCACCAGGTTGCCGCCATCGAAGGCGTCGCGCACCCCGGCGATGAACAGCGTCGGGGTCGGCATCACCCGGGCGCCGGTGGAGTGCAGCATCTGGCGCAGCATCGTCTGAGCCAGCCGGGTGCCCCAAGGCCCCGTGGTAGCGCCAGTGACCGCCACGGGCAGTCCGTCCAAACCGCCGGGTCCTTCGGACCGCGACAGCCAGTCGACCATGTTCTTGACGACACCCGGAACCGCCTGGTTGTACTCGGGGGTGGCGACCACCAGCCCGTCAGCGGCGGCGACTGCGCGGCGCATCACCTCTACCCCGGCCGTCAGCTCGAGATCGTCCTCGATATCTTCGTTGAACAGCGGCACCGCCGGGAGCCCCTCGAACACACGCACGTCGACCGTCGACGATGCCAACCGAGCGGCTGACTCCAGCACGGCCGCGTTGTAGGAACCACGGCGCAGGCTGCCCGGCACGGCGAGGATGCGAAGACGGGCCATCATGCCGAGCACCCCGCCGCCTGGGCACCGATGCTGCGGTCTGCGACCGCACCCGGCGCTTCGACCGACCATCTGCCTAGGAAGAACTGCGTCAAGGGTCCGATTGCGACGGCGTAGACCACGGTCCCGACGCCCACCGGTCCGCCCAAGGCCCAGCCGGCCCCTAGGACGACGACCTCGATGCCGGTGCGGACGACTCGTAACGAGCGACCGGTCCTCGCCGCCAGGCCGGTCATGAGGCCATCCCGCGGCCCGGGTCCTAGCCCGGCTCCGATGTACAGGCCCGTGGCCGCTCCGTTGGCGACGATTCCCACCAGCAGCATCAGCAGTTGGAGCCCGACACCACTGGGCCTGTCGAGCACCTGAAGGGTGGCGTCGGCCACCAACCCGACGACCACTGCGTTGGCGACCGTGCCGAGACCTGGCCGCTGCCGCAGCGGAATCCAGAGGAGCAGCGCCCCCAAGCTGACTCCGTTCACCACCCAGCCGAAGGTGATTCCGATGCGGGCGGCGAGTCCTTGGTGGAACACGTCCCACGAATCCACGCCGAGCCCGGCGGTCAACATCAGGGCGATGCTGACACCGAACAACACGAGGCCGGCGACCAGGCGCACCAGCCGCTGCCAGGCAGGAGGTGGGATCAGGACGGGGCGAGGGTGGTTGGTGCTTTGCATGATACATCATGTAACTACCAGATACATGACATGTCAAGCACTTTCTGATAGAGTCGCACCATGGTTTCCCGATGGCTCGATCCAACTGAGGAGCGGGCGTGGCGCAGCTACCGCCGCATGTTCACCCTGCTCGAGGGTCAGCTCTCTCGCGAGCTGACGGCGGCCACCGGGTTGTCGACGGCCGACTACACCGTGCTCTCGAATCTGGTGGAGATCGAGGGCCGACGCTGGCGCATCACAGCTCTGGCCGATCACATGCAGTGGTCCCAGAGCCGCCTGTCGCACCAGATCCGCCGCATGGAGGATCGGGGCTTGGTGCGTCGAGAACACGTCGACGGCGATGCCCGCGGCGCTCACGTCACCCTCACGAAGCACGGGCTGGCGGCGATACGTGAGGCCGCGCCCGTGCACTTCGCCGGGGTGCGCCGGCACTTCATCGACCTGTTGCGCCCCGCTCAGCTGAAGACGATGGGCGCCATCGCCGAGCGGGTCGTGACACATTTGCGCGAGCTGGACGAGTCCGCCGAGCGCGTCGGCGGCTAGGCACGCGCCCGCCCGCACCGTCCTGAGAGGTGGCGCCGCGTAGACTCGCACTCTCGATGCGCGAGGTGCCATGCGGATCCAGTCTGGTCAGCTGCTGAGCCTGGGATACGGCGCGTATGTCCGCTCCGACGAGGTCGTGGCGATCGTTCCGATCACAGAGGGACGCGGTCCGGGCCGGCGCACGCTCGTGTGGATGCGGGGCTTGCCCGAGCCGCTCGTCGCCTCCCGGGCCGAAGGATCGCTCGTCGACGACCTGGTGACGCCGGCCGAGGAAGCCGCCCGGATGCGCCAGCAGCGGGCCACCCTCACCAAGGTCGCCGGCGCACTGGATGGTCTCTCCCCCGCCCTACGTCGCGTGGTGGAGGAGGAGACCAGCATCGACGTCGCCGACCTGGTGGAGGAGACGAAGCGCGCTCTCGGCTGAGCGGGGCGCCGACCTCGGCGCCGACAGCCGCTCCTCCTTCCGGTCGTTCCCTGGTTCTTGTCCGCGCCTTCCACCCACCGAGCCTCATCCACGATCGGTGCCGGTGCCGTAGGAATGCCAAGAGGAGAGAGTGACCCCCCAACGGAAGGACTCCATCGTGAAGCGCAAGCTGATCACCCTGCTCGCCGCGCTGCTGGCCGTCGGCCTCGTGGCCGCCCCTGCAGCTGGAGCCAGCGAACGCGGCCCCCGAGAGGACCTCGGTTCCATCGTCGACGTTGCCTTGGCCATCAATGCCGAGACCGGCGAGTTCGACACGCTCATCGCCGCCGTCGTCGGTGCCGGACTGGTGGACGCCCTGGCCGCCCCGGATGTGAAGACGGTCTTCGCGCCCACCGACGAGGCGTTCGCCGCCCTCGGCCTCGACGAAACCAACATCGTCGATGCGCTCGGCGTCGAGACCCTGACCGACATCTTGCTGTATCACGTCGCTCCCGGCGCCAAGTCGGCCCGTGCGATCGTGCAACGCGGTGGTGGCACTCTGCGCACCCTCAACGGGCAGACAGCCACCCTGGCGGTCGGCGAAGGAGTCACCATCAACGACGCCAACGTCATCGCCACCGATGTCTTCGCCAACAACGGCATCATCCACGTCATCGACGGCGTCCTCCTCCCGTAGGCAGCGGGCGACCGCGACTGGATCGGGCGCCCCCGGGCGCCCGATCTGCGCGTCATGGCCGGCGAGCCCGGTTTCTGACAGGCGAAATCGGTAGCCTTGACCGAGGCACTGCGGAGGAGGGGAATGATGGCTCGCCGAATCTCGATCATGCTGGTCGCGGCGCTCACGGTGCTAGGCGTGATGGCACCGTCCGGGGCCGAGACCGCACCGGAACCGATCCCGATCCCCGGTCTCACCGCCCGCGCAGAAGTGGTGCGGGACTCGCTCGGCATCACGCACATCTTCGCCAACAACGACCACGATCTCTTCTTCTTGCAGGGATGGGTCCACGCCGAGGATCGGCTCTTCCAGATGGACTTCTTCCGCCGCACCGCCAGCGGAACGCTGGCCGAGCTGGTGGGGCCGGCCGCCCTCGGTAGCGACGTCGAACTCCGGACGCTGGGACTGCGCCGCGCCGCCGAGGCCTCGATACCTCTACTGTCCCCCGCCGCGCTCGCCGACCTCCAGGCGTATGCGGACGGGGTCAACGCCTATGTGGCCGCCAACCCGCTGCCTCCCGAGTACGGCGCACTCGAGCTCACCAGCTTCGAGCCTTGGTCGGCGGTCGACAGCGCCGTCGTCTCCAAACTGTTCGCCTTCTCGCTGTCGTTCGACCTCGACATCGGGCTCACCGAGAGGTTCCTCACGTACGTCGGCGCCGGTGCAGTTCTCGGCTTCGACGGCGCGGCGCTGTTCAGTGACGACCTGTTCCGCAGCGCCCCCTTCGACCCGGCCTCCACCGTGCCCGATGCGATGGCAGGCCTGGCAGCCGCTACCGGCTCGCAGACCTCGGTTGCGCCGGCCGCTCCCGACGCCGGACTCTTGGACCTGATCCGGGACTACCGCACCCGCGCCGAACGGGTCCCGGCGCTGTCTCGTGCCCTGAATGGCCGGGACGACTTCCAGGGCAGCAACGAGTGGGCGGTGAGCGGTGCCCACACGGTCGACGGTCGGCCGCTCATGGCCAACGACCCACACCTGGCGCTCGACACGCCGGCGATCTTCTATCAGAACCACCTGGTGACCGCTCCGGCCGGCGACGGTGTCCCCAAGTACGACGTCGTCGGCTCCAGCTTCGCCGGGTCGCCGTATGTGATCCTCGGCCAGAACCGCACCATCACCTGGGGTGCGACCACCAACCCCATGGACGTGACGGACACATACCAGGAACAGGTGGTGCTGGACGCCGGCTCGCCGAGCGGCCTCAGCACCGTCTACCTGGGCACCCCCGAGCCGATCATTCCGATTCCAATCGAGTTCAAGGCGAACCAGCTCGATGGCACCTTCGACAACGTGGCTGTGGTGCCACCCGGCGGCGGCATCCCCGCCGTCGTGCTCATCGTGCCGCGCCGCAACAACGGGCCCATCGTGGCCCTCGACACCGAAGCCGGCATCGGCCTCAGCGTGCAGTACACCGGCTTCTCGCCGACCCGGGAGGCCGAGACGTTCCGCACCTGGAACCTGGCGCGGAATCTTCGCGACTTCCAGAAGGGGCTCCAGACCTTCGACGTCGGCTCGCAGAACTGGGCCTACACCGACGTGCAGGGCAACATCGCGTACTTCACGAGTGCCGAGATGCCCCTCCGCGAGGACCTGCAGGCCGGTTTCGTGGCCGGGCTCCCGCCGTGGATGATCCGCAACGGCACCGGCGGCAACGAGTGGCTGCCCGTCACCACACCGCAACCGGCTCAGGCGGTGCCGTACGAGATCCTGCCGCCGGCCGAGATGCCGCATCTGATCAATCCGCCCGCCGGATGGTTCGTGAACGCCAACAACGACCCCGCCGGCACGACGCTCGACAACGACCCGCTCAACCAGCTGCGGCCGGGCGGGGGCATCTACTACCTGAACCCCGGCTACGCCATCGGCACCCGCGCCGGTCGCATCACCCAGGCGCTCACCGAGAAGTTGGCCGAGGGGCCCGTCGACCGGGCCGACATGGCCGAGATCCAGGGTGACGTGGTGCTGCTGGACGCCCAGGTGCTCACGCCGTACGTGGTCGACGCCTTCGTCAACGCATTGGATCCGGAGGCCGACCCGGCGCTCAGCGCGCTGGCGATGGATCCGCGCGTGATGGAGGCCATCGGTCGGCTGGCGGCGTGGGACCACACGACCCCGACCGGAGTCGTCGAGGGCTACGACTTCAGCGACGTCGACGGGGTTCGCCTGCCGCCGACCGACGCCGAGGTACAGGCGAGCATCGCCGCCACCATCTACTCGGTGTGGCGCGGCCAGATGATCGGCAACACCATCGACGCCACGTTGGCGGCGCTCGGCGGCCTGCCCGGACCCGGCAGCGGCGAGGCGATGAAAGCGCTCCGGCACCTGCTCGACACCTACCCCAGCAACGGCGGCGTCGGAGCGTCTGGCGTCGACTTCTTCGTGGTGCCCGGCGTGGCGGCTGCCGAGGACGAGCGCGACGTGATCATCCTGCAGAGCCTGGCCGACGCGCTCGACCTCCTGGCGGGCCCGGCATTCTCCGACGCCTTCGGCGAGTCCACCGATCAGGACGACTACCGCTGGGGCCGGTTGCACCGCGTGGTGTTCGACCATCCGCTCGGCGATCCGTTCAACATCCCGCCGAGCGGTCTGCCAGCGTCGTTCGGCGACCTCCCCGGGATCGCCACCGACGGCGGCTTCGGGGTGGTGGACGCCTCCAGCCACTCGGCCCGGGCCGATGACGCCGACGACTTCATGTTCGGCGGCGGCCCGGTGCGCCGTTACGTGGGCGGGCCGCAGGCCATGGGCATCGTCGGCAGCTCCAGCCTGCCGGGAGGCAACAGCGGGCTGCTGGGCAGTCCGTTCTATGCCAACCGGCTGCCGGACTGGCTCACCAACGAAGCCGATCAGTACGTGGTCGACCGGCGCCCGGTGCAGAACGACGCCGTCGAGGTGCGGGTCCTGGTGCCGGGGGCGTAGCGGCCCCCGGCACCCAGGCGACACCTACTGCGCAGCGGGCGTGTGCTGCAGGATGAACTCGCGGCCGTCGGGGTCCCGGATGATCTGCAGCTCGGTGTTCCAGTGGCTGCTGAAGGCGTCGCCGATCTTCTCCACCGGAGGCTCCGCATCGAACTCCGGACTGGTGGCACGGAGGTACACACCGCTGGCCAGAGGGGTCTCGGGCGAGACCTCCTCGAGGAATATCCCGGCGCCGCCCCCCGGCGGCTCCAGCCGACCGGCAGTGCCCAGGTCCAGCACCAACTCGAACCCGAGCTGCTGCCAGAACTTGGCGGCCTTGCCGAAGTTCCGGGTCTCCAAGTAGATGTACTCGATGCCATCGACCTTCATCGGTCTTCCTCCTCTTCTCGTTCACGACGCAGCTCGACCAGGTGTCCACGGATCGCATCGGCGACGAACGCAGAAAGCGATTGCTCCGTCTCGATGGCGGCGTGCTTGAGCTCACGGATCAGATCCGCTGGCAGGTACACCTTGAACTGCCGGATTGGTTCACTCACCGGTAGTACTGTAGTACTATAGGACCTGCCGTCAAGACCATTCCGCCACCGGGACCGCACTGGTAGCTTCTCGCCGTGGCCAAGCCCTTCCGATTCGCCATCACCGTCGGCGACGCCGCTGATCGCGCCTCACTGCTGGAGACGATCCGCCGGGCCGAAGACACTGGATTCGCCGTGCTGGCGGGTGTCGATCACATCGGGCCGCCGCTAGGGGTGCTGCCGATGCTCGCTGCGGCGGCACAGCTGACCACCCTGCGGCTCTCGCCGATGGTGATCGCCAACGACTACCGCCACCCGGTGCAGCTGGCTCGTGATACCGCCACCATCGACGTGCTCTCTGGAGGCCGGTTCGAGCTCGGTCTCGGCACGGGTTGGATCAAGGCCCAGTACGCCGGCGCCGGCATCCCGTACGACGCCGCCGGGACCCGAGTCGCTCGCCTCGAAGAAGCCGTTGCCGTCATCAAGGGCTGCTGGACCAACGAGCCGTTCGCCTACTCCGGTGAGCACTACCAGGTCGACCTTGTCGGAAGCCCGAGACCGTTGCAGGAGCCGCGCCCGCCACTGCTGATCGCCGGTTCCGGGCCTCGGATGCTGCGCCTGGCCGGTCGGGAGGCCGACATCGTCAGCATCACGGTGACGCGGGGAATGAGTGGGTTCGATGACTTCCCGGCTGCGCTGGCCGGCGCCAGCCGGCACATCGAGCACCAACTCGATGCCATTCGGGTGGGCGCCGGGGAGCAGTTCGAGCAGCGCGAGCTCAGCGTGATGATCCACCACCACCTCGCCGGCATTTCCGAAGCGGCGACGCTCGCCGAACGAACGGGGACGTTGCGCGCGGAGGTCGAAGACTCGCCGCACCTGCTCATCGGCGGCCCCGAGCAGATGGCCGAGACTTTGCTGGAACGACGGGAGCGCTTCGGCATCAGCTACGTCGTCATCCGTGGCGCCCATTTCGAGTTGATGGCACCCGTCGTGAAGCGGCTGGCAGCGGCTTGACCCGCAGCGCTCGCCGAGCGCCGGCACACGGGACTGCCGAGCCGGCGTCTGACGCGTGCCGCGCGGGAACACGCCGAACCGCCCTCAGGGTCCGGTCGGGCGCCTCAGGCGGTGTACTCCATGACGCTGAACGTCGCACCTTGCGGGTCGGCGAACGACGCGAACTTGCCCATGTCGAGCGCCATCGTGGGCACGTGGATCTCGCCACCCATCTCGCCGACCATCTTCTCGGTGGCGGCGCAGTCGGCCACGGTGAAGTACACGCCCCAGTACGGCGGCACCTCGGCCGGGATCGCGTCGGGCATCATCATCATGCCGGCCACCATCTCCTCACCGAGCATGAACGTGGTGTAGTCGTTGCCGGCGACGTTCTCCGTGACTGCCTTCCACCCGAACAGCTCGGCGTAGAAGCCTTCGGCCGCGGCGGTGTCACGCGTCATCAGCTCGACCCAGCACACGCGCCCCACATCCTGGGAGTAGAACTCGCCCTCGATCTGGGGGCCGGCGAACAGACCGAACATCGCCCCGCTTGGATCGGCGACGATGGCGATGCGCGCCTCGGGGATGTCGAACGGGGGTTCCAACACCGTTCCTCCCGCCTCAGGAACCCTCGCCGCGGCGGCATCCACGTCGTCGACATAGACGAACATCGTCCACATCGCCGGCATGCCGGCCAGCTCAGGCCCCTGCTGCATCATCCCGCAGGCGTCGTGCTCGTCCACCTTGCCGAGGTGGTACTCACCCGAAGGGGTCGGCGACACCTCCACGTCATCCCATTCCAGGAGCTCCCGGTAGAAATCGGCGGCGGCCTTCACGTCCGGTGTCGACAGGTCGATCCAGGTGACGGCACCATGGGTTCCAGCATTGATCATCTGAACCCACCTCCTTCATGGTCACCGTAGGGCGGCACCTCCGGCACCGAATAGGGGCCGATGGTCCCTGCCGGCACGTAGGGTTCCGCCCATGGATCTCATCAACCAGTTCTTCAAGCACAACACGATGATGAACGAGCGACTTCTCGACGCGTGCGACGGTCTGGCAGCGGAGCTCCTCGACGCCACGGTCGAGGGCACCTACGGCACCATCGGGGCGACGCTGGTGCACATCGCCAACTCCCAGAACGGGTACGCGCCCCGCTTTCTGGGCAAGGATCGGCCCGAGCCCTTGACGCAGGATCCGTTCCCCGGGTTCGACCTCCTGCGGGAGCGATTCGAGCTCGGCAACGCGCTGCTCGAGGAGGCTGCTGCACGCGCCGGCGAAGGTCACACGGTGCAGGTGTCCGGAGACGACCCCGTCGGCGCCTGGGAGATGCCCGCCGCCCTACTGCTCCTGCAAGCCATCAACCACGGCACCGAGCACCGATCCCAGATCGCCACGATCCTCACCCAGCTCGGCATCGAACCTCCCAACATGGACGGATGGAGCTACTTCACGGAGTCCGGGTTCATGAGAGAAGTCACCGAGTGATGCGACTGCTGCCGATTGCCCCACCCCCGGCCGGCGCGTAGCGTCCTTCCCACGGAGTCCAGGCGGGGAAGGCACATGGCGCACGTGTCCGGGCAGCACGACACACATTCTGATCAGGGCGCACTCGCCTCCGCCGACGAGCATCCCCGCACCGTCGCCGAAGCTCGGATGCATGCCGCGGCGGTGGCCCACGCGCCGGATGCGAGTCGCGCCCTGGCCGCCGTAGTCGGGGAGCTGCTGGCCAACAAGTCGCTGCAGGCAGTGCTCGAGGAACTGGCCGGCGCCGACGTCGACCTGTCGGCGGTCCATCTCGCGGCTGACGCCGTGCCGATCACCTGGGATGCGGGGGTTGCCGCGCGGTGGCCCCCGAACCCGCCGCCGTTCGTGTTCCGGCCGGGTCGGCGGCCACCTCCCCGGGTGGGCTGGCAGAGCGGCATCACCGCCGCAGAGCTGCTGGCGACGATGCGCGACCATCGGGCGCACCTCGACGAGACCATCGCCACCATGCTGGACGAAGTGGGTCCGAACCGCTTCATCGTGCTCTCCGGATCGGCGATGGCAGCCCGCTTCCCCGACTACGTCGCCCGCATGGCGTACGACACCGACGTGATGGCGCGGTCCCTCGACGACGCCGCTGCCATCATCGACGCCGGCTGCCGGTTGGGCGGCCAGCTCGCCTACCTCCAGCTCAACGAGGACGGCGGTGGGCGCGGCGCGGTGGTGTGGGCCAGGGACGGTCACATGGTCACGTTCGGCTTCGAGGTGGCTCGCAGCCATGGCCTCGACCCCTGGGAGCGGTCCGAGACCGTACCGTGGCAAGGTCGCCGGCTGCGGGTGCCCTCACCTGAAGATCTCCTTCTCCTGCTCGCCGCCAAGCACCGAATGGGGCGCGTATTCGGCTACGCCGATCGAGCCGACGTGGAGACCATCGTTGCCGGCAGCGCGTTCGACCTCTCCTACCTCGCGGCTGCAGCACGGAGGCACGGGCTGGCGACACCTCTCGGAAGGCTGCTCGAGGCGACGCTGACCGGCACCGCACCGAACCCGCCGCCACGTTCCGGGGTTCGCCATCCCGTGCGCGTGATCGAGTCGGCGCTGCGGCGCTACCGGCGCGAGATGCTGGCGCACGACGGCGCCACGGCCATGAGCCGAGGCGTCCGCTGGGTGGACGACCGGTTCGGGCAACGGATGGGACTTCCGATCGCCGGGACCCTGCGTCGAACCGTGCACCCGGCGCGCCCCCTCTGTGCACTGCGTACCGCGCCGCTCGACCCCATCGGATGCGTTCGCTGGCAGGACCCGGCCACGCCGAACGGCGACATCGCCGAGTTCGTCGAGGCACTCCCTGCGTCGACCGGGCTCATCCCCCACCGCTGCGAGCGCTTCACGATCGAGCACCGGCTGCGGTCCACCGACGGTCAGGCGTGATCAGCCGATCGCTCGATGCCGGTGAAACGCTCCAGGGCCTCCAACAGGCCTTCGGCGTCGTCGGTGCCCACGGTGAACGTCTTCCCGGAGCGACGCTCCAGCTCGACTGCGTCCGATCCACCGAACGCGAGCCGGGCGGTAGACCAGCCTTTCCACCACATCGCGGAACGCCAGTTCACCTCTGTCCGGCGGAACGCCACGATGTCATCGAGCCGGACTCTCCGACCCAGCAGGAGGCCCCACCCGGTGGCGACACGAAGCCGGGTTCGATTCACCGAGACGGTGAGCCGATTGGCGCCGATCAGCCACCACGCGCCGGCGGCCATTCCGCCGAACATGATCCCGGACGCCACCGCTTCCCACACCGGAGATGTGGGACTCGCCAACACGGAGATCAGCGCAACGCCGCCCACCAACAAGCCAAACGACCAGAGGATTCCCGGTGACCTCTGCACGTGGCGATAGTCCCCTTCGGTCCGCACGCGGGGCACTGGTTGATCCACCGGCACCTGCGGCGCGTGGGTCTCCTCGTGCTGAATGCCCGACGGCGGCACCAGCGGCACGATGGGTCCGTGTCGCTCTGCTACTTCTTGCCGTTCGCGTTGGGCTGCCGCCTGCAGCGCCGCTACGGCCCGCTCCCGCAGCCCTTCCGGATCGCCGAAGTCGGGCAACAGCTCGTCGATCTGATCGAGCGCCACCGCAACGGCTGTCCAATCGTCATTCTCCGCCGATCGGAGCGCCTGCACGTAGAGCTGC